>JAYUCJ010000230.1:0-20651 GCA_043740415.1 Polaromonas sp. | reverse complement strand
CAAAATAGACTCTATATAAATCAACGAGTTAGCCGATGCAGCAACGCTGTTTTCTATGCCTATATTTGATTTCAACAACTAACGTTGACATAGCCTATTTTAATAGCAAATAGGCTGCTACAGGTAGCCAAATGAGCATCAACACCACCGCTGCCCACTTGCGCCCAAAACCCATGACTTTGCTGAGCAAAACGGACGACAAAGTTGCGGCAAAAAGGCTGACAGCCACCATCAGCAAAGCCCAATCGCCCGTCAAATAACTCACGCCCTTTTTGCCGCTGATGGAAACGCCACCAGCAAGCAAAATACTCCAAGCAAAACCGACGAAAAACAACACCATGATCCAAGCAATCAAGCGCTCAGCCGTGCGGCTGCGCAGAGGCTGTTGTTTAAGTTGATCGTGGCGATTCATGGCTTTGGACCGATCAAATGAACTTTATTCTTTCCCCCGCAAGCGGTCAATCAGCCCATTCAGCTCTTCCATCGAGCCAAATTGAACGCTCAACTCGCCCATTTCCTCAAACTTACCGTGGCGTTTCACGCGCTTTTTGACGCGGATTTCAACTTGCGCGGTCAAAAGGTCTGACAGCTCTTCTTCCACGCGTTTCAGGTCGCGGGATTTCTCTTTTTTCGGCTTGGTGGCAACGAGGTTGAACTCGGCACTGAGCTTTTTGACCAGGCTTTCCGCCTCGCGCACCGACATTTTCTTGGCGCTGATCTGGCTGGCTGCGGTGATCTGGGTGGCGCGGTCGAGTGACAACAGGGCACGGGCGTGGCCCATGTCCAAGTCGCCCGCCATCAGCATGGTTTGCACCGGGTCGGCCAAATTGAGCAGGCGCATCAAATTGCTGGCGGCGGCGCGGGAGCGGCCTACGGCTTGGGCGGCTTGTTCGTGCGTCAGGGAAAATTCTTTCACCAAACGCTGCAAACCCTGCGCTTCTTCCAGTGGGTTCAGGTCTTCGCGTTGGATGTTTTCAATCAGCGACATGGCGGCGGCGGCCTCGTCGGGCACGTCGCGCACCAAGACGGGCACACTGTCTAGACCGGCGATTTTAGCCGCGCGAAAGCGGCGTTCACCGGCGATGATTTCGTATACCTCGCGGACAGATCCGTTTGTAAAAGAAGCCTCAGCAGAGCGACCGCTCTGCTGTTCCGCCTTATTGCGGTCTTCACGATGTTTGCGGGCTTGTTCGTCGCTCAAGCGGCGGACAAGTATAGGTTGCATGATGCCTTGCACCTTGATGGATTCGGCCAGCTCGTACAAAGCGCCCTCGTCCATGCGGGTGCGGGGCTGGTATTGGCCGGCGACCATGTCGGTCAGCATCAAGGTGGATGGCGTGCCTGGGTTGGCCTTTTCTGCCGCCTTAGCCGCTGCATTGTTGGCGGCGTTTTCGTCAAAAGTGGGGCCTAGCAGTGCTTCTAAGCCGCGGCCTAGGCCTTTGGGTCGTTTGGTAACCATGTTTTTGTTCTCGTTCTTAATTGAAATTTGTTAATTGATTCAGCATCTCGCGCCCAGCTGGCCAGTCCGCCAAGCCTGATTCGGCGTTGATGTGGCCGCGCTCGCCAATGTTGACGAGCTCAGCGCCCCAGTTGTGCGCCAGTTGTTGCGCCGCGGCAAAGCTGCAAAACGGGTCGTTCGTAGCCGCCACCAATGTGGTTTTGAACGGTAATTGGTTCAGCACAGGTTTGCGCCAGCTGTGCAGTTGTGGCGGCAAATTCGCCTGCAGTGGGTCGGGTGGTGCCATCAACAGCGCACCGGCGACTTTGCTAACACTGGGTGATATGGCGGCCCAGCTGGCGACCAAATGGCAGCCCAAGCTGTGCGCGACAAACGCTATCGGCAGGTCTGGCTGTTTTTTCAATTGGTTCTGCACCACGTCTTCCAAGCGCGTGATCCAGTCGCCACGCAGCGGGTGCATCCAGTCGTGCTGCTCTACCAGCTCGTCGCCGAACAGCTCTGCCCAACGTATTTGCCAATGCTGCGCCCCGCTGCCCTGCCAGCCTGGGAGTGTGAAAACGTGTGGTGATGCAGAATTGGTCATTCGATAAATTTGCTATATATTTAATAGCTACTTAGGCAATAAATACGCCGGCTAGAGGTATATTTTTCTCTAAAAATGCGGCTTTTAATGTATTTTGAACTTTCATCACATGGTTTTGATGCGCTCCACCATCTCAGCGGCAAACTCGACAAACGCCACGCTGCCGCGCGCGGACGGGTCAAACACCACGCCGGGCAAACCGTAGCTGGGCGCTTCGGCCAAGCGCACATTGCGCGGGATCACGGTGTTGAAGACTTTGTTGCCAAAGTGGTTTTTCAGCTGCTCGCTGACCTGCTGCTGCAACGTGATGCGCGGGTCAAACATGACGCGCAGCAGGCCGATGATCTGCAAATCGGGGTTCAAATTGGCATGCACTTGCTTGATGGTGTTGACCAGATCGGTCAAACCTTCCAGCGCAAAATACTCGCACTGCATCGGCACAATCACGCCATTGGCGCAGCACAGCCCGTTCAAGGTGAGCATGGACAGGCTGGGTGGGCAGTCGATCAGGACAAAATCATACTCGTCCGCCACAGCGGCCACAGCGGCTTTGATGCGCTTTTCACGGCGCTCCACATCGACCAGCTCCACCTCCGCACCCGCCAAGTCGCGGTTCGCGCCAAGGATGTCAAAGCTGCAACCTGCGGCGATCAGCTTCTCACTTTTAACCCGGGCTTCGGCGATGGAGGCGTTTTCTAGCAGCACGTCATAAATGGTCAGCTCCAAAGTGCGCTTGTCCACACCCGAGCCCATGGTGGCGTTGCCTTGTGGGTCTAGGTCAATCATCAGCACGCGTTGGCCGATTTTGGCCAAACCCGCTGCCAAGTTGACCGTCGTGGTGGTCTTGCCGACCCCACCCTTTTGATTCGCGACGCAAAAAATCTTAGCCATGTTGTCTTTATAAATTGTGGTGAATGGGTTGGTCGATGAACTACTTACTCAGCGCCAGCTTGACGCCGAAGCCTATGAGGAAAAGTCCAGCTATTTTCTGCAAGGCGTTTGTCACCTTCGGGTTGGCGCGAATGCGCTCTGCCATGTAATGCGTGATCAGCACCACAGAAAGGCAATAGACAAAGCCCAACACCGCAATGGTCGCCGCCATCACACCAAAGGTCACCATACCTTGGTGCTTGAGCGGATCGATAAACTGCGGGAAGAAAGCCACGTAAAACATGATGGCCTTGGGGTTGAACAAGGTGATCACCAAAGTTTGCCGGAAATAATGCCCCGCCTTGATATTGAGCAAAGGTTTGTCACCCGCCTTTGCCGTCAACATCTTGAAGCCCAACCATGCCAAATAGGCTGCGCCGACCCACTGCAAAACATGAAAAACAATCGGGTTGGCCGCCAACAAAGCCGCCACGCCAGCCACCGTGAGCCATAGCAAAATTTGATCCCCCAGCAGCAAGCCAAAGACAGAAGCCACACCGCCCTTCAAACCACCCTTGCCCGCAGACGTGATCAAGGCCAAATTGCCCGGACCAGGCAGCAGCAAGAGCAAGACAAAAGCGATGACAAATGCACTGTAATTGCTGATTCCAAACATAGGGTTAAATTTTTTGCGGATTTTTATAGAGAGTGTGAGTTTACGCGACATTTAGCCACGCACTAACGCCTCAACAAAAACCTATTGGAACTTCATCCAAACAATGCACCGCTCAGCATCCAAACCCGGAACTGTGAGTTGTTCCACGTGAAACACCGTCACATCTGATGGCAATTCAGCCACTTCAGCAGCCGTGTCTTTGGCCTTCATGGCCAGCCAAACACCCGTATCAGCCTTCAGCGCCGCCCGCGATCCGGTCACAAAATCCAGCAAAGTCGCAAAGGCACGAGAGGTGATAACGTCGTATTTATCAGTTAACGTCTCCACACGGGCGTGCAGCGCCTTGAGATTGGGCAACTTCAACTCCGTCGCCACTTGCTGCACAAAGGCCATTTTTTTGGCCACAGCGTCCACACAGGTTACCGACGCCTGTGGGCAGCAAATCGCCACCACCACGCCCGGCAGTCCTGCCCCAGCACCGACGTCTAGCATGTTGACGCTGGCACTTGAAGTCTGTCGCATCAGCGGCGCCACAATCGCCAAACTGTCCAGCAAATGGTGCGTCAGCATCTCAGCGGGGTCGCGTATCGCGGTCAGGTTGTAGACCTTGTTCCACTTTTGAATCAAGGTGTGGTAACCCAAAAGTTGGACAATTTGGGTGTCGCTCAGCGTCAACCCAAGCGCCGCCATACCCTGCCGCAACGGCAGTTCAAACACATTAGCCGTCATTCCGCCTCCGCCTCTGCTGCAACCTCTACAGTAGTCTCAGCAGAATCCGTGCGTTTTTTATCTGAAAACCCTTTGTAGCCATTCTTTTTCAGATACACCAACAACAAAGAAACAGTTGCCGGCGTGACGCCAGAAATGCGTGAAGCCAAACCCAAGGTCTCAGGCTTGTGCTTGGTCAGCGTCTGGCGCGCCTCAATGCTCAAAGCGGTTACTTGCGAATAGTCCATCTCTGGCGGCAGTTTGAACTGCTCAAAATGCAGGGCTTTTTCCACCTCAGCATGCTGGCGGTCGATATAGCCCGAGTATTTCGCCACAATTTCGATTTGCTCGATGACAGCTTTGGCTTGCTCGGCTTCAAACAAATTCACAGACTCGAATGATGTTTCACGTGAAACATCGGCAACATCTGTCGGAATAATGGGGTTGGCAAACTTCGCAGACTCCAAACTCATCAACGCCGCGTAGTCCACATCCGGGCGGCGCAGCAATTCGAGCAGATTGTATTCGTGCTCTAAAGCTTTACCAAATACACGCTCTGCCTCTGCGGCAGACACGTTTTTCGGGCTCGCCCACAGTGCTTTCAAGCGTTGTGTTTCACGTGAAACAGCATCGCGCTTGCGGTTAAAAATATTCCAGCGCATATCGTCCACCAAGCCAAGCTCGCGCCCAACTTCGGTTAAACGCACATCGGCATTGTCTTCGCGCAGCTGCAGGCGGTACTCGGCGCGGCTGGTGAACATGCGGTAGGGTTCGGTCACACCCTTGCTGATCAAATCATCCACCAGCACACCCAAATAGGCTTCGTCGCGACGTGGCAACCAAGCGTCACCCGTATAAGTAGTACCTCCTGCAGCGCTGAGTGCGACATCGCCAAAGCCTAGGCTGCGGCACTGCAAAGCGGCATTGATGCCGGCAAACATGCCCTGCGCTGCGGCTTCTTCGTAGCCGGTGGTGCCGTTGATCTGCCCGGCGAAGAACAAGCCGCCAATGGCGCGGGTCTCGAAGCTGGTTTTCAGGGCGCGTGGGTCAAAGTAATCGTACTCAATCGCATAGCCTGGACGCAGGATATGGGCGTTTTCCAGCCCCGCCATCGAGCGCACCAGCTCGTACTGGATGTCAAACGGCAGACTGGTGCTGATGCCGTTGGGGTAGTACTCGTTGGTGGTCAGGCCTTCGGGCTCCAGGAAAATCTGGTGGCTTTCCTTGTCGGCAAAGCGGTTGATCTTGTCTTCCACGCTGGGGCAGTAGCGCGGACCCACGCCCTCGATTTTGCCGGTGAACATGGGGCTGCGGTCGAAGCCGGAGCGGATGATCTCGTGCGTGCGCTCGTTGGTGTGGGTGATCCAGCACGGCACCTGCTGCGGGTGCATGGCGGCGTTGCCCATGAAGCTGAAGACGGGCATGGGTGTCAGACTGCCATCGGTCTGGCGCACGCCATCCCCCGGTTGCTCCAGACACTTGCTGAAGTCAATCGTGCGGCCATCCAGCCGTGGTGGCGTGCCAGTTTTCAGGCGACCCTGCGGGAGTTTCAATTCTTTGAGCCGGACGCTCAGCGACACCGCCGGCGGATCCCCCGCCCTGCCCGCCGCGTAGTTGTTCAGGCCGACGTGGATTTTGCCATCCAAAAACGTCCCCGCCGTCAGCACCACCGTCTTGCTACGAAAGCGCACGCCGACTTGGGTCACCGCACCGACGACTCTGTCGCCCTCCACCATCAAATCGTCCACCGCCTGCTGGAACATCCAGAGGTTCGGCTGGTTCTCCAGCTTGTGGCGTATCGCCGCTTTGTACAGCACACGGTCAGCCTGCGCCCGTGTCGCCCGCACGGCGGGGCCTTTGGAGCTGTTGAGGACGCGGAACTGGATGCCCGCTTCGTCCGTCGCCAGCGCCATCGCGCCCCCCATGGCGTCGACTTCCTTGACCAGATGGCCCTTGCCAATCCCGCCGATAGACGGGTTGCAGCTCATCTGCCCCAGCGTCTCGATGTTGTGCGACAGCAGCAGGGTTTTGCAGCCCATGCGGGCGCTGGCCAGTGCGGCCTCGGTGCCGGCGTGGCCGCCACCGACGACGATGACGTCAAATTCTTGGGGATAGTTCATACCCTCATTTTAATTTACTTCACCGTTCTCGTCTTGTTCTTAGCCTATTCTCAAATTTACCAGCCTGTGAATGCCGCTAATACCCGCCATCTTTCTGTCCCAAACGACTTAACAAGCCATGATATTTGGTCAATACTTCGCTATCAATTTATTCAAGCCCTAGTCTAAAGTTACCAAAGCGAGATTCATCATGCGCCTACCCAACCCCTATCGCCCAGAAGCCACCATCGTCGCCCAGCGCCTCAACACGCTTGCCAACACATTAGATTGGGCCAGCGCCGCCAAGGCCGCCGCCCCCTGGGTGCAAGCCGTGCGCGACAACCCGCCACCGTTTTGGGCGATGGAAAGCCTGCTGAAGGAATACCCCATCTCCAGCGCCGAGGGTTTGGCCCTGATGCGCTTGGCCGAAGCACTGCTGCGCGTCCCCGACGCCGAAACCGCCATCGCCCTGACCGCCGACCAGCTCGGACGGGCGGATTTTGATGGTGCGGCGGATTCTGCTTTGACGCGGCTTTCCAGCGCGGCGATTGCGATGTCCAAGAAGTTTTTGCCTCCATCCGTTCGGCCTGAGCTTGTCGAAGGCGCTTCGACAAGCTCAGCACGAACGGAAAATGGCATAGGCCTGCTGGGGAAAATGGGCGCGAAAACCGTGGTTGCCGCCACGCTGCGCGCAGTACAACTTTTAGGGCACCAATTCGTTCTTGGCCAAACCATTACCGAGGCGATGAAGGTGGCGAACTCGACCCGCAAGAAAATTCCCAATCTCAGATTCAGCTACGACATGCTGGGTGAAGGCGCGCGGACGGATGCGGATGCGCTGATTTACTTGGCTAGTTACAAAAATGCTATTATTTCAATAGCTACTCAGGCAACAAATACGCCGGCTACAGCCAAAAATACGGCCGAAAATGACGGTATTTCCATCAAATTGAGCGCTTTGCACCCTCGCTACGAAGATGCGCAGCACAGCCGCGTCATGGCCGAGCTGGTGCCGCGTGTCTGGGGACTCTGCGAACTGGCGGCGAACGCCAACATCAACCTCACCATAGACGCGGAAGAAGTGGACAGGTTGGAGCTGTCGCTGGGCGTGTTCGAAGCCTTGGCCGCCCAAGTCGCCGCCCACTATCCGCAGTGGGAAGGCTTTGGCTTGGCCATGCAGGCCTACCAGACCCGCGCTTTGGAGCTGATCGAGCACGTCACGACAATAGCCCGCCAATACAAGCTCAAACTCATGTGCCGACTGGTCAAAGGCGCGTACTGGGACAGCGAAATCAAGCGCGCGCAAGAACTCGGCCTGCCGCACTACCCCGTCTTCACCCACAAACACCACACCGACGTGTCCTACCTGGCCTGCGCCAAAGCGCTGCTCGATGCGCCCGACGCGATCTACCCGCAGTTTGCCACCCACAATGCGGCGACGATTGCCGCCATTCTACAGATGGCCGCGAAAACTGGCGCGCCCTTCGAGCTACAAAGATTGCACGGCATGGGTGAAGGCGTCTACCGCGAGGTGCTGAAAAACCCGCTCATCCGTTGCCGCGTCTACGCCCCCGTGGGCGCGCACCGCGACCTGCTGGCGTATCTGGTGCGCCGCCTGCTAGAAAACGGCGCGAACTCGTCCTTTGTGCACCAGCTCACCGACGAGTCGGTGGGGATGGCCGAGTTGCTGATTTCCCCGCTGCGCCTAGAGCCACACAGCGCCTTTACCCTGCCGCCGCAGTTGTTTGGCGAATCAGCATCGGCCCGCAAAAACAGCAGCGGCCTTGATTTGACCGTGGAAACCATGCGCGCACCACTCTTGGCGGCGTATGCCGCAACAACTGTCCCTGCCGTGGCCGAATACGCTGTCGCGGCCATCCCCGAGGCGTTGAAAACAAGCCTCACCAGCTACAAAACATGGAGCAAAACAGCTGTGCCCTATCGCGCCGCCATTCTGAGAAACGCCGCTGACGCCCTGGACGCCCAGTTGCCCGCCTTCTGCGCCCTGCTGGTCAAGGAAGCCTTCAAAACCTGGGGCGATGCGGTGTCTGAGGTGCGGGAAGCGGTGGACTTTTTGCGCTACTACGCGGATGAGGCCGAGCGCGTGATGACGCCGATAGCTTTACCGGGTCCGACGGGCGAAACCAACGAACTGCGCCTCATTGCACGCGGCCCGTGGGTCTGCATCAGCCCGTGGAACTTCCCGCTGGCGATTTTTGCAGGGCAAGTCGCCGCAGCTTTAGCCACCGGCAACACCGTACTGGCCAAACCCGCTGAGCAGACACCCGGCGTGGCGCAGGCCATGGTGGCCTTGTTGCACGGCGCTGGCGTGCCCAGCGGGGCGGTACAGCTGCTGCACGGCGCGGGTGAGACTGTGGGCGCGGCGCTGGTCGCCGCCCCCGGCGTGGCGGGCGTGGTGTTCACCGGCTCGACGCAGGTGGCCAAAATCATCAACCGTGCTTTGGCGGCCAAAGACGGCGCGATTGTGCCCCTCATCGCCGAGACCGGCGGCATCAACGCCATGCTGGTCGACAGCACCGCCCTGCCCGAGCAGGTGGCCGACGCCGTGGTGCAAAGCGCCTTCCGCTCCGCCGGCCAGCGCTGCTCGGCGCTGCGGCTGCTGTGCGTGCACGCGTCGATTGCCGATGGCGTGATCGAGATGATCCAAGGTGCTGCCAAGGAGCTGCGCGTGGGCGATACCGCCGATCTCGCCACCGATGTCGGCCCGGTGATAGACCGTGAAGCCTTCGACAGCATCCAAAACCACCTGAAACGCCTAGACAAGGCATCAAAACCACTCTTAAATTCAGATATAGCCGGCGTATTTAATGCCTCATTAGCTACAAATAATATAGCAAGCATGCAACCCAACCTGATCCCGCCTGCCGCTTTCGAGCTGAACGCCATCAGCGACATCGGCGCTGAAATCTTCGGCCCGGTGCTGCACGTGGTGCGCTGGGGTGGCGACCCAGCTGAGGTCATCGCCCAGATCAACGCGCTGGGTTACGGGCTGACGCTGGGCATCCAGACCCGCATCGACTCCCGCGCGCAGGCGCTGGCGCGGGCGGCGCACGTCGGCAATGTCTACATCAATCGCAACATGATTGGCGCGGTGGTGGGTGTGCAGCCTTTTGGCGGTGAAGGTCTGAGCGGCACGGGGCCGAAAGCCGGCGGACCACACTATTTGTACCGTTTTTGTGCGGAGCAGACGCTGACGGTCAACACCACGGCGGCGGGTGGGAATGTGCAGTTGCTTACTTAAGCACTATCGCCAACCAATTACTCGCCTGAAGAATTAACGCAACCATGCCCTGCGTGATGTAAGACAAGTAACGGCATGCTATCAATTTAGATGAATACTCCATCTTTGTTACCTCGCTTACATCGCTGTGCATTTGTGCTGCTGATGCCGCTTAGGATGACCCCGTCTATATGTGTAGATGATTAAAAAGGAACCCTTCCATGGCACTAGCATCACCCTTTTTCGGCAAACGCGAACCTGAACCCGCACCGGCACCCTACTCGCCCAGCAGTGGACGCAACCTGAATGGAACAGTCAGAACCGACGCCGTCAACAATTTGACGCAAACAGGTCTGCGCAGCGATGCCGCAACAACAACGTCGTCTACTCCCGCAGCACCAAGCACAACAAGCTCAGGCACAGAAAGCGGCAGCCGCCTGATTGTCGGCCCCAACATCAAGCTCAAAGGCGTTGAAATCACCGATTGCGATACCCTGGTGGTTGAAGGTACAGTAGAGGCCACCATGGACTCGCGCGTCATCCAAATCATGGCCAACGGCGCGTTCAAAGGTTCGGCGGATATTGATATCGCCGAAATCCACGGTAAATTTGATGGCAATTTGACGGTACGCGACAAGCTGGTGATTTACGCGCAAGGCAAAGTCACGGGCACCATTCGATATGGCAAAGTCATCATTGAAGAAGGGGGCCAGTTGTCGGGTGACGTGCTGTTTGGCGCGAAAACAACATCTGCAGCAGCGACCTCAGCGCCGGTTCAAAAAATGGGCGTCCATCTCGCGCAGTAGTTTCCTTAAATCAGGACAAATACGTAACGTAACCGTCACGTATTTGTCTGTACACTGAGGGGATGAATGCGGCGCGACCATCACCCTTGGACAAAAAAAAATCTGCTTTAACGGAAGCCCAATGGGTGCGGTCTGAGTCCATCAAACATGTGATGGAAAGCGTGGTCAACACGCAGTTGTTGATGTTTTTCGCCATGACTTTTATGGTGGTGTTGCTTTACTACGGTGAAAGCTCAAAATCTGTCTTGCTGGCTTGGTTCATCGCAAACACCGTCTTGAGCGCCTTCAGACTTTGGTTTTTGCGCGGTTACGTGCATAACGATCAAACCCAACAGGTCGAGCAACGCGAGCGTTACTTCAAAAGGTATGCACGGCTGGCGCCACTGAATGGTTTTATTTGGGGCATCTCCATTTACCTCTTCTATGAGCAGGCTTCAGCGAACATTGCCATTTTTTGTTTGCTCATTGTTCTGATTTTTGGCATGTTTTCTGTGTCCAACCTGTCCAGCCGTATTTATCTATTAAACAGTTTTGTAGCGGCCTATTTCATCGGTTTACTCAGCGCCATTTTTTTGCACATTGCGTTCACGCAAAACTTTCAGCTAGACACGCGGCATATGTGGTCTTTGACGATGGTTGTCATCTTTGTCACCATGATGTCACGAGTTGGCAAGCGCATGAATACAACTTACGTTGAAGGGTTACGGCTTCAATACAGAAACAAACAACTTATTGCGTCATTGACCGAGCAACGCGAAACTGCTTTGGCCGCCGTGGCCACAAAAAATCGCATGCTGGCCAGTGCGGCACACGATATGCGGCAGCCCGTTTTGGCGCTTGACATGTATGCAGGTTGGTTGGTTGAAGAGCCCGCCGCATCCCCCGAGATTGCCCCCAAAATTGCCGCCTCCACCAAAGCCGTGATCAGCTTGTTTGATTCCATGTTTGACATGTCGCGGCTCTCTGAAGGTCAAATCAGCACCAATTTGACCGCGGTTAACCTGCAAGTGCTGGTTGAAGACCTAGCCGTGCAATACCAACCTATTGCAGCAGCCAAAGGACTAACGCTGCGAACCAGAGCTATCGCTGGCAACATCTTCACAGATGCTATTTTATTAGAGCGCATTTTGGGGAATTTAGTCTCCAATGCCATCAAATACTCCATCAAAGGCGGCTTGCTACTCGCCTGTCGCAACACCCATCAGGGCGTGCGCATAGAGGTGTGGGATACCGGCGTAGGCATCACACCAGATCAACAAAGTTTGGTCTTCAAAGAGTTTTATAAAAGTCCATCGAACAAAGGCACGACGGATGGGTTTGGCCTTGGCCTTGCCATTGTCACGCAACTGGCGGAGTTGATAGGTGCCGAGGTCTCGCTGCGCTCACGCCGTGATAGAGGCACCGTCGTTTCACTGCAACTCGGTAAACTGATTTAAAGGAACCTATGGAAAGCCTAGACCTGCGGGTGCTCAATGATGTGCTGGCGTGGCGACACGCTGGCCATGCCGTCACCATGGTCACGGTGGTGGAAACCTGGGGCAGCGCGCCCAGGCCACCAGGAGCTTTGCTGGCGGTGCGCGATGACGGCATGGTCAGCGGCTCCGTCTCTGGCGGCTGCATTGAAGACGATTTGATTGCTCGCACAAAGGAGGCATTCAAAACTGACCAAGCCGCTCATTCACTTCAAAACACACCAAATACACCTTCAAATACACCTCTAGCCGGCGTATTACCTGCCTACACAGCTATAAATAATATAGCGAAACCATCGATGATCGCCTATGGCGTCACCAAAGACGAAGCCGCCCGCTTCGGCCTGCCCTGCGGTGGTACGCTGCGCCTGGTGCAAGAACCGGTGCTTGATGTGGCGTGGATTGAGCAAATATTGGCGCGCACCACTGCCCACCAGCTGGTGGCTCGCACCTTGAACTTAGCCACTGGCTTGGTCACCTTGGCCGACGCCAGCCGCGACCAAGCGATGGCATTTGACGGCATCACCTTGTCCACCTTGTTCGGCCCGAAATGGCGGCTGTTGTTGATTGGTGCTGGCCAGCTCAGCCAAGCTCTTGCACAAATGGCGACTTTGCTCGATTTTGAGGTTTTGGTCTGCGATCCGCGTGAAGAATACGCGTTTGATCCGCTGCAGGTCGGTGCCACCCGCGTTGCTGGGATGCCCGACGACGTGGTGCGCGAGATGCAGCCTGACGCCCACACCGCCATCGTCGCCCTCACCCACGACGCCAAATTGGACGACATGGCACTGATGGAAGCCCTGCAGTCCGGCGCGTTTTACGTAGGCGCACTTGGCTCTAAACGTAACCAAGCCACGCGCATAGAGCGCATGATCGAGCATTTCGACATGACCCCCTCTCAGCTTGAGCGCCTGCACGGCCCGGTGGGGCTCCGCATCAACGCCAAAACGCCGGCTGAAATTGCGGTGTCCATCTTGGCGCAAATCATTGCGGTCAAAAATACGCTGTCCTCGACAGCAATACAGACCGAAAAATCGCCGTCCTTAGCCGCATAATGTCCGCATGGATTGGCCAGCGGCACGCACCTCTTTACTACTCGCATTTTTAACCTCAGCGCTCTTGCTGCCGCTGGGTGTCGTCTTGGCACGCTGGCTGGCCACCACCAGTTGGCGCGGCAAGCCTTTGCTTGAAGCCTTGGTGACCTTGCCGCTGCTGCTGCCGCCCACGGTGATTGGTTTTTACCTGCTCACCATGTTCGGGCAAAACTCGGCCTTGGGCGCTTGGCTGGCGCAACACCTCAATCTACACCTCGTTTTCAGCTTTGAAGGCCTGCTGTTCGCCAGTGTGCTCGTCAATTTACCTTTCATGGTGCAACCGATTCAGCGCGCTTTTGCCGGCATTCCCGACAATCTGCGCGAAGCGGCTTGGGTTTCGGGCTTGTCGACTTGGCGCACGTTTTGGAAAATTGAGCTGCCGCTGGCTTGGCCGGGGCTGTTGGCAGGCGTCGCCCTCACCGCCGCCCACACACTGGGTGAATTTGGCGTGGTGCTGATGGTGGGCGGTGCGATTTCGGGCGAAACCAAAACCCTGTCCATCGCCATTTACGACCGCGTGCAGGCTTTCGACGCCAGCGGCGCCCACGTCATGGCCTTGGCTTTGGTGGGTTTTTCGCTGTTGGCGCTGGCGCTGGTGTTTGCGGCGGATCGTTTCAGCCACAACAAAAAGCACGCAAAAACCATCGATGCCGTCTAAAATGACTAAGCTCACCGTAAACCTGACCAACACCGCCCCCATGCCCCTGAACGTGCAGTTTGACTGCGCCCCGGGCGAGCTGGTCGCGCTGGTCGGTCCGTCCGGCAGCGGCAAAACCAGCGTGCTGCGGGCGATAGCGGGGCTGCTGAAAACACCCAGTCTGCAAGGCCGCATCACCGTGGGCGATAGCGTTTGGTTCGACAAATCTGCCAATTCAAAACAACACACCAACCTGTCGCCACAAGACCGTCAGGTTGGTTTGGTGTTTCAAAATTATGCCCTTTTCCCGCATTTATCCGCTATTAAAAATATAGCTGTAGCCACAACACATACGCCGGCTCATGATGCAAACGGCCTGTTAACAGAGCTGGTTCAACGTTTGGGCCTGGCCGGTCTTGAGCACCGCCTGCCCAGCCAGCTCTCAGGCGGTCAGCAGCAGCGCGTCGCTTTGGCGCGGGCACTGGCGCGCAAGCCTGCGGTGCTGCTGTTGGACGAGCCCTTTTCTGCGGTCGATGCGCCCAGCCGCACTAGTTTGTACCGCGAGCTGGCCAATCTGCGCAATTCGGTGTCCACACCCATGGTGTTGGTCACGCATGATTTGTTTGAAGCGCGTCGCCTGGCCGACCGCGTCGTCATTTTGGACGCGGGAGCTACCTTGCAAAGCGGCACCCCAGAGCAAGTCTTCAGCCGCCCACGCAACGCACGGGTGGCTGAACTGGTGGGCATTCAAAACCATTTTCAGGGGCGCTTTTACAAATCCAGCAGCGCAGAACAAGCGGGCTGGGGGCAGCTGGATTGGCAGGGCTGCATGCTTACCGTGATGGATAAAAACAAGCTGGACGATGGCGCACACGTCAGCTGGGTGCTGGCGGCCGAGCATTTAGACATCACTTCTGATAAAACAAGCTCAGCCTGTGAACAAAGTCTGCCACCCAACACCTTGCGCTGTCAGTTTTTAGAAGTTCTGTCACTGGGGGAAACCAGTATTTGCACCTTAGCACCGCTGGGCTGGCCAGCTTTGGCCGAGCTGCGTTTGACGCTCACGCTGTCCAGCGCACATGTGAGAAGTTTGGGAATAGGGCCAGAAAATACGGGAAACACGGTCCAGCGCACGGTGAACGTTCACATCCCACCACAAAGCGTCCACATCATGCCGTTGCGAACGTGATTTGATTCAATTTAAATTAGCTATATTTTTAATAGCAGTCTAGGCAATAAATACGCCGGCTAGAGCCGTATTTCCTATATTTCCAGCCGTTTGCAGGTGATTTAAGCAACATTCACCGCGATGAAAGCGAGCAAGAAAATCAAGATAGCGCCGGCGATGGGCAGCATGTAAGACATTTTGTGCGCCACGGCTTCGATCACATCTTCTGAATGCTCAGTGGTTTGCTCGTGGGTGGTTGGGGTGTGGTTTGACATGGAATTACTTTCACTTAAGATGTTACTATTTTAACGCATTCCCCGCTGGGCTTGGTGTTTTGCCATGTTTTGACCCAGCGGAAGGATGCTGGGTTTAAGTCTCAGCCGAACTTGTGGATAATCAGGGGATAAGTTACACTGACCGTGCAATTCATAGCATAATATCCACAGAAATTTTATCCCTTAAAAAAACATGACCTCGGCCAGCAACCCATCCCCTTCTTCACAAGCTGGTAACTCTCCCTCAACGTTAGACGACGACCAAGCCCTCAGCCAAAGCCTGTGGCAAGCCTGCATGGACGTGCTGGCGCAGGAACTGCCTGAGCAGCAATTCAACACCTGGATCAAACCCCTGGTCGTGCAAAGCAGCAACGACCTGTCCAAAGTCACCATCTACATCGCCAACCGCTTCAAGCTCGATTGGGTGCGCGCCCAATACGCCAGCCGCATCAGCGTCTTGCTGGAAAAAATGTACGGCCAACCCATCGCTTTAGAGCTCGCCTTGATGCAGCGCGAAGCGCCGCCTAGAACCACGATGGACGTGAAAAACGCCGAATTCGGCAGCGTGACCGAGCCCCTCGACATGGTGGCGGACGCCGGCGCCAGCGCCGCCAACGGCATCATGGGCAACAAACCGCGCTTGAACACGGCTTTGACCTTCGACGCCCTGATCGAAGGCACCGCCAACCGCATGGCGCGCGCCGCTGCGCTGCATGTCTCCGGCACGCCCGGCCAGCTGTACAACCCGCTCTTCATCTATGGCGGCGTCGGTCTGGGTAAAACCCATTTGATGCACGCCATCGGCAACCGCCTGCTGCAAGACAGGCCGAACGCCAAAGTGCTCTACATCCACGCCGAGCAGTTCGTCACCGACGTGGTCAAGGCCTACCAGCGCAAGACCTTTGACGAGTTCAAAGAGCGCTACCACTCGCTGGACTTGCTCTTGATCGACGATGTGCAGTTCTTTGCCAACAAAGAACGCACGCAGGAAGAGTTTTTCAACGCGTTTGAAGCCCTGTTGGCCCGCAAATCGCACTTGGTCATGACCAGCGACACCTACCCGAAAGGCTTGGCCGACATCCATGAACGCCTGGTCTCGCGCTTCGACTCCGGTTTGACCGTTGCCATCGAGCCGCCCGAGCTGGAAATGCGCGTCGCCATTTTGATCAACAAAGCCAAGGCCGAAGGCACGGAGATGCCCGAAGAAGTGGCCTTTTTCGTCGCCAAAAACGTGCGTTCCAACGTTCGTGAGCTGGAAGGCGCGTTGCGCAAAATTTTGGCGTATTCACGCTTCAACCAAAAAGAAATCTCGATTGCCTTGGCGCGTGAAGCCCTGCGCGACCTGCTGTCCATCCAAAACCGCCAGATTTCGGTTGAAAACATCCAAAAAACCGTCGCCGATTATTACAAAATCAAAATCGCCGACATGTACTCCAAAAAGCGTCCCGCCAGCATCGCGCGGCCACGTCAAATTGCGATGTACTTGGCCAAGGAATTGACGCAAAAAAGCCTGCCCGAAATCGGTGAACTGTTCGGCGGCCGCGACCACACCACGGTGCTGCATGCGGTGCGCAAAATGACGGCGGAACGGCAGCTTTTGAGCGAATTGAACCAGCAATTGCACGTCCTAGAGCAAACCCTTAAAGGTTAAAACAACTTATAAGTGCAAATACCGCTAGAAGCCGCCTTTTTGACTCTTTTTGACACAAAAAAAGAGGAAAATAGGTGGGTTTGCAGCCAGATACTGCAAAAGCAGAAAAATTAGCAAAAACAACAACATTCAAGTCAAAAAAAGAGGCTCACATGATAGTTCTGAAGGCAACACAAGACAAAGTACTCGCCGCGCTGCAATCCGTCGCGGGCATCGTCGAGCGGCGTCACACGCTGCCGATTTTGGCCAACGTATTGATCCGCAAAACCGGCAATCGCCTTGAGTTGACCACCAGCGATCTAGAAATCCAAATCCGCACCAGTGCCGAGTTTGACGGCGACAGCGGCGACTTCACCACCACCGTGGGCGCGCGCAAAGTGATCGACATCTTGCGCACCATGCCGGGCGATCAATCGGTCTCTTTAGAATCCAGCGCGACTAAGCTGATTTTGAAAGGCGGCAAAAGCAAGTTCACCCTGCAAACCCTGCCGGCGGAAGACTTCCCCCTCGTACAAGAATCCGCCAACCTCGGCCCCGCTTTCAGCGTGCCGCAAAAGGTGTTGAAAGACCTGCTCGGCCAGGTCGCGTTTGCGATGGCCGTGCATGACATTCGCTACTACCTCAACGGCATTTTGTTCGTCGCCGAAGGCAAGCAGCTCAGCATCGTCGCCACCGACGGGCATCGTTTGGCGTTTGCCACCGCCACGCTGGACGTGGAAGTGCCGAAACAAGAGGTCATCCTGCCGCGCAAAACAGTCATTGAAATGCAGCGCTTGCTGAGCGACAAAGAAGGCGCGATCGAGTTCCAGTTCGCCGCCAACCAGGCCAAGTTCAGCTTCGAAGGCATGGAATTTGTGACCAAGCTGGTCGAAGGCAAATTCCCTGATTACAACCGCGTCATTCCAAAGAACCACAAAAACGCTATCATTCTAGGCCGCGTGCCTTTCTTGGCGTCTTTGCAGCGCACCGCGATTTTGACCAGCGACAAGTTCAAAGGCGTGCGCCTGAACATCGAGCCGGGCACCCTGCGTGTGGCGTCCAACAACGCCGAGCAGGAAGAAGCCGTGGACGAACTGGACATCGACTACGGCGGCGACGAGATTGAAATCGGTTTCAACGTCACCTACCTCATCGACGCGCTCTCCAACATGACGCAAGAGATGGTGAAGCTGGAATTGTCCGACGGCAACAGCTCGGCGCTTTTGACCATTCCCGACAACACCTCGTTCAAGTACGTGGTGATGCCGATGCGGATTTAAGCCGCCAGAAATTGCTACAAATATAATAGCATCTTAGACAATCAATACGCCAGCTAGAGCCATAAATTGCACTCCATGAACCCCCTACACAACAGGGGGTTTGGTGTTTCTAAAGATAGAAAGAAATTGAGAAAATTGCCATGACCGAAGAAATTAAACCCGTTGAAACGCCAGAAACACCCGCCGAAGTGGTGGTGGAACGCGCCATCGGCGAAGGCGTCAACCTGGGCGATGTCAGCGGCGACAGCGCCAACTACCAGCCCACCATCGACACCAACCAGGCCGGCGCGACCGAGGCCTATGGCGAAGGCTCGATCCAGATCCTCGAAGGCCTGGAAGCCGTGCGCAAGCGCCCCGGCATGTACATTGGCGACACCTCCGACGGCACCGGCCTGCACCACCTGGTGTTCGAGGTGGTGGACAACTCGATCGACGAGTCGCTGGCCGGCCATTGCGACGACATTTTGGTCACCATCCACACCGACAACTCGGTGAGCGTGGTCGACAACGGCCGTGGCATCCCCACCGGCGTGAAGATGGACGACAAGCACGAGCCGAAACGCTCCGCCGCCGAGATCGCCCTGACCGAGCTGCACGCCGGCGGCAAGTTCAACCAGAACAGCTACAAGGTCTCCGGCGGTCTGCACGGCGTGGGCGTCAGCTGCGTAAATGCCTTATCGACGATGTTGCGGTTAACGATACGCCGCGACGGCAAAGTGCATGTCATGGAATTCTCCCGTGGCTTTGTGCAAAACCGCATCGTTGAAACAGTCAACGGCGTGGAAGTTTCCCCGATGAAAGTCATCGGCGACACCGAAAAGCGCGGCACCGAAGTCCACTTCTTGCCCGACACCAGCATCTTCCAAACCAACAACGACTTCCATTACGAAATCTTGAGCAAGCGCCTGCGCGAACTCAGCTTTTTGAACAACGGCGTCAAAATCCGCCTGAAAGACGAGCGCACCGGCAAGGAAGACGACTTCTCAGGCGCGGGCGGCGTCAAGGGCTTCGTCAACTTCATCAACAAAGGCAAGACGGTGTTAAACCCCAACATCTTCCACGCCATGGGCGACCGCCAGTCCGACCAGAACACCAACATCGGCGTCGAAGTCGCGATGCAGTGGAACAGCGGCTACAACGAGCAGGTGCTCTGCTTCACCAACAACATCCCGCAGCGCGACGGTGGCACCCATTTGACCGGCCTGCGTGCCGCCATGACCCGGGTCATCAACAAGTACATCGACGACAGCGAGATCGCCAAAAAAGCCAAGGTCGAAGTCACCGGCGACGACATGCGCGAGGGCCTGTGCTGCGTGTTGTCCGTCAAAGTACCCGAGCCGAAATTCTCCAGCCAGACCAAAGACAAACTGGTCAGCTCCGAAGTGCGCGGCCCGGTCGAAGACATCGTCAGCCGTCTGCTGCACGACTATTTGCAGGAACGCCCTAACGATGCCAAGATTATCGTCGGCAAGATCATCGAGGCTGCCCGAGCTAGAGAAGCCGCCCGCAAGGCGCGTGACCTGACGCGCCGTAAGGGCGTGCTCGACGGCATGGGCCTTCCGGGCAAGCTGGCCGACTGCCAGGAAAAAGACCCGGCCTTGTGCGAGATTTACCTGGTCGAGGGTGACTCCGCCGGCGGCTCCGCCAAACAGGGCCGCGACCGTAAATTTCAGGCCATCCTGCCCTTGCGCGGCAAGATATTGAACGTCGAAAAAGCGCGCTATGAAAAGCTTTTGACCAGCAACGAAATCTTGACGCTGATCACCGCACTGGGCACTGGCATCGGCAAGGCGGGCGGCATTGGCGGTACGCCGGGTGCTGATGACTTCAACGTCGCGAAGCTGCGTTACCACCGCATCATCATCATGACCGATGCCGACGTGGACGGCGCCCACATTCGTACGCTGCTGCTGACCTTTTTTTATCGCCAGATGCCCGAGCTGGTCGAGCGCGGCCACATCTACATTGCGCAGCCACCGCTGTACAAGGTCAAGGCCGGCAAGGAAGAACAGTATTTGAAAGACACAGCCGCACTTGACACCTTTTTGCTGCGCATTGCGCTGAAAGATGCGGCCGTGCAAACCGGCGCTGACGAGAACGTGGTGCTCAGGGGTGACACGCTGGCCGAACTGGCGCGCAAGCACCAGCTGGCCGAATCGGTCATCGCCCGCTTGCGCGGCTTCATGGATGCGGAGGCGCTGCGCTCGATTGCCGATGGTGTGTCGCTAAACCTCGACACCGTGGCCGATGCAGAAGTCTCTGCCGTGGCACTGCAGGTGCATCTGCGAGAGCTCACAACCACCGGCGCGCCAGCCGAAGTGGCGGGCGAGTTCGATGTGCGAACCGACAAGCCGATTTTGCGCATCAGTCGCCGTCACCACGGCAACGTCAAAAGCAGCGTGATCACACAAGACTTTGTGCATGGCGCTGATTACGCCACGCTGGCCGAAGCCGCCGCCACCTTCAAGGGCCTGATCAGTGAAGGCGCCAAGGTCATGCGCGGCGAAGGCGAACGCCAGAAAGAAGAGAAAGTCAGCGACTTCCGCGAGGCCATGAAGTGGCTCATCGGCCAGGCTGAAAACGTCACCGCGCGCCAGCGCTACAAGGGCCTGGGCGAGATGAACCCGATCCAGCTATGGGAAACCACGATGGA
>JAYUCJ010000229.1:0-7169 GCA_043740415.1 Polaromonas sp. | reverse complement strand
TGCTGGTGCGCTGGATTGACCGTTTGCGACAGATAAATCCAAACTTGGCCGTCGTCGTTGACCCTGTTTTAGGTGCGACGACGGGAGCCAGCTTCGCCCAAGCGGATTTGATCCAAGCCTACCGCGACGAGTTGCTGCCCCGCGCCGATGTGATCACCCCAAACCGTGCCGAAGCGGCGTTGCTCTTGAAGCAAGCTCCTTCGATTGACGCTTCTGCCGTCGAGCAAGCCGCGCAATCCTTGCAAGTCTTGGGCTGCAAAACCGTCATCATCACCGGTGGCGATGCTCAGGGTTTGAACAGCGAAGACTATTGCCTCAGTCCACATGCCCAAGGTTGGCTGCGCTTGCCGCGCGTGAATACGCCTCACAACCACGGCACGGGTTGCGTGTTTGCCTCCAGCGTGGCCGCCGCCTTGGCGCGTAGTTTTGTCAGCATGGAGGCGTTGGTTATCGCGAAGATGGCGACCACGCATGCCTTGCGCCACGCCTATGCTGCAGGGCAGGGCGCAGGTCCTGTGCGCCCAAGGTCTGATTTTGCCCACTACATTGAAAACCTACCTACTTTCAGCTTGCCCAACGCTTCAATGCAAACACTTCAAACGCAAACACAGTCTTTATGTTTCGCCCCTTTGAGCAATGCCGACCTAGGCTTGTACGCCGTGGTTGATAGTGCCGCTTGGGTGCAACGTGTTTTAGCTTCTGGCGTTAAAACCGTTCAATTACGTATCAAATCACCAGAACTTGTCGACATCAGGCGCGAAGTGCAATTGGCTATTCAGCACGCCAAAGCAGCCAAAGCCCAGCTTTTCATCAACGACCACTGGCAATTGGCTATTGAAGAAGGCGCTTACGGGGTGCATTTGGGGCAAGAAGATTTGCATGTGGCTGATTTGCAGGCCATCGCCCAAGCTGGTCTGCGCTTGGGGCTGAGCACGCATTGCTATTGGGAAGTCTGCAGCGCCTGGGGGCTGCAGCCCAGCTACATCGCCTGCGGCCCCATGTACGCCACCCAGTCCAAAGACATGCCGTGGCAGCCGCAGGGCACGCACAACGTCGCCTATTGGAGCGACTTGTTGCCGCTGCCCTTGGTGGCGATTGGCGGTATCAACGTGGAGCGGGCTTCGGAAGCGAGACAGGCGGGCGTGGCCGGCGTCGCCGTTATCAGCGCCATCACGGCTGCGGCGTCGCCAGAAGCGGCTATCATGGCGTTGAATGAGGCGATTGATGTGTCGAAAAATGGCGCAAAAACGAGCACCATCGCCCCAAAACTGCCCAATTCAACGCTCTAACTTAACGCTTTATTTGATGGAATCGCCATGTTTCGTACCCTCTTAAAATCCAAAATCCACCGTGTCGCCGTCACCCAATGCGAGTTGCACTACGAAGGCTCTTGCGCGATTGACGAAAACCTGCTGGAAGCGGCCAATATTGCCGAAAACGAACAAATCCACATCTGGAACATCAACAACGGCGAACGTTTCATCACCTACGCCATCCGTGGCGAGCGTGGCACCGGCATGATCTCCGTCAACGGCTCAGCCGCCCGCCGAGCCAGCGCCGGCGACCTCATCATCATCGCCGCCTTCGCGCAGGTGCATGAGGAGAATGTGGTTGGGCATGAGCCGAAATTGGTGTTTGTGAATGAGAAGAATCAGCAAACCGCGCTCAGGTCGAATGTGCCGTTGCAGTTGAAGTGAGATTTTTTAAACCGAGTATTGCAATTTGGTGGCAAAAATGCTACCATTAACGCATGATGCGGGCAGTTTTAGATACCAATATTTTCGTCGGCGCTTGCCTTGGAACAGGCGCGGCTAATCGTGTTTTAGCCTTAGCTATAGACGGTGCGATTCATGCCGTCATGGGCGCTGCGCTTTTTTCGGAGCATGAAGACGTATTGGGTCGCTCTGAATTATTTGAAAATTGCCGCTTGAATCAGGCAGAGCGATCTGAACTCCTAGACATTTACATCGCTCAAACGGACTGGGTACGGATTTATTTCGGTTGGCGTCCAAATTTGCGCGATGAGGGAGACAACCACCTCATTGAACTTGCCGTTGCTGCAGGAGCTGGTTTGATCATTACTCGAAATGTACGTGATTTTAAAAATATGGATTTAAGTTTTCCAAGTATTCGAATTATCACACCAGAAGATTTTTTGAAGGAAAATATTATCAAGGAGAATATGCAATGAGTGCTTTAACAGTTCGCCTCTCAGACGATAAACATAATCGCCTACGTCAATTAGCCAAAGCGCGTTCAATCACGATTAATGGTTTGATTGATGAAACCGTGACTTTGATGCTCGCCGAATTTGATGCGGAGGTGCGTTACCGCATTCGAACGCAGCGTGGTACTGGTCAGCAAGTGCGCGGGCTTGAACTTTTGGCTAAAGCAGCTGGTTAAATTACTACAAATAAAATAGCACCTTAGGCAATAATTACGCCGGCTAAGTGCGTATTTAACCCTCAGCCATCCGCACTTCCAATATCTCGTAGTCAATCGCTTCTTGGTAAGTCTTGGCATCGTTCTGCACCAAATACAACAATATTTTTGGTGCTTGTTTTTTAATATACCGTGGCAAAAGAATGCCGATTAATACCAACGGCGCTCCCGCCCACGGGTAGCCAGATATGGCCAGCGCAGCACCAATACCTATCATGGGTAATGCGATTGCAACAACCATTAACTTGTGCTTGATATATTTTTGCGCACGCTCAGGGTTGACGATAACGAGAAAACGGCCACGGGGGAGACCGGTTTTGAATTCTTGGTGGAGGATAAATATCGGTTCGGTCATGGTTTAAACTGAATATATATTGAATTTTACTATGTATTTAATAGCAGCTCAGGCAATAAATACGCCGGCTACAGCCATTTTTATCTCTAAAATAGGGGTTTAAAGTAGATTTAAACTGCTTGGACAGCCATATCACACCTGTCACCCAGCGATTCACGCCACACGGAGACTCTTGATAACTGTAAACCATTATCTCTCATGGTTTTTTCAATATAGATGCACAAGTTCTCAAGGGTTGGAATACCCAAATCGGGTACTTCGTCCAGATAATGGTGGTCGAGCAATTCCCGCACTTTGGCGACTTCTAATCTGATTAAACCAATATCTATCACCATGCCGGTTTTATGATCTAACGCACCGCGCACTGCTACTTCTGCCTGGTAGGTGTGGCCGTGGATGCGGCGGCTGCCTTCGGTTTCTATCTCGCGTTTTAGGCTGTGGGCGGCGTCGAAGTAGAAGCGTTGGCAGACTTCGAAAGAGTTATTGTTTTTATTATTCATAGCTAATTAATTATTTCGATCAACGAATGCCCGTTATCTTGTGTGTTTGAAGACTTAGTTTCCAAGAGGGATTATCCAAGCACATTTTAATGCAGGCTTTGATATTTTCTTTGTGCAGAATATTATCCATAGGGGAGATATATTTATTCTCAAACTGCAAGTCAGCAGAATTTGCAAAAGTATCCAAATCAGCCTTGGTAAACCCAATTTGCGGCCAGACGACTTTGAGCTCTTGACCGCTTTTTTGCACCCAATCGACACCTGCCGCACCCGCTTTGGGGCTGATGCACAGCCAATCTATGCCTTTGGGCGCTTTGACTGTGCCGTTGCTCTCCACCGCAATGGTGAAGCCCTGCGCGTGCAAGGCTTCTAAGAGCATTTCATCGACTTGCAGCAAAGGCTCGCCACCTGTGAGCACCACAAATCGGTTGGTTTTGTCTGAATTTGGCCAAAGCGATGCAATTTTCAGTGCCAATGCTTTCGCTGTGGCAAATTTTCCACCCAAGGTGCCGTCCGTCCCCACAAACTCAGTATCGCAAAACTGGCAAATCGCATTCGCGCGGTCTTGTTCGCGTCCGCTCCACAAGTTACAACCCGAAAAGCGACAAAACACCGCAGGCCGCCCCGCGTTGCCGCCTTCGCCTTGCAGGGTGTAGAAGATTTCTTTGACGGAATAGGTCATGGATGGGTCATTAAACGTATGCGACGTGTTATGCCGCTCCAATATGCGGCACGAGGTGATTCGTTGGCTGCCCATTGCGCAGCGCGGCGGTGAAGGCTAGCATGCGGTCTATCGGCAAACGGGCACGGACGCCTAGGGCGGGGTCGATGTGGATTTGGTTGGTGTTCGTCTCCAGCACATGCGCCAACGCGGCCAAGCCGTTCATCGCCATCCACGGGCAGTGGGCGCAGCTTTTGCAGGTGGCGCTGTTGCCGGCGGTAGGGGCTTCTAAAAAGACTTTGTCTGGGTTTTGCGTGCGCAGCTTGTGCATCATGCCGTTGTCGGTGGCGACGATGAACTCTTTCGCGTCCATCTCGCGCGCGGCTTTCAAAATGGCGGAGGTCGAGCCGACGGCGTGCGCCAAGGCAACCACGGCTGCGGGCGATTCTGGGTGCACCAATACCTTGGCTTTCGGGTGCTCTGCCATCAGCGCTTCCAGCTCGGCCGCCTTGAATTCGTCATGCACGATGCAAGCGCCGTTCCACATCACCATGTCCGCGCCGGTTTCGCGCTGGATGTAGCCGCCCAAGTGTTTGTCCGGTGCCCAGAGGATTTTTTGCCCTTTGTCTTTCAGGGCTTTGACGATGTCCAAGGCACAGCTGGATGTGACCAGCCAGTCCGAACGCGCCTTCACCGCCGCGCTGGTGTTGGCGTAGACGACGACGGTGCGGTCGGGGTGTTGGTCGCAAAAGGCGCTGAAATCATCGATCGGGCAGCCCAAATCGAGCGAACAGGTGGCTTCTAGCTCGGGCATCAGCACGGTCTTTTCAGGGGACAGAATCTTCGCCGTCTCGCCCATGAAGCGCACGCCAGAGACGACCAGCGTTTGCGCCGCGTGGTCACGGCCAAAACGCGCCATTTCCAGAGAATCGCTGACGATGCCGCCGGTTTCTTCGGCCAAATCCTGCAAATCGGGGTGCACGTAGTAGTGCGACACCATCACCGCGTTGCGCTCTTTCAGCAGGCGTTTGATGCGGGCTTTCAGCTCAATGCGCTCGTGCGGCAGCGGCTCGGCCGGCACTTTCACCCACACGTTTTGCGTGGGGCAGGCGGGTTGGTCGTACTCGACATTGATTTTGTCGATACGGTTCAAAACAGATGTGATCATACTGTGTATCCTCGGTGTTTACAGTGCGCCAAAGCGCATCGAAAAATCGGTCGCTTTCACGTCTTTGGTCAGCGTACCTATAGAGATGCGGTCAACGCCGGTTTCTGCAAGCTCGCGCAGGCCGTTAAGCGTCACACCACCTGAAATTTCTAGAATGGCACGGCCTTGGTTGATCTTCACCGCCTCATGCAGAGTCGGCACGCTCATGTTGTCCAATAAAACCATTTTTGCGCCAGCGTTCAGGGCTTCGGCTAATTGCTTCAAATTCTCAACTTCAATTTCAATGAACTTGGCATTGGGCGCTAGTTTTGCAGCGCGTTCCAACACAGCGGCGATGCTGCCAGCAGCGGCGATGTGGTTTTCTTTGATCAGCACCGCGTCATACAACCCGATGCGGTGGTTCGTCCCGCCGCCACACAGCACGGCGTATTTTTGTGCTAGGCGCAGGCCAGGCAGGGTTTTGCGGGTGTCAACGATTTTGGCTTTCGTGCCCTTCACGATATCGACATAAACCGCCGTTTTGGTCGCCACAGCACTCATCATCTGCATGAAGTTCAGCGCGGTGCGCTCGGCGGTCAGCAGTTTGCTGGCGAAGCCTTCGATGTCTAGAATCGTTTGGTCGGCTTGGCAGCGTTCGCCTTCTTTGACGCGCCAAGTTAGCTTGGCGGTGGGGTCCAGCCCCGAAATCGCCGCTTCTGCCCAGGCCGAGCCGCAAATCACCGCTGACTCACGTGCCAAGATGCGGGCAGTGGTGCGTTTGGCGGGGTCGATCAGCGATGCCGTTAAATCACCTGTAGCGACATCTTCCAGCAAAGCACGGGCGACATCGGCTTTGGCCAGCGCGGCAAGGGATTCAGGCGTAAAGTCAGCAGTCAAAGTAGTCATAACGAGCTAATTGTGGGAAATGGTGTAAATTTTGAGAAATTATCAAATAGACTTCACATTTTCGCAGTTATTTGAATTGCATAAATCAAATCAAGAGAAATGTAGGGAGCACGAACCATGAGCATCACCACCCAAGTCACCCCTTACGGCACGCTGCCCACATCGTCACAGCCCGCCATGCGCCGCCCTGTCAGCCTGCCGCGTCTGCAAGAAATGCGCGAGCGCGGCGAAAAAATCACCATGTTGACGGCCTATGACGCCACCTTTGCCGCCGTGGCCGACGCCGCCGGGGTGGAGACGATTCTGGTGGGCGATTCGCTGGGCATGGTCTGCCAGGGCTTGAGCAGCACGGTCGGCGTGAGTTTGGAGACCATGTGCTACCACGTCGAAAGCGTCACCCGTGGCCTGCGCCGCGCACAGGGCACGGCTTGGGTGCTGGGCGACATGCCGTTTGGCAGCTACCACGAAGGCAAAGAGCAAGCCATCCGCAGTGCCACCCAATTGATGCAAGCCGGCTCGCACATGGTCAAATTAGAAGGCGGCGGCTGGACGGCGGAGATTGTGCAATTCTTGGTCGAGCGCGGCATCCCTGTTTGCGCCCACCTCGGTTTAACACCGCAAACCGTGCACGCCTTGGGCGGCTACCGCGTGCAGGGCAAAACCGAAGAATCCGCCACCATCATGAAGCGCCACGCCCATGAGCTGCAAGACGCCGGCGCGACCATGCTGGTGCTGGAAATGGTGCCCGCAGCCCTGTCCAAAACGCTGACCGACGAACTGTCGCGCTGCCACACCATCGGCATAGGCGCAGGCAACGGCACGGCCGGCCAAGTGCTGGTGATGCACGACATGCTGGGCGTCAATTTGGGCAAAAACGCCAAGTTTGTGCGCAACTTCATGGAAGACGCTGGCGGCGTGCAAGCGGCGATGGCGGCCTATGTGAAAGCCGTGAAAGACGGCAGTTTTCCGGATAATGCTATTCATGCATGGTAAATCATGTTTTTTAAGTGCTATTTATGCCTCTAGCTAGCGTATTTATTGCCTAGACTGCTATTAAATTAAGGCTATGTCACTCTTAATTAGTGGTATAAATAAAGCCATGTAAATCAAGTACATAGGAGCTGTGATGAAGACAGAAGACTTCCAAACCTTGAGTGC
>JAYUCJ010000228.1:0-20712 GCA_043740415.1 Polaromonas sp. | reverse complement strand
AGAAAGAGAAAGAGAAAGAGAAAATTCAAGGCAAGAACAGTATCAAGCATATGAAAGACAATGCCGTGTATTTGGGTTTGCGTTTGACATATACGGCGTCTGACCCGTTGGTAGCGGCTGAAATGACGACTTGGTTGGGGGGCTATTTTAAAGAAGTCGCCACGCGTGAAGCAGTGCGTGAGCAAGTGTCACGCTGGACGGCGGACAATCGACAGTTTTCTGATCGCGCTTTGGAGCAGAAGCTAAAGTATGAGTTTGACATTGAGCAAGCGAAAAACCGAGCCCTTGCGCTGAAGAAAATCGTTGCTCAATATCCAGAAACGACAGGGCGTGAATCGCGTCAAGTCATCGATGTTCGCAAGGACAACGAGAAGTTCATGTCACCCCTAGCGCAACTGGTGGGTGCGGAGTCTGAATTGATAGAGATCAGAGAAAAAACCCAAAAACTAGACCGTGAAATAGAACAACAGGCATTTGCAGGAGGCCTGCTAAAAGAGGTGGAATTGGCCTTAAAGCAAGCCCGTAGCGGCAGTGAGAGTGTAGGTAAACTGGCTGTAGTCATTGCTGATTACAGCAAAAAAGTTAAAACAGATGCTGAGCGAGAAAAATTGCTCTCTTTGGCAGCTGATCTGTCCCAAATTTCAGCACGGTTTATGTCGCAAGCGCAATTTATTGCACAACCCTCGGTACCTAGCCGACCTGAGCGACCAACGCCGTTGATGTATATGGTATTTATGGGCGCATTGTTTGCGCTTCTCGCTGTAATCTACGGCTGGCGCAAGGAATTTTGGAATTTATTGCGCGATTCGAATGACACTAATCGTATAGTCGGATAATTTACTGTTGAAAAAAATTGCAGAATTCTGTCATGACTAAGCTCGCATTACACTTTACTAGATAATATTCTAGTAGAACACGAAGCGCAAATCCTAAGCATGCAAAAAATCAAACTAACTCAATATAATGAAAATGCTTATCAAGTATTTTTTTATATAATAGTTGCGATTGTTTTTTTGCTAATCGCAACATCATATCCAATGATGAAAATGCGGTTCGATATATGGGATCATGTAGATCGGATTAAAATTGGAGTACTAGATGCTAACCAATTAGTCAATCTACCCAAAAAAGCTTGGTATTTAACTTGGGTAGCCATATTTAAGGTCGCCGGAGTAACTGATATTTACACAATAGCTACGGTTGTTCATAGGACACAATTTATTTTATGTGTCATTTTAATCTATTCGGCCTCTAAGCAGATATATGCTGCTTTGTTGCCATTACAGCCAAAAACAAAAATTGAAAATAATTGGTTGTCTAGTTTGGCGCTCAGCAGCGTATTCATATGGGTTACTATCATCGGTACACACAGCTTCTTTCAACAAGCTTGGATTATGTGGTATTCGGTTACCTATCAAATTACTTTACCAATGTTGTTCTTATCGCTCGGTTTGTTGGTCAATGTTATGGGGATTCAACAGTCAAGGAAAATCATTATTTTAAAAATTGGTTTATCTGCGATCCTCATGATTGGCGTATATATATTTCATGCTGGTGAGTTGGCTTACATGACATTTTATATCCCTATTTTGGCAATTTGTTTTGCTACTCAATACAAGTACAGCAGTAGTTTTCTTTTAAAATCAACTATTTTAATTTTAATTATTATATATTTAAGTATTGTTTTTTATACAGATCAAGTGCCTGCGTTGTTGTCGTATTTAAGAGGTGGAGATCTTGCTAAAATTTATGCAGAAATAATTACCAAAGGTACTTGGAATGCTATTCATGGAGGCAATAGGTATGCTGCCAATTGGAATGAATTATATAAATTAAGCGTGTATTTATTTTTGCCACTGAGTGTGCTACTGTCATTGAAGGTGCCAAAAATAAACAATCGTGTTTTTTGTTTCATAATATTGTCTTTGGTATTTTGTTTTATACCAACTTACAAGTACTCTGCGGGACTTGTTTCTTTGATTTCCTATGATGGAATAGTTAATCGCTATTATTTTGCATCTTATATATTTTTATTAATCCCGATGGTTATTTATTTATTGTTTTGTACTTGGATAAAAAATAATAATCCTATATATTTAATTGTGGTTACATTGCTAATTGTACTTTCAACTTTTATGTATTCTAACTTTGTTGGAAAACATGGAATTTATTATGAAAATGTACATTCAATAATAAATGGAATTTTGGCTAAAAAAATTGACATAGGCTTGCCAGAGGAGGAAATTCGGGATATTGAGAGGCAGTTGATTTCGGCAGAGCAGCGCTTTAAGTCAGATGAGTTTATTTATTGTGGGGCATTTGAAAGCTTATATGTTGCCTATTATGTTTTTGGCAAGAGAAATTTAGTTTTCACTAGATTGGGTAACCACACACTCGAAGCTTGTGAGGCACAAGCTAAAAAAGACAACAAATTCGTTGTTTATATCAATTGAGCGAAGCATAAAGTGAGAAGTAAGTTTTTTCCAACAACATCACTGCTGATCTTGCTTGCATTGCTGATGGGCTTGGTTGGATATGGAGTATGGTACATAGGCAGCAAATCACTGACTTGGACCATGATCAACGTCAACTACTCACCCCAGCAAGGTGATGCGCACTTGATACAGGCCAGCAACGGCAAAAATATACTGATAGATGCTGGTCATTTAGCCCCTGCCCGCAACGCCTTGGTGCCTTATTTGAAATCAAAAGGCATAAAAAAACTGGATATGGTTTTCATCACGCACCCGCACAAAGACCACTACCAAGGTTTGCAGGCTATTTTGGAAAGCGGTATCGCCATCTCTGAGGTGTATTTCAATGCTGTTGGCCGCCAGGAGTGCGACGTGGAAATACCTTGGGGCTGTGACTATGATGAAATAGCGAGCTACCGGGTCATGCTCAAAAACAACCAGGTCAAGGTTCTTGAGGGCAAAGCTGGCACGGTATTTGACTTGGGTTTCGCTAGTAGCTTGAAAATTTTGTATGCCTTTGATGGCGTGAACACGCCGGTGGGACGCACGGATATCAACGATATGTCCTACATCATGCTGCTAAAACATGGCTTCAATTCAGCGCTTTTTACGGGTGATTTAAACGCGAAGTTGGGTGCGTATTTGGTCAAAGAAGGCAAAAACTTGAAGGCGGATATTTTGAAGCTGCCACACCACGGTACGGAAGGTGCTGCGCCAGACGCATTTTTTGCAGCAGCTGCGCCCAAGGACGTTTTGGTGCCCAGCCCCGCACTTTTGTGGTGCACGCCTAGAAGTGCCCGCATGAAAAACTGGGTCGAGTCGCGCAAAATCCCAACGTATGTCAACGGGTTTTCAGGTCATGTCACGGTCAAGATGGGGTTGTTTAACTACAACATTGAAGCCGAGCGGCCACAAACACGGTTGCCATCACCTGAATGCCCTGTCCAGTAAGATCAGGCTTATGACCAGTCGCACTGTTTTTTCTCACCACATCAGCCAAGCCGGTTGGACCATCCCGCAGGTTGCGGATGACTTGCTTCAAGCTGTTACGGCACAGCAGTTGAACGCAGAAGCCGCTTGTCGCCATTTGCTCACATGGCTGAATGAAACTGCGCTCTTCGCCAAACAAGCCACAGGGCGACGGTTCACGCGGCTACAGTTTATTGAAAACACCCTCAGCGCATCAGGCTTTCAATTGACGCAGCGCGACTTTGATGCGTGGTTCAAAGCGCAATCCGGTGGCGATTGGCGACCGAATGATCTCTTGCCGTACACGCCAGTCGATCCGCGTTTAGAGCAGCAAGAAGCGCGCATTGACCAGCTCGAGCACGATTTGCACCAAATGGAGGTAGCCCGCAACCGCGCCAAGGCAGAAGTGGCGCATGTGGTGGCGGAACGAGACCACTTTTGGGCGGTGAATTCTGAGTATATCTACAAGTCAGTGAGCGCTGACTATCAAAATTCCGCAAGCTGGCGGGTGACCAAGCCCTTGCGGCGTTTGATGGCGTGGCGACGCGGCCAAGCATTTGCTGAAACGACTATTCAGAAACTGGCTGCAGAGGACGTGATTCCGCCCTGGGAGCAAGCGGGTTACAGCATTGAAAAAGCTTGGCAAACCGCACCAGAAGAAGACTTTGACCGCAGCGATTACACCGAGTGGCTACGCCGTTATGACAACCCAACAGAGGCTGAAATCGCCAGTTTGACGGCTGAGGCGCAGGTTTTTTCGGCACAGCCCGGTGCCCCTACATTTTCTTTGTTGATGACGCTGGAGCAGCCAAATGTGCCGTGGTTCAAGGAGGCTGTGGCATCGGTCCAGGCGCAGATGTACCCGAAATGGGAGCTGTGCATCGCCGTCCCTAGCCAGATAGATGCCGCGGTGCGCGAAGCTTTGGATGTCATGGTTGCCGCAGACCAGCGCATCAAGCTGGTGCCTGCGCCAGCCGATCAGGGCTTGTTGACAGCAGCGTTTGGCATGGCAACGGGTGATTGGGTTGTGGTGCTTAATGCTATAAATAAAATAGCACCTAAGGCAATAAATACGCCGACTAAAATCATATTTAAGGGTGAAAAATGTGACATTATCTATACCGACAGCGATAAACTTTTTGCACCCAGTTTTGAGCGAGCCGCGCCAGATTTCAAGCCGGATTGGAATTTGGATTTGTTTCTTAGCAGCGGTTCTTCACAAAACTACACGCAGGATTTGTGTTTTTTCAAGGCAAGTTGGGTGCGTGAATTGGGTGGCTTAGGTGGTTTAAGCAGTGGCGTTGACAGCAGCTTTGAGCTGATTTCTCGCGCCATTGCGCGTAGAGAGCCTCTGCAAATCCACCATATTCCGCAGGTTTTGGTGCATGTCCGTCAAGTCGGTGGGGGTGTTGAAGCGGCGGCGCATCAAAAAATTCAACACGCTTTGCCTGCAGTACCGCCGTTGGTCAGCCTGATCATCCCGACCAAAAACAACGTGGCCTTGCTGCGCCAGTGCATAGACAGTATTTTGAGCAAAACCACCTACCCAAACTATGAAATCTTGGTGATGGACAACGGTTCTGGCCAAGCAGAAACGCTGGATTATTTGAAAACCCTCACTGCACATACGAAAATTCGGGTGATTCGTGACAACTACGCGTTCAATTACTCCGCGCTGAACAATTACGCCGTGACCTTTGCCAAGGGCGAGGTCTTGGCGTTGGTCAACGACGATATCGAGGTTGGTGATGTGGCATCCGCTGATTGGTTGACCGAGATGGTGGGCCACGCGCTGCGCCCCTGCGTCGGCGCTGTGGGCGCTAGGCTGTGGTACCCGAACCAAACGTTGCAGCACGCTGGCATGGTGCTGGTGGGCGGTGTGGCGCGGCATGTGCATAAGCATTTACCCAAGGGTGAGGCTGGGTTTAACAGCAGGGCGGTGTTGACGCAGAACTTTTCCGCCGTGACCGGTGCCTGCTTGGTGGTTCAAAAAGCCGTGTTTGAGCAAGTGGGTGGTTTGAACGACCAAGAATTAGCCGTTGGCTTCAACGATGTTGATTTTTGCCTCAAACTGGGAGAAGCGGGTTACCGCAATGTTTGGACGCCGTATGCCGAGCTGATTCACCATGAATCTGCCACCCGTGGACAAGACCATTCACCCGAAAAGCAACGCCGCGCCGAAAAAGAGCTGCGCTACATGCGCAAACGCTGGGGTGACAAGCTGCACATCGACCCCGCCTACAACCCGAATTTAAGCGATGGGCGTGACGATATGAGTTTTGCCTGGCCGCCTAGACCTAGGGTTTAAGGCAGGCGTACTGCGCGGCTGACTAGTTGTCAAAAGCGGCCAGCGCGGCTGCTAGGATAATCAACAGACCGCCAACTAAAGTACGTGTGTCCACCACCGCAGCGCCTAAAGCAATGGCGCTCAGGCTGCCAAAGGCGACTTCGGACAGCATCACCACGGAGGTGGTGCTAGAGCGCAGCCTAGATGCACCATATTGCAGGGCCGCATTGCTTATCAAAAACGCGAGTGACAAGCCACACGCCAGCCAGACCCAGCTGCTGGAAATAGCTGGTAGAGCATTCACCCAGCCTTGCGTCATACCCGCCGTACCAGCAAGCATAGCCAGTACCGCACCGCCACCAAACATGGCCAACATGCGTGATTCACTGGGGGTGTTGTTTAATTTTTTGAGCAGTACATTGGTGAAGGCAAAACAAAAACCACCCATCAAAGCCAAACCATCCGCAAAGCTGAAATGCAGCGTCGAAGATGCCATATTCATATTAGTTGGCAGTAAAACAACCATCACGCCTGTAAAAGCGAGCAGCAAGCGCCACAACGCGGCACGCGTAGGCCGCTCACCCAACAGCAGCCAAGCCAACAGGACAGCCCAAGCGGGCATCAGGTAAAACAAAATCAAGACCCGCACCACGTCGCTGATGCTGACCGCCCAGTTGAAGCCCACATTGGTCAAACCAGAAGCCAAGAACAGCAGCCACAACTGTGGATGTTGCAAGAGACCCTGCCACGCTTTGGGTTTGACAGACAGGACCACAAGAAGCGCGAAGCAGTACATGATGACGGTAGACCACAAAGGGTGCAAACCCGCCGACTGCAGCTGGCGCAATGGCCACCATGACACGCCCCACACAAAAGCGTTGACGACCAACGCGCCCACCGCCCACAGTTTCATCGTGCTAGTGAGCTATGCGTTAATCGTGCATGCCATCGTGCGTGGCAATGTCGATCAAATGCGCTTCTTCGGCAGGGTATTTACGCAGATTGCTCGCATGCCAGCGCATGATGAGCCACATCACTGCCGTGATTAAAAAGCCAAAAAAGGCAATGATGCCGAATGCTGTAACGCCTATGCCCGTGCCCAAGGCATACAAGCCGCCCAAGCCTAAGATGCAGGCCTGTTCATTGAAGTTTTGTACGGCAATCGAACGCCCCGCGCCCATCAAGTTATGGCCACGGTGCTGCAGCAATGCATTCATGGGCACGACCAAATAGCCGGCCAGTCCGCCCAATAAGATGAGGAAGGGAATGGCCACCCAGATACTGCCGATGAAGTTAAGTCCAAACATCAGCACGCCCATGGCGATACCCAGAGGAATCAGGCTCGTCGCTCGGTCCAGCGTCATACGCATGGAAGCAATCACTGCACCCACGGCGGTGCCGATAACAATAACCCCGACCAATGACGACGCTTGTGAGGTGCTGTAACCCAGCGCGACGGCAGCCCATGCAAAAACAATCACCCTTAAATTTCCCAGAACACCCCAAAACAGGGTCGTCGTGGCAAGCGAAATTTGCCCCAATTTGTCTTTCCAAAGCAGGTTGTTGCAATGCCAAAAATCGGGAACCAAAGACAATGTGTTCTTGGGCATCGGAATGATGGCTGCGCCGGTGCTCGGTATGCGGGTGTTGAACCAAGCCGCAATACCATAGATCAAAATCATCATGGCAATCGCAGCTTCGGGAGGGGTGTCCACACTGGTCTGAATGAACGGGAAATCAAACGACAGCAAAAAGCTGGAAATATTGGGCCCGATCAATTGGCCGCCCAGCAAAATGCCCAAAATAATGGAAGCTACCGTCAGTCCTTCAATCCAGCCGTTGGCTTTGACCAACTGAGATGCAGGTAGCAGCTCCGTTAAGATGCCGTATTTGGCGGGGGAATAGGCAGCGGCACCCAAACCGACCACGGCATATGCCAAGAGCGGATGACCACCAAACAGCATGAAAACGCAGCCCACCATTTTGATGAAGTTGCTAACAAACATCACTTGCCCTTTGGGGTAGGCATCAGCAAAAGCGCCCACAAAGGGCGCCAAAATCACGTAAAAAAGCGCAAACATAGGTGCCAACGCGGACACATGCCACAGTGGCGCATTGGAGGCCTTGAGCAATTCAATGGCGGCAACAAGCAAAGCGTTATCAGCCAAAGAGCTGAAAAACTGTGCCGCCATGATGGTGAAAAACCCTTTTTTCATGGGTTCATGTGAGGGCTGCGTCATAAAATAAATACTAACAAATAAGGTTGCGCAATATGGGCTACCCGAACTGAGTGCATATGGTTTGTAAAGTTAAGTATCTATCTGGTAACGCATAAGTAACTAATACTGGGTTATATCATGCCTTGGCTTCAATACAGTGAAGGTGAAATGAGAGAATACCCTCGATAAACAATTTTTCAAAAGCATGCCACGCCCTATTCTAGCCACCATCCACACTGCGGCTTTGCGCAACAACATTCAGCGTGCGCGACGTGCTGCACCTGACTCAAAAGTCTGGGCTGTCGTCAAAGCCAATGCTTATGGCCATGGTATTGAGCGCGTGTATGAAGGTTTACGCAGCGTCGATGGTTTTGCCTTGCTAGATTTAGACGAAGCCGCACGCGTGCGCAAGCTGGGCTGGCGTGGGCCGATACTGCTTTTGGAAGGCGTCTTTGAGCAGCGCGATTTGGAGCTGTGCTCGCGCCTGGGTTTGTGGCACACCGTGCATTGCGACGAACAAATTCACATGCTGGCAACGCATAAAACCGAGGTGCCACATCGTGTTTTTCTCAAAATGAACTCAGGCATGAACCGCTTGGGCTTTGCGCCGCACCAGTACCGCGCCGCGTGGACGCGGCTGAATGCCCTGCCTCAAGTAGAAGAAATCTCATTGACCACGCACTTTAGCGATGCCGATGGCGCAAAAGGTATTGGGGCGCAATTGCGGATTTTTAACACCACCACGCAAGATTTACCGGGTGAACGCAGCTTGGCCAACAGCGCTGCCCTGCTACGCCACAGCATCCCTGCCGCTGCCGATTGGGTGCGCCCAGGTATTGCGCTGTATGGCAGCGCACCAGATTTTCCTGAGCATAGCTATGCCGATTGGCAACTCTTGCCAACGATGACTTTATCATCAAAAATAATAGCAGTTCAGGCAATAAATACGCCGGCTACAGTCGGATACGGCTCTGTTTTTAAGGCGGATAAGCCAATGACGATAGGCGTGGTGGCTTGTGGCTACGCCGATGGCTACCCACGCCATTGCAGCACCGGAACGCCGGTATTGGTGCAAGGCATTCGCACCCGCATGGTGGGTCGTGTCAGCATGGACATGATTACCGTTGATTTAGAGCCGTTGATTCAAGCTGGTATTGATTTCGGTGTAGGCAGCGAAGTCACACTGTGGGGGCGGGCTAGCAATGGGGCTGTGCTGTCAATCGACGAGGTAGCCCAAGCTGGCGGCACAGTGGGTTATGAGTTGATGTGCGCCTTGGCGCAACGTGTGCCTGTGGTTGTTGAGCCGGACTAGGCGTCAATCTGACACATGGCTTGTCCCAGCTGAACAGCGCCGCCAGCGGCCCAAGCAGGGTTGAATGCCAATGCTTTTGAGCGGTTTTCGGGGAACAACATCACCACCGTAGAACCCAACATGAATCGGCCCATTTCGTCGCCCTGTTTGAGTGAAATGAGTTCATCGTCATAGCGCCATTCTCGAACCTCAGCGCTGCGCGGTGGGTTGATCTGACCATGCCAAACGGTTGCCATGCTGCCAACGATGGTTGCACCCACCAAAACGAGCACAAACGGCCCTGTGGCGGTGTCAAACACGCACACCACGCGCTCATTGCGGGCAAACAAACCGGGCACGCCACGTGCCGTGGTGGGGTTGACGGAGAACAGGTCGCCAGGCACATAGATCATGCGCTTCAATGTGCCGTCACATGGCATGTGGATGCGGTGGTAGTCTTTGGGGCTGAGGTACAGCGTAGCAAAACTGCCATTTTGAAATTGCGCGGCCAAGGTGCTGTCGCCGCCGACCATGGCTGTGGTGGAATAACTGTGGCCTTTGGCCTGAAAAATTTGATCTTGCTTGATAGCGCCAAACTGGCTGATGGCGCCATCAACCGGGCAAATCAACGCAGCCGCCGCTACAGGCCTTGCTCCCGGCTTTAAAGCACGGGTAAAAAAATCGTTGAACGTGGCGTAGCTGCTGATGTCTGGGTTCAGTGCCTCAGTCATGTTGACTTGGTACTTTTTGACAAACCAGCGTATGACCGACGTGGTCGTGTTGCCACGAGCCTGGCTCGCAAAGCGACCAGCGAGATTTGTCAGCCATTGCTTGGGCAATAAATATTGCGGTAAGACTTTGAGTCTGTGTATCACGTGAGTTCCATTTGAAGAATATTGTTCGTCATTACGATAACCAGCCACGTTTGTAAAAATACCACATCGGGACCAAAGCACTGGCAATCATTACAGCTACCGTATACGGATATGCATAACCTCCCAGAAACTCCAGTTCTGGAAACTTTAAATTCATGCCATAAACGCTGGCAACTAAGGTTGGTGGCAGTAAGGCGACGCTTGCCACTGAAAATATCTTGATGATCTTATTCTGGTTGATGTTGATAAAACCAACGGTTGCATCCATCAAAAAGTTGATTTTGTCGAATAAAAAAGCAGTGTGCGAGTCCAGTGAATCAATATCCCGCAAAATTTGCCGTGCTTCTTCAAACTGTTCTGCGTTGAGCATTTTGCTGCGCATGACAAAGCTCAGGGCGCGGCGCGTGTCCATCATGTTACGGCGAATCCGACCACTTAAATCTTCGTGTCTTGCGATTGAGCCCAGTACTTCACTGGCCAAAGCATCCGTCATATTGCCAGACAATACCTTGGCGCTTACTTTTTCTAGTTCAATGTAAATGCCTTCTAAGGTGTCTGCCGAATACTCGGCATCCGCATCAAACAATTTGAGCAGCACTTCTTTGGCGTCTTCTATCAAACCAGGCGCCCGTCTTGCACGCATGCGCAAGAGCCTAAATACAGGTACATCCTCGTCATGAATCGAAAACAGCACACCATGACTTTTAAGCTGGGTGTTGACCAAGTTCAAAATAAAAGCAACGCGGACGGTGCGTGGCTCATCATCGTCGGCGATCAAAAAGTCGGAGCGAATGTGCAAATCGCCATTGTCTTCTTCATAAAAACGGGCGGATTCTTCGATGTCTTCGTCCATCGCATCTTCAGGAATGGACAAACCGTAATGTTGCTTAACCCAGCGTTTTTCTTCTAAAGTGGGGGACTCCAAATCCACCCAAATAGGTTGAAATTTGGTGAGTTCTTCTAGCGACTCGATCTCTTCCTGGAAAAGTCGGCCATTGGCTAGGGAAAAGATATTGAGCATGGCTCTCTCCCGAAATAAGGTTGCATTTAAAAAAGGGGTGGTTTAGCTTTCAACCCCAATGCAAACACCCATACGTTCTGTATAGGCTAATTTGGGCGTTAAAAGCTACCGACTAGGGTAGGTTTCCAAGCGATGGCTCCGTTATTTGTAAGGCTTGATTATGACACTTTGTAATGAGTTCATTCCTCTGGTGACATCAAGTGATAAAGTCAAAGGTTAATTTAGGACGTTATGTCGATTCAAACACCAAGTCATCTGCCCCGTTCACTTTCGCCTAAGCGCGAACTTTGGCTCTTGCTCACCTTAGCAGGCATCCAATTCACCCACATTCTTGATTTCATGATCATGATGCCGCTGGGGCCACAATTCACACAGATTTTCGCAATCACCGATGCTCAATTTGGTATGCTGGTGTCAGCGTACACCTTGGCAGCGGGAGTATCTGGTCTGCTGGCCGCAACTTATTTGGATAAATTTGACCGCAAAAAGCTACTGTTGGCGTTGTATGTCTTGTTCGGCTTGGCTACGCTCGCGTGTGGTTTGGCACCGACGTATTACACCTTGATGGTGGCTCGGGTTTTGGCGGGCATCTTTGGTGGCGTTTTGTCTGCCTTGTCGCAAACGATTATTGCGGACGTCATTCCGTTTGAGCGGCGGGGTCGCGCGATGGGCATCGTGATGACATCTTTTTCCGTCTCTACCGTAGCGGGTGTGCCATTGGGTTTGTTTTTGGCGGCACATTTCAGTTGGCATGCGCCATTTTTTGGTATAGCTGCCTTGGTTGGTTTGCTGGCGCTGGGGGCATACGTTACCTTGCCGTCATTGACAGACCATTTGCGGGGTGGCAACAAACCATCGGCCTGGCGTGGTATCAAGCAGGTGCTTGCTGACGGTAACCACTTGAAAGCGTTTGCGTTTTCAGGTTTGTTGATGTTTGCAGGATTTACGGTAATTCCCTTCATTACCATTTATTTGCAAGCCAACGTGGGCTGGCGCACCGATCAAGTGCCATATGTCTATTTGTGCGGTGGCTTGGTAACTTTGGTAACGGCGCGCTTGATTGGCGTGTTGACGGATCGTAAGGGGAAAGTAGTCATGTTCCGTATGATGGCTGTCTTGGTCATCGTTCCCATGGTTGCAAGCACGCTCACAGAAGGCTGGCCTATATGGGCTGTTTTATTGGTTTCAACTGCCTTTTTTGCGTTTATGAGCGGACGTATGATTCCAGGAATGGCCATCATCACGTCTGCCGCAAACCCGCAATTGAGGGGCACATTCATGGCCCTGAATTCAGCAGTTCAGTCGGCGGCCATGGGCATAGCCGCCTTTGTAGGCGGCTTAATCATCAGCCGCGACGCACAGAATCTAGTACAACACTACTGGATAGCTGCTTTGGTTGGTGCCAGTGCGAGCGTAGCGGCCATTTTCGTGGTCGGCAAGCTGAAGTTGTATCAAACCAACATGCCAGCTGCCCAATAAGCCGTTGCACTGCCTTACATCAAATAGTATCAAAATTAGCATAAAGCAAGTCTTGGGACTTGCAAATGTTTCGTGGCGAGCGCATAGTGAAGGAGCTTGAGGGGAAGTGGTAAGATTTAGCTCTAACCTCAGGTGTTACCCGCGCATTGAGATGTGTTGGATGAAGAGATAGCTCAAGGCGTGTTTTGCTTTTGTTTTAGGAGGCTACGTATGAATTTGACAATCAGCGGTCACCATCTCGAAGTTACCCCAGCGTTACGCAGCTACGTGACTGCAAAGTTAGATCGAATTACACGGCATTTTGACCAACTGGTTGATGTAAAAGTTTTACTGACAGTCGAAAATCAGAAGGAGAAAGATCGACGACAACGCGCTGAGTGCAATATTCACGTCAAGGGCGGTGACATGTTTGCGGAGAGTTCTCACGAAGATCTGTACGCCGCCGTAGATGAGTTGGTTGATAAACTCGATCGACAGGTCGGGCGACACAAAGAAAAGGTGAAAGACCACCATCACGATGCACCTAAACGGTTGATGTAAAACTGAAACTGGTTTCAAACGCCGCCCTAAGAAAGGCTTTCGAACAAAAAGCTTTTCTTGGGGCGGTTTCGCGTTCAAAACAGAATTTGGCTAATTTCTATAAGATTTAAGTCGAATTCATGCCAAATTCATAGGCCAGTGCATAATCTCCTTCCACGTATGAACAGACTTTCCAGCATATTGCCCGCCCCACAAGTACTTGTGGGTGTGGAAGCTACTAGCAAAAAACGCGCCTTTGAAGAGGCTGGCTTGTTGTTTGAGCAACTGCACGGCTTGAACCGTGCCACGGTGACGGATAGCTTGTTTGCACGTGAACGATTGGGTTCAACTGGTTTAGGGCACGGTGTCGCAATCCCACACGGTCGCATTAAGGGCATGAAGACGCCTATGGCAGCTGTTTTCCAGTTGCTCCAGCCGATCGGCTTTGATGCACCAGATGAATTACCCGTTAATTTGTTGATTTTTTTGCTGGTGCCAGAAGCGGCAACGCAAAAGCATCTTGAAATTTTGTCAGAAATAGCTGAATTACTCAGTGATGCTGGTTTGCGCGACAAGCTTCAAACCACACAAGACGCGGTGCAATTGCATCAATTGATTACCGGCTGGCTGGCAACTCAAGGTGCTGTATGAAGCCAACCGTCGTCAGCGCTGACGTTTTATTTGAAGCGTTTCGCACCTATTTAAAGTGGGATTGGTTGGTGGGCTTGTCCGCCTCGGAGCGTCATTTCGATGAAGTGGCCGTTCGAGCGGCGCGTTCCAGCGCAGATTTGGTCGGTTATCTGAATTACATTCATCCTTATCGACTGCAGGTTTTGGGTGAACGAGAAGTTGCTTATCTTACCAACGGTGCTGAAGCTGACTGTGCCCGGCGTATTTCCAGAATCGTCAAGCTAGAGCCACCATTATTGGTACTCGGTGATGGGCAAATACCACCGCCTAGCTTGCTTACTTTGTGTGAGCGCGCCCAGATCCCACTTTTTGCGACCAAAGAATCTGCCGCTTTTGTCATTGATGTGCTTCGAGCCTACCTAGCCAAGCACTTTTCAGACCGCACCACCATGCATGGCGTGTTCCTGGATATTTTGGGCCTAGGCGTGATGATCACCGGCGAATCTGGCCTGGGTAAAAGCGAGCTGGGTTTGGAGTTGGTCTCCCGTGGCCACGGCTTGGTGGCAGATGATGCGGTGGATTTATTTCGCATCAACCAAACCACGATCCAGGGGCGATGCCCCGATCTGCTGCAAAACTTGCTAGAAGTACGGGGCATAGGACTATTGGATATTCGCGCCATTTTTGGCGAAACCGCGGTTCGGCGTCGCATGCGTTTGAGGCTGATTGTTCATTTGGTTCGCCGCGAAACCATGGAGCGCGATTACGACCGCATGCCCTCGGTGCCGTTAACGCAAGATGTCATCGGCATACCGATTGGTAAGGTGGTGATTCAAGTTGTTGCGGGTCGAAATATCGCGGTTTTGGTGGAGGCAGCCGTGCGCAACACGATTTTGCAACTGCGCGGCATTGATACCTACGAAGAGTTTGCCCTGCGCCAACGCAAAGCGATGGACGCAGGTTAATTCCCGCGAAAAGCTTCTTAGATCAATGGGGTGGTCGCGCTGTGTTTGGTTTGACCAAGTTGGGGCACTTTGACTTGGTGCAATTCGCATACAAACTCAAGGCGTGATCCGCAATGACAAAACCTTTGGCCTTGGCAATGGCTTTTTGCCGTTTTTCAATCTCTTCGTCAAAAAACTCTTCCACTTTGCCGCAATCTAAGCAAATCAAGTGGTCGTGGTGATGCCCCTCGTTGAGTTCATAAACCGCTCTACCACCGTCAAAGCTGCTGCGCGTCAAAATGCTGGCCTGCTCAAACTGAAGAAGCACGCGGTAAACGGTCGCCAGTCCAATGTCGGTGCGGTCTTGCAAAAGGATGCGGAATACATCTTCTGCCGTCATGTGGCGGGGTTCACCCTTTTGGAAAATTTCCAAAATCTTCAATCGCGGCAAAGTAGCTTTTAAGCCGGTGCTTTTCAGTTCGTCAATGGTGCTCATAAGTGTGTGTGATTTCAGTCTTTGCAACCGCTACAATGACGCCATCATATCGTTATAGTTGACCAACATGAATACTACACCGCATACTTACCGTCGTTCAGTGAAACTTTCAATCGCTGCCTTGTTCATCAGCTTATTGTCCGCTTGCGGCTCTATTCTTTACAAAGCTGAAATTGCGCAAGGCAATTTTGTGTCAAAAGAGCAAGTTGCCGCACTCAAGCTCGGTATGCCGCGCTTGCAAGTGGCTGATATTTTGGGTACGCCGCTCTTGGTCAGCGTTTTTCATGCGGATCGTTGGGAATATGTTTTTAATTTGAAGCGCCAAGGCATTGAGACACCATCCTACAAACTCACCGTTTATTTCAAAGGCGATGCATTAGACAAAATTGACGGCAGCAACATGCCGACTGAGCAAGAATTTATTGAAACTTTGTCAGGCAATAAGAAATGACTGAGAAGGTAAGTGCGCCAGTGAGTTCAGCAAAATTACGCCTTGCCGTTGCTGGCGCCAGTGGTCGTATGGGTCACATGTTGATAGAAGCCGTCAGCGCTGCAGATGATTGCATATTGACGGGAGCCCTTGATATTACTGCCTCGCCAGCTATCAATATTGATGCACTAAATTATTTAGGGCAAACCAGTGGCGTGTTGGTCACGGATAATTTGTTGCTAGGACTGGCTCAGTCTCAAGTTTTGATGGATTTCACCCGACCTGAAGGCACACTGGCACATTTGCAGGCGTGCCGTAAATTAGGCGTCAAAGCCGTCATTGGCACCACGGGTTTTGATGCTGCGCAAAAAGCTGAAATTGCCGAGATTGCCAAAGACATTGCCATCGTCATGTCTCCCAATATGAGCGTGGGCGTGAATGTGACTTTCAAGCTGCTAGAAATGGCGGCTAAAGCGCTGAATACGGGTTACGACATTGAAGTCATCGAAGCGCACCACAGGCACAAAATCGACGCCCCCTCAGGCACCGCACTCAAAATGGGCGAGGTGATTGCTGAAGCATTGGGGCGTGATTTGAAAGACTGTGGCGTTTTTGAGCGCTACGGCGTGACGGGTCCACGCGACCCTTCCAGCATTGGATTTGCCACCATTCGGGGTGGCGACATTGTGGGCGACCACACTGTTATGTTCGCCGGCACGGGTGAGCGTATCGAGATCAGCCACAAAGCCTCCAGCCGCGAGTATTACGCCAAAGGCAGCTTGATGGCGGCGCGCTTTTTGGTCGACAAGCCAAATGGTTTGTTTGACATGTTTGATGTGCTGAATTTGCGTTAAATCGACAACGCGGTCGATAACACGGTTTAGTTTTCACGTATGAACGCCTTTCAATTCATCCTCCAAGGGGATGCCATCAGTAAAACGGTGGCGATTCTGCTGCTTGTGATGTCGGTGGCCAGTTGGGTCGTGATTTTGCTGAAAGCGTGGACGTTGCGCCGAGCCAGTGGCGATGTGGCGCGCAGCACGGCCGCTTTTTGGCAATCGGCCACGGTTGAATCAGGCTTGCAACAAGCCACAGCTTTTGATCGCTCTTCGCTAGTATGCCCTTTGATTTCGGCGAGCCAAGCGGTAGCAATGCATTCAAATCAAAGTCTTCCAACATTGGCGCAAGCCGGCGACAAAGCCCAGCAGATCACCCGTGTGTTGCGCGACGCTTTGCACAGCATCATCAACCAGCTGAATTTCGGACAAGTTTTATTGGCCACCGTCGGTTCTACCGCCCCGTTTGTCGGCTTGCTGGGCACGGTTTGGGGCATTTACCATGCATTGACCAGCATTTCTGGCGCTGGTCAAATGACGATTGCGCAGGTTTCTGGCCCGGTGGGTGAGGCTCTGGTCATGACCGCTGCCGGCTTGGTCGTCGCCATTCCCGCTGTCCTCGCCTACAACGTGTTTGGCCGCATCATTGGTCGCATCGAAGCCGACTTAGAAGGCTTTGCCAGTGATTTGCGCGAGTTGATGTTGCACCATTAAGCTGAAAAGCATGAGTTTCGGCAGACTAGAACGCACTCAAAGCTCAAAACCCATGAGCGACATCAACATGACGCCTTTGGTCGATGTGATGCTGGTGTTGGTCGTTATTTTCATCATCACCGCGCCGTTGATGACCAGCGCTATCAAGCTAGATTTGCCCAAAATCGAAGCCGCCAAACCCGTTGATGCGCCTAAATTCGTCACTATCATTGTCGATAAAACGGGTCAAATCTTCCTGAATGACCAAGTTACGAGCCTGACTCAGCTTGCCGAATCCCTCTCAAAAACCGCGCAAATGAGCAAAGACACCGAAGTTCAGCTGCGTGCGGACGAAGCCGTGCCCTACGGCAAAGTGGTCGAAGTCATGGGTGTGGCACAAAAAGCGGGTTTGAGCCGGATTGGCTTCGTGGCTGAGGCTAAAACAGAGACGAAATCGGCTAAGTAGCGTCAAAGTTAGGTCTTATTGGTGCAGTTGCAGCCTCTACAATTGGGTGATGACTGCCATAACCTCTACATCTAATGACATTTCCCCAGCGACCTACGACCATCTGGCGATTGAAAAAGCCGCGCACAGCCATTGGACGGCAGCCGATGCCTACCGCGTCACCGAAGGCGCTTTAGACGCACAGGGCAACCCAAAACCGAAATACTACGCCTGCTCGATGCTGCCCTATCCCAGCGGCAAGCTGCACATGGGCCATGTGCGCAACTACACCATCAACGACATGCTGACGCGCCAGCTGCGCATGCAGGGCTACAACGTGCTGATGCCCATGGGCTGGGACGCGTTTGGCCTGCCGGCCGAAAACGCCGCCATGAAAAACGGCGTGCCCCCCGCGCAGTGGACGTTTGACAACATCGCCTACATGAAAAAGCAGATGCAAGCGATGGGGCTGGCCATCGACTGGAGCCGCGAAATCGCCACCTGCACACCCGAGTATTACAAGTGGAACCAGTGGCTGTTCCTCAAAATGCTGGAGCAGGGCATCGCCTACCGCAAAACCCAGGTTGTCAACTGGGACCCGGTGGACCAGACCGTGCTGGCCAACGAGCAGGTGATCGACGGCAAAGGCTGGCGCACCGGTGCGGTGGTTGAAAAGCGCGAAATTCCGGGCTACTACCTCAACATCACCCAATACGCCCCCGAGTTGCTGGAGCAGGTGCAAACCGGGCTGGACGGCTGGCCTGAGCGCGTGAAATTGATGCAGGAAAACTGGATCGGCAAGTCCGAAGGCGTCCGTTTCGCCTTCCCGCACACCATCCAGGACGCGCAGGGCAAGCTGGTCCAAGATGGCAAGATGTACGTCTTCACCACCCGTGCCGACACCATCATGGGCGTCACCTTCGTCGCTGTCGCGCCAGAGCACCCCATTGCGGTGCGAGCCGGCGAATTAAATGCCTCATTAGCTATCAAAATTGAAGCGCTCAAAGAGGGCGGAACGACTGAAGCGGAGCTCGCCACCAAAGAAAAAGAAGGCGTGGCAACGGGGCTGTTTGTGTCGCACCCGTTGACGGGCGAGCAGGTCGAAGTCTGGGTGGGCAACTACGTACTGATGAGTTATGGCGACGGCGCGGTGATGGGTGTGCCGGCGCATGATGAGCGGGATTTTGCGTTTGCTTTGAAGTACAACTTGGGGATCAAGCCCGTTGTTGCCTTGGCTTCTGCTGCTTCGGGGGCTGCGCTGTCCGAAGCGGCGGCTTCCTCAGACGGACATACCTCAACATCGTCAGCCGCCGCTCCGAACACCGCAGCTTCGAGCTTGTTCGATGTGACGGCGTGGCATGACTGGTATGCGCAAAAACACGGCACGGTATCGGTTCATTCTGGCAAATTTGATGGTTTGGGCTTCAAGGCTTGTGCCGATGCGGTGGCTGCGGACTTGGTAGCACTTGGACTTGGCGAGAAAAAAACCACCTGGCGCTTGCGCGACTGGGGTGTTTCCCGCCAACGCTACTGGGGCACGCCGATTCCCATCATCCATTGCGAGGAACATGGCGCGGTGCCTGTGCCTGAAAAGGATTTACCAGTCGTTTTGCCGCTGGATTGCGTGCCCGATGGTTCAGGCAACCCGCTGCACAAACATGAAGGCTTTCACGCTGGGGTGACTTGCCCGGTCTGCGGTGCAGCGGCGCGGCGTGAAACCGACACCATGGACACTTTTGTCGACAGTTCGTGGTATTTCATGCGCTATTGCGACCCGAAAAATGACCAGGCCATGGTCGGCGCAGGGGCTGATTATTGGATGCCGATGGACCAGTACATCGGCGGCATCGAGCATGCGATTCTTCACCTGCTCTATGCGCGGTTCTGGACCAAGGTGATGCGCGACCTGGGTCTGGTCAAGATCGACGAGCCCTTCACCAAACTGCTGACGCAGGGCATGGTGCTGAACGACATCTACTCGCGAAAGAGCGCAAAAGGCGGCGTCGAATATTTCTGGCCTAGCGAGGTAGAAAATATTCACGATGCCACTGGCAAAGTGACGGGAGCAAAGCTTCTACATGCCAAGGGGGGTTTACTTGCGGGCACGCCGATTACCTACGAAGGAGTAGGTACCATGAGCAAAAGTAAAAACAACGGCGTGGACCCACAGAATCTAATCGAAAAGTACGGCGCCGACACCGCCCGCCTCTACACCATGTTTACTGCACCTCCCGAAGCAACGCTCGAATGGAACGATGCAGGCGTGGAGGGCAGCTATCGCTTTTTACGTCGCGTGTGGGAGTTCGCTAGCAAAAATCGTGGCGGCATAACAAGGTTCTCAGGTGAAACCGACGAGCTGTCCTGGGTCACTCAACAACCGTATGTTCGGGCGTTTGGTCGAGAGATTTTTACGATTTTGAGACAAGTTTCGTATGACTACGAACGTCTGCAGTACAACACTGTCGCTTCCGGAGCTATGAAGATTTTGCGGCTTTTGGAAGGCTTTGGATTTTTGCCTGTACCTATCACGCAAGGCGGAGCCACACCGGTATCGCAAGATGGGGAATATAAAGCGCGTGTTATCGGTTTGAGTATTTTGCTTAGGGTGCTTTATCCAGCCTGTCCTCATCTGACTAGCGAGTTGTGGAAAAGCCTGGGCTACGCTGCACAACACGGCGACCTGCTCGACGCCCCCTGGCCGCAGGTCGATGAAGCCGCGCTGCAGCAGGACGAGATTGAGTTGATGCTGCAGGTCAACGGCAAGCTGCGTGGTTCCGTCACCGTGCCGGCGGGCGCCGACAAGGCAGCGATCGAAGCCGCCGCGCTGGCGTCAGAAGCGTTCATCAAACAGGCGGCTGGTGCCACGCCGAAAAAAGTCATCGTCGTGCCCGGCCGGCTGGTCAATATCGTCGTCTGAGCCGATTCTTTTCACCACAAGGCCCCTCATGCAGCGTCGCACTTTCATGCTTTCCGTGGCGTCGGCCACTGCCGCCCTGGGTGGCTGTGGCTTTGCGCTGCGCAAGGCGCCCGACTTCGCGTTTTCGACGCTGTTCAGCGGCCTGCCCGAGTCGTCACCGCTGGGCGTGGAACTGCGCCGGACCTTG
>JAYUCJ010000227.1:0-20745 GCA_043740415.1 Polaromonas sp. | reverse complement strand
AGTGAGTTCAGCCGCTTGTCAAAGTTCGCCACCGTGAACGCGGCCACTGCGCCGGGTCGCATCGGTAACAGGGACATGGCTCGCACCAGGATTGCGAGATCAGGCGTTGCGTGCGCGATCAATGCCTTGCGTTGGTCAATGTCTAGATAGCAGTCGCGCCGACCGTTAGCGTCCTTCACTGGTTTCAATTTGCTTGACCATGCGTGGTCGCTGGTAGTGAATCCGTCTTCATGAGCTAGGTTGAGCGCAGTTTTCAGAACTGCCATATCCCGATTGAGCGAGCTTGCCGCCCTGGGCTTGTCGCTGATAACGGACTTGTCCTGATGCAAGGCTGGGGTCTTGGCTAGATTGGTGCGCCAATCTGCAAGCATGCTCGCTGTGAGTTTCTGCATGGGGGTGGTGGCGAGTTTCTTGTTCGAATGAACCCAGCGTTTGAATCGCCCTTTTGCGTCCTTTGCAGCATCTTCCCGGTCTTCGTCTTTGTACTTCTGCACCAGGCGATTGCATGCTTCACCAACCGTGATGGATTCGTTGGACCCACCACCTTCCAAGTGCTTTAGATGTGTCTCCGCAGCTTTCTTGGCTGCGTCAAACTTGTCGCCATCGAGCTTGTCGGCAAATGTACCTAGTGCTTTGTACTTCCGTTCGCTCTTGCCTTCTGTCTGCGTCCGCATAACCCAAGTGCCCCCCTTATCATCGTTTTTGCGGAAACCGAGGTAGCAGAGCGATGTGAGTCGCTGCCAGTGGGGCTCTTTTCGTGGGAGGAGTTTCTTACGTGAATCAACGGTATCAATTTTTGCCATGATTTTTCCGTACGGACAAAATACGGACAATTATATTGAATGGCGTTGTTCTATATCGGACTAATTTCTATAGCTACAGAGTGAGAGATAGTCCGTTGTTGTCCATTGAAATCCATATTTCCTGCATTCACACTGCAGGGGTCACAAGTTCGAAACTTGTACTGCCCACCAATTTCAATTTGAAAAATGGTGATAAAACAAGGACTTAGCAAGCATTGAACGATGTTGCCAAGTCCTTTTTTTTGCCTCAAAACTTGATGATTACTCTTGATGATTACTCTTGATGACTACTGTTAGCACTGAAGATTGCGTTGATTGTGTGGTGATAGGCGCAGGCGTGGTGGGTTTGGCTGTTGCTAGAGCACTTGCACTCACCCCAAAATTTGCAGGCAAAGAGCTGCTGGTGTTAGAAGCCGCCAACGGCGTTGGTACGGGTACCAGCTCGCGCAACAGCGAAGTGATCCACGCTGGCATTTACTACCCGCAAGGCTCACTGAAAGCACAGCTGTGCGTGCAGGGCAGGGCGATGCTGTATGACTACTGCGCTGAACGCGGCATCGGTTTCAAGCGTTGCGGCAAATTAATCGTTGCGACCAACGAGGCGCAAGTTGCTCAACTTCAAGGCATCATCGCCAAAGCTGCGGCCAACGGTGTGCACGATTTGACGCTGTTAAACCGTGAGCAAGCCCGTGAATTGGAGCCTCAACTTGAATGCGCCGCCGCTGTGCATTCGCCCAGTACCGGCATCATCGACAGCCATGCGCTGATGCTCTCGCTGCAGGGTGATTTTGAAAATGCAGGCGGCTTAACAGTGCTAAATTCGGCTGTAGCCGGCGTATTTATTGCCTCAGATGCTATCAAAATAGTCATGCAAGATGGCGCTGAAATACGCACAAAAGCACTGGTTAACGCCGCCGGTTTGTCTGCACCCATGCTTGCGCGCAGCATGCAAGGCTTAGATCCCAAGTTTGTTCCGCAAGCATATTACGCCAAAGGCAATTACTTCACACTCAGTGGTAAATCGCCGTTTTCGCGTTTGATTTATCCTGTACCCGAAGCAGCTGGTTTGGGCGTTCATTTGACGCTAGATCTGGGCGGACAAGCCAAATTTGGCCCTGATGTCGAATGGGTTAAATCCGCAGACGACTTGGTCGTCAATCCCACACGCGGTGACGCTTTTTACGCCGAAGTACGCAAGTATTGGCCGCAGCTGCAAGATGGCACTTTGATTGCAGGCTACGCAGGCATGCGCCCCAAAATCAGCGCACCTAGGGAGGCTGCGGCTGATTTCATGATTCAAGGCCCGCTGGAACACGGTATTGCCGGTTTGGTGAATCTGTTTGGGATTGAGTCGCCAGGCTTGACCAGTTCTATGGCTATAGGGGCGCTGGTGGCGGGGATGTTGAACTGACTTCGCAAGTCACAGTCAATCGCCAAGCAATTCACCCACTGTGTTGAGATCGTCAATGCGGTCGCAAATAGCCTTGATGACCATGAGAATCGGCACACCCAGTAGCAGGCCCCAAGCGCCCCAGAGCCAGCCCCAAGCGAGAACACCGACAAAAACGGCGACCGGATTCATTTTGTTTGCTCGGCTGGTAAGCCATGGCGTTAACAAAAAACCTTCGATGCTGTTGATCACCAGTGAAGTGCCCGCAACCAGCAAAGCCATATCAATGGTGCCGAATTGCAGAAAACCGACCATGGCCGAGCCGGCCGTGATAAGCACATTGCCGATGTAGGGCACCAGATTGAGCACGCCTGCGGCAATACCCCAGACCGCCGCATTTTCCAATCCCACGACCAGAAAACACAACCACGTTGCCACACCCACCAAGCCGCTCGTGAAGATCTGCACCATCATGTAACGCTGTATCTGGTCATGGATCTCATTGAGCGCCTGTAGCGTGATTTTTTTACGGCTCAGCGTCGGACCAGCAAGCTTGACCAGCTTGCGCCTGAAGGTGTCACCCGAGCTCATCAAGAAAAAAGTAATCAAAGCAACCATACCGATCTGCCCCAACATGGCCAGCAGGCCCAAGGTGCCGCTCCACAGATGGTCTTTGATATCGAACTTCGCTTTTTCGATTTGCACCCGTTGCACACCGCGTCCCAGCGGTGCTGCGCGATTGGTCTCCTCGGCCGCTTGCTCAAGCTGAGTTGCGGCCTTTTGCACCGTAGCCAGGGTGTTGTCGGTCTGTTTGAAATGCATGCGGGTGGTGTCGCGCAATTTGTTTGCCGCCAATGGCAGTGATTCAATCAATTTTCCCGCTTCGTCACTGAGTGAGTACACCGTGGCGCCAAAGCCAAATACAATGCCCAGCACCAGCACGGCCGCACTCAATGCGCGTGGAATTCGGCGCAGTGCCAACCAGTCCACCACGGGCGACAACCCATAGCTGAAAAGTATCCCAACCATCAAAGGGATGAAGACCGCGCTAGCCCAGCGCAACATGAACACGCTGGCCAGCGTGGCCAGAATCGCCAGTGAGACGCTGCGTATATCCACAGGCATGTGCAGCATAACAGGCTGCGGCTCGACCAACTCGGTGGCTGTCATCGTCGGCTCAGACACCCTGTTATCTGGCTCGGCTGGGGTTGGTTCTGTCAAGACGCTCTACTGTTGATGTTGATGCTCATTTTAGTGTGCTCGTTACTGACGTTTAAAACAACCTCAAGCGGTGCACATCTAAGATTCACGAAAAACACATCAAACCATTTGTATGACAACGCACAGATGCAAACAGACGATGTTGATTAAATGAGTCCAATGGTGTCGTCTTAACAATCCTCATTGAGGGTGAGCGGCGCGATGGAGAAGTTTATGTATATAGGTGGCGGCGCACTTTTGATCATTGTTTTGCTTCTTATTTTTGTGTTTTGATGGGTTGTTAAATCAGCCCTCAAAACCAAACAACCGTTTCGGCGTTTCCCATTGAATGGCATGGCGCGAAGCGGTGTCTGGTATCAGCTGTTCAAACAAGCTCACTATTGGCCCGTAGTCAATACGGGCTGGTGCGCGTAAAAAGGGCCAATCAGACGCCCAAACCAAATTTTGCGGTGTGTAGGCATCGATGAGTGCGTGGACGAACTTCCAAGCATCGGGGTAGGGGTGCTGATGTGCTGAGCATTTGCTCAAACTCGACAGCTTCACAAACGCTCTGCCAGTATCGGCCAAAGCCAACAGCGCTGCAAAACCCGCTTGGTCAACGCCTTGGGTCGGGTCAGGTCGGCCACAGTGGTCAAACAGCAACTTCGCACCGCTGTCCACCAGCATGTCACGTAGCGGCAGCAGTTGGTCGTGCTGCACCTGCATTTGGGCAAACATGTCCAAGTCACGCAATCGCTCGAGCAAGGGCTCAATATCGCTGTAAAACTCAACCCCTAAGAGCGACACATTCATCGCCGCGCCGATCACACCTTGTGCTTTCAAATCTTGCAGCTCGCCCAAAGATGCATCGTTGCGTACCAGTGCCACGCCTTTGAAACGATCCTTGCTGTGTTTGATGGCATCCAGCATGCAGCGGTTGTCGGTGTTGTAGCCGGAGTTGGGGCCCACCAGCAGCGCTTTGCTGATACCATGTGCGTCCAGCATTTGGTGCAAATTCTCTGTTGTGCCGATTTCAGCACCAACTGGTTTGTACCAAGCGTCAGGCGCGTAGGGAAACTTCACAGGATCGATGACGTGGACGTGGCTGTCGATGACAGGTCGGGACAAGGTATGCATAATGATTGAACAGCAATTGATCAGCCATTGTATGAACAAAATAAGCCAACCCACCTTCAACCGAGCCACGCAGGACATTGGCAACATCGTCGAATTTGGCCATGTCAACATCAGTGTGCCAGACCAGCAGTTGGCGGTCGTCTTTTACCTCATGGGACTGGGTTTGACCCGCGACCCCTACCTGCAAGTCGGGGTGGGTAACGCCTGGATCAATGTGGGTACCAGCCAGTTTCATCTGCCTGTCAGAGGTGTTCAGGTCTTGCGTGGCAAAGTGGGTTTGGTGATGACCGATTTGGATGCTTTGATGCTGCGCTTGGCCCGTGTTGAATCAATGCTGTCAGGTACACAATTTCGATTTAAACAAACGGATGCAGGCGTTGAAGTCACCTGCCCTTGGGGCAACCGCATCCACGTGCATGCGCCCGACACGGCACGTTTCGGCAGCCTGACTTTGGGCATGCCTTATGTCGAGATCAACGTAGCGCCAGGAACTACCGCTGGCATTGGCCGGTTTTACCGTGATATTTTGGCTGCCGCCCACGTGGATGTGGGGCAAGATGGGCAGGGCGCGTTTGCACGGATTCCCCTTGGGTTGCAAGAAAGCTTGGTTTTCCGGGAAACAACACGCCCCCTAGCTGCCTACGATGGCCACCACATTCAAATCACCGTTGCGGATTTTTCAGGCGTCCATCGCCGCTTGCTGGAACGCGGTTTGGTCACTGAGGAAAGCGATGCCAGCCAATACCGCTTTCAAGACATCGTCGATCTGGACACAGGCAAGGTGCTCGCCACCCTTGAACACGAGGTGCGCAGCATGCGTCACCCGCTGTACGGTCGGCAGCTGGTGAATCGCTAAGGGTTGTTAAGAGTCGCTATGAATCGTTAAAAGTCATTAACTGACGTTTCTGCCATTCAGAGGATACGCCGGGTCGGTATAACCCGGTGTAGACGGATGCCCTGGATGCACCAAGCTATCCACCAGCTTTTCGTCCTCAGCCGTGACCACAACATCCAACGCGGGCAAATAATCTTGCCACTGCTGCAGCGTGCGCGGCCCAGCGATGACGGAGCTGATCGCAGGATTTGCCAACACCCAAGCGGTGGCAAACTGCGCCAAGCTGATGCTTCGCGTGCTGCAATACTTTAAGAGCGTTTGCGCAACGACGAAAGACTCTTCGCGCAGCTCGGTTTCTGTCATGCGCTTGTCGGCACGACCGCCACGCGAGTTAGGGTCTATGGCTTGGCCTGGCAGATATTTCCCCGTCAACACCCCACGCGCAATCGGGCTGTAAGACGTCACGCCGATGCCGTAATGCTGGCAAGCGGGCAAAATTTCCACCTCTGGCATGCGGTTCAGCAGGTTGTAATACGGCTGGCAAACCACCGGGCCGGGCATGCCGAGTTGCTTGGCGATATTCACCATCTCGGCAATGCGCCAGCCGCGAAAGTTGGAAACCCCCCAGTAGCGAATTTTGCCGGCGCGCAGCATGGCGTCCAGCGCGCGCAAGGGTTCTTCTAAATTCATGCCGTTGTAGTCGCGGTGCATGTACAAAATATCGACGTAGTCGGTTTTTAGACGTGCGAGTGAGGCGTCGATTTCTTGCATCATCCAGCTGCGCGAATAATGGCCGACGTTGACGCGCTCAGACATTTTGTTGCCCAACTTGGTCGCCAGCACCCAGTCGTGGCGTTGCCCCGTCAAAATCTCGCCGACCATGGTTTCAGACGCACCCTTGGTGTAGACATCGGCGGTGTCTATGTAGTTGATGCCATTGGTATGGGCATCGGCAACGATGGCTGTCGCCTCATTTTTCTCCGTTTGGTCACCAAACATCATCGTGCCCAAGCACAGGGCAGAAACTTGTAAATTGCTGTCGCCTAAGTTGCGGTATTTCATGGTTTCTCACTTCGTCGATTGTGGAAGTTGCTATGTTACACGTACACTTAAGCCATGAACCCACAAACCCTATTTCCCCCACTCAAAAATACCAAAATTGGCAGTCTAAACGGATTGAAGCTCGGCCTAGGCGGCGCGCCCTTGGGCAATTTGTTTACCGCTGTTTCTGAGGATGACGCCCAAACCATCATCCAGCAAGCCATCAGCGACGGCTGCACCATGTTCGATACCGCGCCGCATTACGGCCACGGTTTGAGCGAGCAGCGTTTTGGCCAAGCGCTACGCCAGTTGCCGCGCGACAGCTTCACCTTGAGCAGCAAAGTAGGGCGCATTTTGACGCCAAGTGCCAGTGCCGAGCGTGACCAGCTGAACTTCGTCAACATCTTGCCCTACAACCAGCATTGGGACTATAGCGCCGTTGGCGTGCGCCGCAGTGTCGAGGACAGTTTGCAGCGCATGGGCATGGCTTATTTAGACGTGGCTTTTGTGCATGATTGCTGTTCGATTTGCCACGGCGACAACTACCCCAAAGTCTTGCGCCAAGTGATAGACGAAGCCATTCCAGAGCTGCAAAAAATGAAACGCGAAGGCTTGATTCGCGCTATCGGCCTAGGTGTCAACGAGGTACAAGTTTGCTTGGATGTGCTCAAGGAATCCGAGCTAGACTGCATCTTGCTAGCTGGCCGCTACACATTGGTGGATCACAGCAGCTTTGCCGAATTGCTGCCCATTTGCGAGCAGCGCGGCATGCGTATCGCGATTGGTGGCGTGTTCAACTCGGGAATTTTGGCGACCGGCGTGCGTGGTAACGAAAAATTGCTTTTCAATTACGATAGCGCTCCAGCCACGTGGGTAGAGCGCGTTCGGGCGATTGAGGTTGTTTGCGGCGAATTTAAAGTTCCGCTACGGGCAGCAGCGCTGCAGTTTCCTCTGGCGCATCCAACGGTTGACACGGTTTTACTGGGCGCGAACCAGCTCAACCATTGGGCCGATGCCGTGGCGATGCTGCAATATCCGATTCCAGCCGCTTTTTGGCAAAAGTTGAAAGCACAGGGATTGATCCCTGACCCAGCACCCGTCCCAAATTAGATGCCAACCTTGAGCCTTTATTGGTTAAGCAATGATTATTGACGCGCACTTCCATAGCTGGCAGTTGTCGCGCGGTGATTACGGCTGGCTCACGCCTGAAATTGGTTCGATTTATCGTGATGTGGCGGTGACAGATTGGCAAAAACTCGCCGAACCTCAAGGCATTACCGGCGGCGTGCTGGTGCAAGCTGCGCCAACGGTAGCGGAAACGGTGCATTTACTGGCGCTGGCAGAGGCAAATCCTGCCGTTTTGGGCGTGGTGGGTTGGGTTGATTTCACCGCTGCAGATGCCGTTTTACAGATAGAACAACTCGCAAAGCAGGCTAAATTGAAGGGTTTACGCCCCATGTTGCACGATTTACCCGATCCGGCGTGGATTTTGCAGCCTGTTGTGCAGGCCGCACTGGCGTCCATGGAAAAACTAGGTTTAGTCTTTGACGCCTTGATTCACCCCGCGCATTTGCCGCATATTCTCACCATCGCTCAGCGCTACCCGAAGTTATCCATCGTCATCGACCACGGTGGCAAACCTGAGATCGCACACGGCGTAGAAACGGCTTGGCAGCCTTGGGCTGATGGCATGGCGGCATTGGCGGACTTGCCCAATGTGAGCTGCAAACTCTCTGGCTTATTAACAGAAGCTGGAAAATCTTCAAACTCCACTATTTGCACACCTTGGATTGAATATATTCTGGAAGTATTCGGGACTGAGCGAATTATATGGGGCAGTGATTGGCCAGTTTTAGAGCTGGCGAGTGATTATGAATCGTGGTTTGAAGAATGTTACTTATTGACCAAGAAATACTCTCAGCCGCAAAGCGATAATATATTTTCCAATAATGCCAATCACATCTACAAATTGTCGGTAATTTAGATTTAAAAGGAAAAAACATGGCTGCTTATATTGTCGTTGACTCCAAAATCATAGACCCTGAACAACAAGAACTTTACCGCCAACTGGCGGCACCTGCCGTACAGAAATATGGCGGAGAATATTTAGCCCGTGGCGGTAAATTAAGTGTCAAAGAAACCAAACGCGGCACGCCTGCGCGTTTGGTTGTTTTGAAATTTCCAAGCTTTGAACAAGCTGAAATTTTCTACAACTCGCCTGAATATCAAGAAGCTTTGAAGTTAAGCGATAAAGCCGCAGAGAGAACCTTTTCAATCATTGAAGGTGTGTAGAAATTTTCCAATTGCGCTATTTTTTAATGTTACATTAGGTAATACACACGATGGTTATAGTCATTTTTATCTCGAAAAATATGATGGCCATGTGATTTTGCAAGACCTGACTCCGTGACCCATTAACCCCTTGACCTTTTGTAAATCATCCAACGAAAAAGGAGGCCGCAACCTCCTTTAGTTCTTGAATTTAATCGAATTATCTCAATTATTTCACCCAAACCACATTATTATCAATCGCATAAAGCTTGCATTTATTCTTACCAGCCTTCTCACATCGGAAAAGTGCGCGTTCTGCTGGGTCTTGGGGTTCAGTTTTATCTTTTCTAGCTGCATTACCCCAAGAGCCGTAACCCGAACCATCACCCCCCAATGCGAAAGCGCGTGGTAGTGGGTTGATTAACCAATCGCCGTATACCATTTTAACGCGATTACTTTGTGTAGGTAGTGCGCTTGCGTTGCCAATTTCAGCAAAACCACTGGCTGGCATTTGAATTTTAGATACTGCGGCCAAGCTATTGTCATTATTCAAAGCTGCCGCCACATTCGTGGGCAAAACTCCAGAGCATTTCTTTTCAATAGCAGCTTTATTAATCGCATCGTAATCACCTTTTAATCGTCCATACTCAGCTTCTTGCGTTTTATTGCCTAAAAAGAATATGGCTGGCCAGAATACCAATAAGGCAACGCCTGTGATAATTTTGTCGTTATCCGCTGCTTTATCCAATTGTCCACCGGCCTCAACCAATTTCGCTTGAATACGTGCAGCCTCTGCGTTGAGCTGTGCGCAGTCTGAGCTTTGATAGGTTAATGTAGGCACGTAGCTTGCTGGTACGTTTTTGGCAGATGTTGCACAGCCAAAAATAACAAACGACGCGATGAGCGTTGAGATGATGGTTTTGTTCATAAGCTTAATTTTATTGCAAAATGTAAGTATTATTTATACGTGGAAAACCAGATAGCATTTGGTTTTTGAAATGTTGTGTGGTTGTGAATATAGGTTATTAGCTTGGTAATAGCTATATTTATAATAGCACCTTAGGCAATAAATACGCCGTCTAGAGCCATATTTTAAGGTCTAAAAACGAAAAAAAGAGGCCGGAACCTCCTTTTTTGCTACGTTAAAGTAGTTTACTTACATTCGATTACTTACGAATCGTCACTTCCACGCGGCGGGCTTCTGAGTTGCTCAAAGTTGAGCCTGTTGTATCTGCTGGCTTTTCAAGCATCACGCGGTCGTCGGCAATGCCAGCTGTTTTGAGGGCTGCGGCAACGCCTTTGGCGCGGTTTTTGGACAATTCAGCGTTTTGGGCTGCGTTGCCAGTAGGGTCGTTGAAGCCCGTGACAACGGCTTTGCTAGTTGCATTGGCCTTCAAGTGATCCACAACCGCTTTAGCGGTGTCTGCAAAACCGGCTGCAACAGCGGTTTTGCCGGAGTCGAAGTAGACCTTCAAAGCCGGTGCGCCGTCGTGTGTGAAGGCAACCAAGCCTGAACCCGCAGGAACAACTTCGGCAGCGACTTTGGCAGTTGCGTCAGCGCTTGCTTTTGTAGCAGCGGCATTTTTTGCGCCATCAGCGGCTTGCTTGGCGGCGTCGCTGCCTTTGTTGCAGTAGCTGAGCACGAAGAGTGCGGCGATACCGGCGGCCAACCATGGCAACCATTTCATCAAGCCGCCACCAGCTGCGGTCGCTGCTGAGAGCGTAGTACCACCTGTGCTGAACCCCATCACCTCGCTAGACAAGGAGGTTGGGACCATGCCGCCTTGGGTGAGTTTGCCAACCACCATAGGCAGCAAAAAGCCCAAAGCAGAAGCTGCCGTAGAGCTGCCAAGGCCGAGTTTCGAGGTGACGTTGCTGAGCAAACCGGTTTGACCGCCCATGAGAGATTCGATTTGTGCGGCGCTCACAGGCAGCGCACCCGCACCACCGTCCAGCCAAGATTGAGCCACATTGCCCAAACCGCTGCTGGTTAATTTGGAGATGAAACCTGACAGACCGCCTGTGTCTTTGTTGGTTAAGTACGCCAATAACATTTGCACCAAGGGGCCGGCTTTGTCGCCAAGGCCAAAACGTGAAGCTGCTTCGCGGATGATGAGGTCAAACATGGTCGAATCTCCTAAATTTTCTGAGTTGTGTTGAATATAGCTGAGCATCATAGAGTCGGCAGTTCTACTGCTAATATCCTAACCATGCTAATTCACCCACAAATCAACCCTGTCGCCCTTCAGCTTGGCCCTTTGGCTATCCATTGGTATGGTTTAACTTACCTTGCGGCGTTTGGCCTGTTCATGCTGCTGGGCCTCAGGCGGTTGAAGCATCAACCTTATGCACGGCTGGCGGGGGACACTGTTGGCAAATGGTCAAAGCGTGATGTGGAAGACATTTTGTTTGCCGGTGTGATGGGGGTGATTTTGGGCGGTCGCATCGGCTACTGCCTTTTTTACAAACCCCTGTATTACGCCGCGCATCCGTTAGAGATATTTGCGGTCTGGCAGGGCGGTATGAGCTTTCATGGCGGCTTGCTGGGCGTCGTGGTGGCCATGGTGTGGTATGCCTACTCACGCAAAAAACCGGTCTGGCAGGTCATTGACTTTTGTGCGCCGTGTGTGCCGACGGGTTTGGCGGCGGGGCGCGTGGGTAATTTCATCAATGGCGAGTTGCCAGGGCGTTTGGCCGACCCGTCGTTGCCGTGGGGCATGGTGTTCAGAGGCTACGGTGATGCGCCGCGCCACCCTTCGCAGATTTACCAGTTTTTGCTAGAGGGGCTGCTGCTCTTTGTTTTGCTGTGGCTCTATGCGCGTAAGGAGCGCAAAGAAGGGCAAGTGGCGGCCGCTTTTTCAGTGGGGTACGGCGTGTTGCGTTTCATCGCAGAGTTTTTCCGCGAGCCGGATGCGCATTTGGGCATTTTGTCGCTCGGTATGAGCATGGGGCAGTGGCTGTGTGTGCCTATGATTGTCGGCGGCGTTTGGTTATGGCTGTGGGCCAACAATCGGACGAATGAACACAACGCAGGCGTCAATTAAAGCATCAGGTTGGTCGCGGTGCGGGGAATGGCCGCAATCAGCCAATTCTAGTAATTGGGTTGCGGGCAAGACGCGCTTGATGCCGTGGATTTGCTCCAGCGTGCCATACTCATCGTCCAGCCCTTGTACGGCCAAGAGCGGGCAGGTGATGGTTTTGATGGCTTGCGTCAAGCGCCAATGCCGAAAAGCGGGATTGAGCCAAATGTCGTTCCAGCCCCAAAAGGCAGAATCAACATCGCCGTGGTAACGGGCGAGCTGACTTCTTAGATTGGGCAGGGCGGTGGTTTGGTAAGCAAGTTTTGCTTTCTCAATGCTGCGAACTGAAAGCTCTTCCACCAAAATATGCGGTGCGACAACGATGGCACCCGATGTGTTGTTTGGGTACCGCGCAGCAAAAAGAAGAGCAATCGAGCCGCCATCGCTGTGGCCAAACAACCAAGGCTTGTCTTTTTCGGTGTCTATGCCTAGCTCTTTCAGCAAAGCTGGCAAAACCTCAAACGCTTGGCGGTGCATGAAATCGGGTTGCCAAGCGTCGTCAGCCAAACGCGGTGTTGATTGGCCATAACCGGGGCGGGAATAGACCAAACCACGGCAATTGGCAGCCGCGCACAGCTGCTGCGGAAAGTCTTTCCACATGGCCACAGAGCCCAAGCCTTCGTGCAAAAAGACGATCAAAGGTCGGTCTGCATCAGCTGAGCCGACCCATTGGTATTCGATCTGCACGCTTTTACCCGCCCAATGGATGTTTGCAAATTGACTTGTCGCCATCCGTGCTATTCGGTACTGTTATTTCGGTAATTTCGGTTATTTCGCCGCTTCAATATCGCGCAATTTGAAGCGCTGAATTTTGCCAGTCGCTGTTTTCGGAAGTTCGGCAATAAATTCAATCGAACGCGGGTATTTGTAGGGCGCTAAGCGGTCTTTCACGAAGGCTTTGAGTTCGGCCTCGGTCACTGTTTGCCCAGCTTTCAGCACAACATACGCTTTGGTCTTGGTAAGTCCATCATTGTCATTCATGCCAATCACAGCCGCTTCTAACACCGCAGCATGTTGTACCAAAGTCGATTCCACCTCGAACGGCGAGACATAAATGCCGCTGACTTTTAGCATGTCGTCGCTGCGGCCACTGTAGGTGTACGTGCCATCGGTGTTGCGCACATATTTGTCACCACTTTTGGTCCAAGCGCCTTGAAACGTTTCGCGTGATTTGTCGCGGTTACCCCAGTACATCACGGCAGCGCTTGCGCCTTTGATGTACAAATCGCCAGTTTCGCCATCGGATACGGCCAGTCCGTCATCTCCGCGCAGTTCAATCTCGTAGCCCGGCACCGGCCAGCCGGTGGTGCCATAGCGCACTTTGCCGGGCAGGTTAGACAGGTAGACATGCAGCATCTCCGTCGAACCAATGCCGTCCACAATATCTACGTCAAAGTGCTTCTTAAACTTTTCTCCTAATTCTGCGGGAAGTGCTTCACCGGCGGATGAGCACATGCGCAGCGACACAGCCGTTTTAGCCGGCAAATTGGGCGAAGCTAGCATGCCAGCAAAACCAGTGGGTGCGCCGAAGAAAACGGTGGGTTGGTGGCCGAGCCGTGCGTCAGTCCAGCGCTTGAACGTGGCATCTGGCGTAGGCCTTTCTGCCATCAAAACGACGGTGGCACCGACGCTTAACGGAAAGCTCAAACCATTGCCCAAGCCATAGGCAAAAAAGAGTTTGGCGGCTGAAAAGCACACATCTTTGTCAGTCAGCGCAAGCACGCCTTTGCCATACAGTTCAGCCGTCCAATACGGGTTGGCATGGGTGTGCAATGTGCCTTTGGGGCGGCCGGTCGAGCCGGATGAGTACAACCAAAAACCCGGGTCGTCCGGGCGCGTTGGGCTAGGCTTATTAAGTGGTTCAGACTTGGCCATGAAATCATGCATGGCGACTGCATTTGCTGGCAAGTTGCCAGACGCTTGCGAGACGATGGTGGTCTTCACTTCATGCGGTGCTTGCGCCATCGCCGCGTTCAGCGTAGGTAGCAAAGCGTTTGACACAATAACGGCTTGCGCGCGGCTGTGTGCCAACATATAGGCGTAGTCATCGGCAGTCAGCAGCGTGTTAACAGCGACAGGAACGATACCCGCATACATGGCACCCAAAAATGCCACTGGCCAATCGCAGCAATCTTGCACCAACAGCAGCACGCGCTCTTCGCGGCGAATGCCGGCCGCTTGCAGTCCTGCAGCAAAGCAACGGATACGGTTAGCCAATTCGCCATAGCTTAAGCTGCCAGCATCGTCAATAAAAGCGGTTTTTGATGCTCTGTCCGCGTTGAGAGCAATGAGATGCTGCGCAAAGTTAAAGGTCTCGCCCAGTGCCTGAGTTTGATGCTCTGTCGTCATTGTGTCTCCTTGTTTGTTGCGTAGCTTGATTGCTATATGGTTTAAAGCACAGCCGGATTCATGGCAGCTATCACGGCCGTGCTTGCTTGCACGGCACTGCGGCGGTGGTAAAAATTCAAGGCGCGCAGACCACCCAGCTCTTCGCCACCCCCCGCGCGACCTGGGCCGCCATGCAAAGACTGCGGCATCACATTGCCGTGGCCGGTGTGCAGTGCAGCAACATCGGGCGAAATCACGTGCACACGGCCATGGCTGTCGGCCAGTTCCAACGCAGCGGCTGCCAATGCTGTGGGGTCGCTGCCATACAAGGAGGTGACCAGTGAACCTTGGCCACGGCGGATCAGGGTCAAGGCATGGGCGAGGTCGCGGTAAGGCAATAACGTGGCTACCGGGCCAAACACCTCGGTGTCGTGCACGCGGTCTGCGCTGTCACTGCCGTGTGCATCGCGCGTACCTAATAGGGTTGGGCCTACGCAGCAAGCTGTGCCAACGACGGCATCGGTCAAAGCATGGGTCGCGCCATCGTGCAACACCTCAGTTTGTACTTTGAGGTATTGCAAGCCTTCTTGTACCGAAACCAGTTGTGCGCGGTTCACCAGTGCACCCATCCGAACGGACTCGTTGCGCGGGTCGCCCACTGTGGTTTTGGCTAATCGTGCAGAGATCGCTTGGGCAGTGGCCGTGTACAAACTCTCGGGTACAAAAACGCGTCGTATGGCCGTGCATTTTTGCCCTGATTTGACCGTCATTTCGCGGGCGACTTCTTTCGCCAGCAAGTCAAAAGATTCGCTGCTCGGTGCGGTATCGGGCAACAATAGCGCTGAATTCACACTGTCAGCCTCAATGTTCACGCGAACCGAGCGTTGTGTCACGGCAGGGTGTGAGCGAATCACAGCTGCCGTTTCAGCTGAGCCGGTGAACGACACCACATCGAAAGGCTGTAACGCATCCACCAACCCGTTGGAGCTGCCACACACCACCGACAGCGCACCGACCGGAAAGATGCCCGCATCTACCACGTCTTTGACCATGCGTTGCGTCAACCAAGCAGTTGCCGTGGCGGGTTTGACAATAACCGGGACACCTGATAGCAGTGCAGGCGCGGCTTTTTCCCACAAACCCCAGCTTGGAAAGTTGAACGCGTTGATAAACAAGGCGACACCACGTGTGGGCGTCAGCACATGTTGCGACTGAAACAAGGGGTCTTTGCCCAGACGTGCCGCCTCGCCGTCGAGCATAAAGTGACGGTCTCCTAAAGATTCACCCAGTTTGGCGTAGGTTCCCAGGGTAAAGATACCGCCGTCAACATCCACCGCCGTGTCGTTTTTGACCGTGCCGCAGTTGGCGGTGGCGATGTCGTAGTAGGCATCACGGTTGGCTTGCAATACTTTGACGGCAGCAGCCAGCATGCCAGCGCGTTGGCGGTAGGTCAGAGCACGCAAGGCGGCTCCGCCTTGTTCACGTGCGAAGGCAAAACCTGCGGCTAAATCCAGACCGGTTGCGTCGACAAGGACTAATTCTGTACCGAGGATGGGGTCAAACAGGGGCGTTCCAGCGCCTGTACAGGTTTGCCACTGGCCGCCTAGGAAATTGGGGAGTTTTTGCGTCATGGGTTTATGGGTGTGTTGATTTGGTTGGGAATTCGGTTAGCGACATGAGCAAATCTCCTTAATTACAATTATTTTGCTTGCACTTTCTATCGATATGAATTATTGTGCAAACGCGAACAATAAAACTAATTTTAGAACATGTCAAGCACTATATTGCATAAAACAGAATTTCTAGCCGCTTTGGGCGAGCGCGTACGCGGCTTGCGGGCTAGGCGTGGGCTCACACGTAAGACTTTGGCCGCCGCCGCTGAGGTCTCGGAGCGGCATTTGGCTAATTTAGAGTACGGAACGGGCAACGCTTCTATCTTAATATTGCTTCAGGTGGCGAATTCATTGCAATGTTCACTATCAGAATTGATAGGCGATGTCACCACATCGAACCCGGAGTGGCTCATGATTCGGGAGCAGCTGTCAGAAGCAGATGAGACAACACTGCGGCGCGTACGCATCTCTATCAGTGACATGTTGGGTTCTGGCAAAGCCGCATCCAGCAAGCAAATCGTCGCGCTGGTGGGTTTGCGTGGTGCAGGAAAAACGACGCTGGGTCAACGTTTGGCTGACGATTTGGGTTATCCCTTCGTCGAATTAAGCCGAGATATTGAGAAGCTCGCGGGCTGCAGCGTCAATGAAATTCAAGCTTTGTACGGCATGAACGCCTACCGACGCTACGAGCGCCGAGCCTTGGATGCGCTGCTGCAAGCGCAGCAACCAGTCGTTATTGGCACACCCGGTGGCATGGTTTCAGATGCGGCTACATTTAACCTGCTGATGTCATCTTGCACCACGGTTTGGCTCAAAGCCGAACCTGAGGATCACATGCAACGCGTGATCGCGCAGGGCGACATGCGACCCATGGCGACCAGCAAAGAAGCGATGGATGATTTGCGTCAAATTTTGAAAGGGCGCGCTGCTTTTTACTCAAAATCCGATATCACCATCAACACCAGCGCACAGGGTTTAGAGCCCACTTTTGCACTTTTGAGTGCCCAAGTGCGGCAACTGCTGGCTTTGCCCGTTTGAGCTACGAAGCTGCGTAAATGTGCTAATTTATAGTATGAAATGGCTATAGCCTTTGTATTATATGCTTATAGTGCTATTATAATTATAGCTAATAGAAAACTATGCATAGAATTGTAAGGTTGCAAAATTAATTTTTGAAAAATGCTTGACGATGTGAATTTTGTGCAATATGATGCATGCACATCAAAAATATGCAGTATTTTGCAAGTTTACCTCAACAGGAGTTCATCGCATGAGTTCATCACCTAAAGTCGAGTACCAAACCGATCCATCGCAATACAAGCATTGGAAGCTGTCGTTCAATGGCCCCGTTGCCACCTTGGCGGTTGATATTGACGAAAACGCCGGTTTGCGCCCAGGCTACAAACTCAAGCTGAACAGCTACGATTTGGGGGTCGATATTGAGCTGAACGACGCCGTCAACCGCATTCGTTTTGAGCATCCTGAAGTCCGCACCGTGGTGGTCACCAGCGCCAAAGACAAAGTGTTTTGCTCAGGTGCAAACATCTTCATGTTGGGTGTATCCAGCCATTCTTGGAAGGTGAATTTTTGCAAATTTACCAACGAAACACGCAATGGTTTGGAAGATTCATCCACCCACAGCGGTTTGAAGTTTCTCGCTGCCGTCAACGGCGCATGTGCCGGCGGCGGCTACGAGCTGGCTTTGTCGTGCGACGAGATTATTTTGGTCGATGACCGCTCATCTGCCGTGAGCTTGCCTGAAGTGCCCTTGTTGGGTGTGTTGCCAGGCACGGGTGGTTTGACCCGCGTGACCGACAAACGCCATGTGCGGCACGATTTGGCTGATTTGTTCTGCACCAGCGTCGAAGGCGTGCGCGGCCAAAAAGCCAAAGATTGGCGTTTGGTGGACGATATTGCCAAGCCGGCGGTGTTTGCTGAAAAAGTGCAGAAACGGGCTTTGGAATTGGCAGAAGAAAGCGATCGCCCAGCGGATGCTAAATTGGGTGAGGGTGTTCAACTGACGCCTTTGAAGCGCACGGTTGAAGCAGATGCCCTACGTTACGGTTTTGTTACTGTCGAGATTGACCGTGCTAAACGCGTCGCAACATTCACCGTCAATGCTCCAACTGCTGCTTTGCCACAAACGCCAGCCGCCATGGTCGCAGCGGGTGCCAACTGGTGGCCTATGCAAATGGGGCGTGAATTGGAAGACGCTATTCTGCAAATGCGCACCAACGAGTTGGACATTGGCACATGGTTGCTCAAAACCGAAGGCGATGCCGCCAACGTGCTGGCCAGCGATGCCTTGATGCTGGCGAACAAAGACCATTGGTTTGTGCGCGAAACCATCGGTTTGCTGCGCCGCACCTTCAGCCGTTTGGATGTGTCCTCACGCAGCTTGTTTGCGTTGATTGAAGCGGGCTCTTGCTTCTCTGGAACGCTGCTTGAACTGGCTTTGGCCTGCGACCGCAGCTACCAATTGATGCTGCCGGATGATGAGGTTGCTTCCCCAAAAATCACTGTGGCTGTTGTTAATTTCGGCATTTACCCGATGGCAACCGGTCAAAGCCGCTTAGGTCGCCGCTTTTACGACGAAGTGCCAGCTTTAGAAGCTGTTCGTGTCAAAGCGGGGCAAGCGTTGGACGCGGATGCCGCTTTTGCGCTCGGTTTGGTCACTGCCAATCCTGACGATATTGACTGGACGGACGAAGTGCGCATCGCCATCGAAGAGCGTGTCGCGATGTCGCCTGATGCATTGACAGGCATGGAAGCCAATCTGCGTTTCAACAGCCTAGAAAACATGCACACCCGTGTTTTTGGGCGTCTCACCGCTTGGCAAAACTGGATTTTTCAACGCCCGAATGCCGTTGGTGAAAAGGGCGCTTTGAAGGTCTACGGCAAAGGCGAAAAAACGGCTTTTGACTGGAACCGCGTTTAAAAAGTCTTCATTCATTAATTTATATCTATTTGGAGTTACTAAATGAGCAGCATCAATTACAGCGAAAAAATCCCGAATAACGTCAATCTCGGCGAAGACCGCACCTTGCAGCGTGCTTTGGAGCAGTGGCAACCCAACTTCATCAACTGGTGGGACGACATGGGGCCTGTTGGCTCGACGGATATGGATGTGTACTTGCGTACCGCCGTGAGCGTGGACCCACAAGGCTGGGCACAGTTTGGTCACGTCAAAATGCGTGATTACCGATGGGGTATTTTCTTGAACCCGGGCGATTCGGAGCGCAAAATCCATTTCGGCGATCATATCGGCGAAAAAGTCTGGCAAGACGTGCCTGGCGAACACCGCGCCAATCTGCGCCGCATCATCGTGACGCAGGGCGACACCGAGCCCGCATCGGTCGAGCAGCAGCGCCACTTGGGCCTCACCGCGCCCAGCATGTACGACCTCCGCAACCTGTTCCAGATCAACGTGGAAGAAGGGCGCCACTTGTGGGCAATGGTCTATTTGCTCCACAAACATTTCGGCCGCGACGGCCGCGAAGAGGCCGAGGCGCTGCTCGAACGCCGCAGCGGCGACGCGAACAACCCGCGCATCCTCGGTGCCTTCAACGAAGCCACGCCCGACTGGCTGAGCTTCTTCATGTTCACCTACTTCACCGACCGCGACGGCAAGTTCCAGCTCTGCGCGCTGGCCGAAAGTGCCTTCGACCCGCTGGCCCGCACGACCAAGTTCATGCTGACCGAAGAGGCGCACCACATGTTCGTCGGCGAGAGCGGCATCTCGCGCGTGATCCAGCGCACCGCGCAGGTCATGAATGAGTTGAAGACTGACGATGTGGGGCGCTTGCGCGCGGCCGGCGTGATCGACCTGCCGACGATCCAGCGCTACATCAACTTCCACTACAGCGTCACCATTGACCTGTTCGGTGCCGATGAGTCGAGCAACGCGGCGATCTTCTACAGCTCGGGTTTGAAGGGCCGCTATGAAGAGGGCAAGCGCGTCGATGACCACACGCTGAAGGGCCAGACCTACAAGGTGCTGGAGGCGCGCGACGGGCACCTGCTCGAGAAGGACGTGCCGATGTTGAATGCGCTGAACGAAGTGCTGCGCGACGACTACATCAAGGACTCGGTGGCCGGCGTCGAGCGCTGGAACAAGGTGCTGGCGAAGGCGCTGATCCCGGCTCGGCTGGCGGTGCCGCACAAGGCGTTTCACCGCAACATCGGTGCGCTGTCGGGCGTCAAGGTGTCGCCGGACGGCCGGGTGCTGGGCGAAGTCGAATGGGCCGCGAATGTCGATGCCTGGTTGCCGAGCCGCGAAGACCGCGCGTTCGTGGCCAGCCTGATGGGGCGCGTGGTCGAGCCTGGCAAGTTCGCCAACTGGATCGCACCGCCCGTGATGGGCATCAACCGCCAGCCGGTGGACTATGAGTACGTGCGGTTTGGCTGATTCGTCTGGTCCCCTCTCCCGCTGCGCGGGAGAGGGTTCCGCTTGATTCCCTCTCCCGCTGCGCGGGAGAGGGTTAGGGTGAGGGCGAGGGTGGCGCCGGCGCGCTCCCATCGACCCTCACCCCCCGCCCTCTCCCGCGTTGCGGGAGAGGGAGCAAGACACTCGATGGACATGACCACCAGCACCGTCATCCAGCAGCACCTGATCGATCCCGAGATCTGCATCCGCTGCAACACTTGCGAGGAGACCTGTCCGGTCGATGCGATCACGCACGACTCGAACAACTACGTCGTCGACCCGGAAAAGTGCAATTACTGCCTCGCATGCATCTCGCCGTGTCCGACCGGATCGATCGACAACTGGCGCACCGTCATGCGCGTGGATGCCTACAGCACCGACGAGCAGTTCACCTGGGATGCGTTGCCGGCCGAGAAGGCCATCGAAGTCCCGCTCGCCGCCCCCGGCGATGCGACCAGCGCGGCCGACGAAGAAGCGGCGCTCGAGCGCGATGAAAACCAGCTCGCCGATCCGCGTTCGGGTTCGCAGGTGCCGCCCTGGTCGGCTTCGCATCCGTACGTCCATCTCTATGGACACAAGACGGCGATCACGGCGACGGTGTCGGGAAATTTCCGCGTGACC
>JAYUCJ010000226.1:0-20754 GCA_043740415.1 Polaromonas sp. | reverse complement strand
GGCACGTAGGCATGGCCGTAGCGGCGAATGCCTTTCTTGTCGCCCACCGCTTTGTGCACCGCCTGGCCCAGCGTGATGCCCACGTCTTCCACCGTGTGGTGGCCGTCGATGTGCAGGTCGCCAATGGCTTGGATGTCCAAGTCGATCAAGCCGTGGCGGGCGATTTGGTCCAGCATGTGGTCAAAAAAGCCGATGCCGGTGCTCAAATTCGCCACGCCGGTGCCGTCCAAGTTCACGCGGGCGGTGATTTGGGTTTCAGCGGTGTTGCGGGCGACTTCGGCGATTCTTGGGGCGGTCATGTTTGTTTTTTAGGTTAAATAATTCAAAAAGCTCAACAAAACTCAAATTGAGGCTTTGATTGCAGCCACCATTGTCGCATTTTCCTCTGCCGTGCCCACGGTGAGGCGCAGGCAGCCGGTCAAAAGCGGGTGCATTTTGGAGACATTTTTGATCAAAACGCCTTTGGCTTTCATGCCGTCAAAGGTTTTTTGCGGATCGGGCACGCGCAGCAGCATCATGTTGGCGTCTGATTTGAAAGCCTTGACGTTCGGAATGTTCGATAAAGCATCAAAAAGCATAGCGCGCTGGGCAATCAATTCGCCGGCTTGCTTTGAAAACACCTCTTTGTGCTCTAGTGCGAACAGCGCGCACTCGTAGTTCAGCACACTGATGTTGTAGGGTGGGCGGACTTTGTCGATTTCGGCAATCAGCGCCTTGGGGCCCGTCATGTAGCCCATGCGCACCCCTGCCAGGCCAAACTTGCTCAAAGTGCGCATCAACAGCACATGGTCGTGGGCGGTCGGGTTGGCGCGAATCGTATCCAGATAGGTTTTACTGGAAAAAGGCTGATACGCCTCATCCAACACCACCAACCCGCCAATGTCTGCCACGGCGTCGATGATTTGCGCCATGGCCGCGTCGTCCCACAAATTCGCGGTCGGGTTGTTGGGATAGGCCAAATAGGTGATGGCGGGTTTGTGCTGCGCAATCGCAGCCAGCATCGCCGGTACATCCAGCTCAAAATCCGCTGTTAAATCCACGCCGACGAACTGCAAGCCCTGCAATTGCGCGCTCATGGCGTACATCACAAAGCCCGGCAGCGGGGCCAGAATCGTCGCTCCGGGAACGTCGCAAGCCAGCGCCAACAGCGAAATCAGCTCGTCCGAGCCATTGCCCAGCATGATGTCGTAGCCCGCGGGCATGTCGGCGTAAGCAGCCAGCGCGGTGCGCAGGTCGTTGACGCGGCCATTCGGGTAGCGGTTCAGCGCCAGTTTGCCGAGGCGCTCGCCCAGCTTTTGCTGCAAATCAGCTGGCAGCCGATGCGGATTCTCCATCGCGTCCAGCTTGACCATACCAACCGAGTCCTGAATGGCGTAGGCGTGCATGGAGACGATGTCTTGGCGGATGCGGGTTTGGATTAGGTTGGAGATTTTTTCAATCATTCTTAAATTTCAAGGTTATTTCGTAGGAATGACATATGGACTCAACCACGCCAAAAGTATTTTTGAAGGTGCTCGATTCGTCCATAATCCGCTTCGAGGCCAAGATGTGTTCGCTAAGTTCGTGTTATCTAGCGCCCATTTAAGAGCTTCATCATGCGGATACAGATACCAAGCTCCTGTTCGAGCATGGCGAAAACAAATCCATATATTTTTTGTAAGATAGTCTTTATCAAGTGTGTAAACACCTTTGAGTTGAACTTTTAAGTCTTTTTCCCCATCTTTGTGCAGTGCCAGAAAATCTGCACCTTTCCAATCATCACTGAGTCGAATGCTAGTAAATCCAAACTCGGCCAGCACCGCCGCTACTTTGTGGAAGTTGTAGTTTTCCTTCTGCCTTGCGTTCAAATCAGCATAGACAATCGGTTCTGCCGTCTCATGCGAAATCATCCATCCCTGAAGCGCCTCTGAATAAGTGACATCTCGCCGCATTCTTTCTTCCAATAGCTGACCTAAAAGCCTAGAAACGCTGCAATGACGATTAGCTGCCTCAATCTCAACCCATTCCAATGCGGATTCTTCAACGGTTATGGTGATTTGCTTCATCCCTTGAATGTTAACTCTGAATACTTGCCATACGAATTTCGTGTGATTTTTAGTTAAAGTCAGCAAAAGAAAGGTTGTTTTGGGCTGAAAACCGAGTTTTAAGTGCTATTTTGGCCTATAGCCGGCGTATTTATTGCCTAAACAGCTATGTTATTTGCAGCTATATCATTGATGAAAATCTCGCTCAAACGCACTGATAATCAAGTAGAAGCATTTGCTCCCTTTTTAACGTCAATGAAAGAAAAGTATGCGCATTTTGAAAACTGCATTCACTGTGGTTCTAACCGCCTCATTTTTAGTGGCTTGTGGCGGAGGTAGTTCTGATACAAATATCGTTAACAGCGGTGGAAGTAGCGGACTTGTTGCCTCATATTCCAAAATTAATGGCGGCATGAGCTACCAACAAGTAAGAGATATTGTTGGTTTCGACCACAAGCAAAAGAGCGTTATCGGGGCTTACAGCACTTCATACGTGTGGCAAACTGGAAATATCGGGCAATCTGATTTCGCTATGCTAGCGATTGAAGAAAAGGGAAAAGGTGTCAGTTACAAGAGTATTTCTTCTGTAAGTGGAAAAGACACACTATCAGACAGTAAAAGCTACCCAGCCTTTTATTAAGAGCATGTTGAATTAAAAATATTTGCTAAAAATTATCATCTAACCGGCGTATTTATTGCCTAAGCAGCTATTAAAATAATAGCAAAATTTGACTGTTTGTTAGCTTTTCAGCCGCATCTCAACCGCCCGCTCATAAAACACTACCCCCACCCGCTCAATATGCGCCTCAAGTTCGGGGTGTTTGAGCTCTGCAAAAACTGATAAATCAATCATGTAGGGCAGGAGCAACTCGTCTAACTTCTCGGCAATAGCACCGCATAGCGGCGTAGTGAGCGCTGCACCGTACATAGTCAGATCAATGTCTGAGCCTGGTTTGTAGTTGCCTTTGGCACGGGAGCCGTACAAAACCACTTTTGTAACTTCTGGGGTTGACGCGAATACGGCGTTGATTTTCTCAATCGCGGTATCTGGCAAGCCGTATTTCATGCGGCGTTGCGTGCCTTTAGCGCACTGAAAGTGACTTCTAATGCTTTAAAAGCTGGATAAAAGCGCTGCAAAATATCGCTTGCAATGCCTTGGGCAACATCGGTGCTATAAGTGTGCGAGGTCATGTTACGGGCTTTGATCATGTCCATCCAGACCTCGCCATCATCAATGAGTGCATTTTTAAAGGCTTCGCGCGTCGCGTTTTTAGAGCCGATGAGGCCGACAAAACCTTGCTCTTCCAGATAATCTTTTAAGACGTTCCACGCCAGCTCGTGTGTGAATTCAAAACCTTGAATCAAGCCTTGTTGCTCCAAGTTTGACAGCGCCCGCGTACCCGCCAAGTCAGCTGCCTCAGACAACGTCAGCAAAGCTTTCTGAAAATTGCTGAAGCGTTGCAGCCAGCGGGTATCTTGGTTTGTCATAGTAAATCGTTATGCGGGTTGTGCGATTAATTTGGTTCACATAGCCTTTAATGCGTTTTCAACCGCATTTCCGCAGCTCTTGCATGCGCTTGCAGGCCTTCACCGTTTGCCAAGACCGAGGCGATTTTGCCTAGGACTTGGGCACCGGCTTCGCTGACTTCTATCAGGCTGCTGCGCTTTTGGAAGTCGTAGACGCCCAGCGGGCTGCTGAAACGGGCTGTGCCTGAGGTGGGCAGGACGTGATTGGGGCCGGCGCAGTAGTCGCCCAAGGACTCGCTGGTGTAGGCGCCTAAAAAGATGGCTCCTGCGTGTTTGAGCAGTGGCTCCCAGCGGTGCGGGTCGCGGCTGGAGACTTCCAAGTGCTCGGGGGCGATGCGGTTGCTGATTTCGCAGGCTTCTTCCATGCTGCGGGTCAAAATCAGTGCGCCCCTGTCGTTGAGCGACTTGGCGATGATGGCGGCGCGGGGCATATCGGGCAGGAGGCGGTTGATGCTTTCCTGCACTTGGGCGATGTAGGCGGCGTCTGGGCAGAGCAGGATGCTTTGCGCCAGCTCGTCATGCTCGGCCTGGCTGAACAGGTCCATCGCCACCCAGTCGGGCGGCGTGCTGCCGTCGGCCAAGACCAAGATTTCGCTCGGGCCGGCGATCATGTCGATGCCGACAATACCGAAAACTTGGCGTTTTGCTTCGGCGACATAAGCATTTCCTGGACCCGTAATTTTGTCCACTTTAGGAATAGTCGCTGTGCCATACGCCAATGCAGCGACGGCTTGCGCACCACCAATAGCGAACACGCGACTCACACCAGCGATGTACGCTGCAGCCAAAACCATTTGGTTTCTTTCACCACCCGGCATGGGTGCGACCATGATGATTTCAGGCACGCCCGCTACGTGCGCAGGGATGGCACTCATCAAAACACTGGATGGATAGGCAGCCTTTCCGCCTGGAACATAGATGCCAGCACGGTCAATTGGTGTGACTTTTTGGCCTAACAAAGTGCCATTTTCGTCGCGATAACTCCAGCTTTCACCATTCGCACGTTTTTGCGCTTCGTGATAACTACGCACTCGAGCTGCAGCAGCCTGCAAAGCTTCACGTCGATCTGCAGGAATAGCATCAAATGCACTTTTTAAATCAGCTTGCGTGATCTCTAAATCATGCATGGAAGAGACAGAGATTGCGTCCCAGCGCGCGGTGTATTCCAACACCGCTTCGTCGCCACGTTGACGCACCTGAAGAACAATGTCTTGAACTTGTTTTCCAATAGCTGCGTTTGCATCCTCTGAAATATGCAATTTAGCCTTGAAATCAGCCTCAAATGTGGCAATAGCCGTCGATAAATATGCCGGAGTAGCTATTAAAGTCATAGCGATTTATTTATTCCAAGAAAATATCATTTTGCAATCGCACCCGCAAAAGCGTCGATGATGGCGCGAATCGGGGCTTGTTTCAGCTTCAGCGCGGCCTGGTTGACCACCAAGCGCGAGCTGATGTCCATGATGTGCTCGACCTCGACCAGATGGTTGGCTTTGAGGGTGTTGCCGGTGGAGACCAGATCGACAATCGCATCGGCCATGCCGACCAATGGGGCCAGTTCCATGCTACCGTAGAGCTTGATCAAATCGACGTGCACGCCCTTGCTGGCGAAGAATTCGCGGGCAATCGCCACGTATTTGGTGGCGACTTTGAGGCGGCTGCCGCGTTTGACCGCTGCGGCATAGTCAAAATCAGCCTTCACCGCCACGCTGATGCGGCATTTGGCGATTTGCAGGTCCAGCGGGGTGTACAGGCCCTGACTGCCGTGCTCCAACAGCGTGTCTTTACCGGTGATGCCCATGTCCGCGCCGCCGTATTGCACATACGTCGGCACGTCTGTGGCGCGCACCACCAGCACCCGCACATCGGGCCGGTTGGTGGTCAAAATCAGTTTGCGTGACTTTTCCGGGTCTTCCAACACCTCGATGCCGGCGGCTTTGAGCAGCGGCAGGGTTTCTTCAAAAATGCGACCTTTTGATAAGGCTAAGGTAATCAAATCGGGACTCCAAATAAATCAATAGCGCTGTGAACGTGACAGCTTAATACGCCATTTTGCCAGTTGAATGACTATTTCAATGGCAAAGGTTGAATTTCGGGTCGATTCCGCCGTTATTTGACGTGATACCCAAGCAGCCGAGCATGGAATCGAACAAATTGGCGTGGGCAACACCCGTTTTAGTGGCGTTTGGCGATTTAGCGGCTAACTGCAGCTGCTCAAACGCTTTTCTGTTGCTAGGGTTGGCGTTCAAATATGGCTCGGATGCCCAAAACATCAGCGGCACGTCAAGTTGTTCAGGTGGTGCGAGTGGTTTGGGCGTGGCGTGGAAATGTCGGTTTTCATCAATTGATTCACCATGGTCTGAGGTGTAGATCAAGACAGCTTTTTTACCCGCCAAGCTTTGCATCAGACTATGCAAAAAAGAGTCTGTGTACAGCACGCTGTTGTCGTAAGCGTTGATCAATTCAGCTTTGCTGCACGCGCCATCGACCCCCGAACATTCAGGCTGGTAGCGTGCAAATTCGCGCGGGTAGCGGCTGGCGTAGGAGAAATGCGAGCCTTTGGTGTGCAGTATGACGACTTGGCGACCCTTGGGATGCTTGGTCATGGAAGCTTCTAATTCAGCGACCAAGATTGAATCTAAAACGGGCTTGCCACGGTTGGCCGAATCTGCAGCGATGACTTCTCGGATTTTGTAGAAATCAGTTTTCAGGCTGTTGTAAAACCAAACTTCAGATTGCATGGCGAATAACTCAACTGAAAACCCCAGTTTCTTGAACACAGAAAACACTGTTTCTTCAGAAATTTTCGGTGCCTGCAGGCCGCGCTCAACCACGCTTTGCGGTCGCACAAACATACACGCCAATGACAACTTGGTTGATGTATTGCAGGATGTGGCTTTGAAAGCGGCTAGGTTTTTCTCAGCAGCCAACAAAGGGGTTGTAGGGCGCTCGTAGCCGAGCAAACCAAAATTGGCAGAACGGGCAGATTCACCAATCACAACAACAACCACAACATCCTCATCCAAGGAGTTGAGGCTGAATTGAAATTTTTCAGTAGGATCAATTTTTTGACCTTTGCTCGCCCAGTTGTCCCACGCGCTTGAAACAGACATGCCCAGCCCAGCGACCCAGTTGCTAGGCACATAGGTGTGCGCTGCCAAGCTGGCTTTGCCGACGTCCTGGCCAACGATATCCGCACTATTCGAATCAGTATTTACATGCTGCGCCAAGCCTACAAATGCAGCAGCAAACAGCAAAACCAAACCGACTTGCCCACCGACTTGCTTAAATCGCAGCCACCAGCTTTCGATCTTACTTCTCTTGACGTGTACATACTGCCACCACAACGCCAAAGGCATCGCAGCCAACACAAGAAACCACAAAAACAAACCAAAACCAACGGCTTCTCTAGAAAGATCAACGTCCGTTGTCAGCACGGCTTGCACAACACCGTAGCCAATAACCACATTGAAAAAAGTCATGTAATAGCTGGCTAAAACCGAGATAGACAGCAGCAAAACAATAATGATGCGCGCTAACCACTTGCCCGACAAATCAGCCAAACTGAGCAACAAAGCTGTGAAGGTAAAAACCAAGCCCAGCTCGGCCAGCATGATAAAAAATGTGGCTCTTCCAGCCGGCAAAGTTGCTACAGAAGTTGCTCCCAGCTCGGTGTACCGTCGTAGGAAAATTGCACTGTTGAGCACAATGCCGATGTAAGCACTTAGCAGCAAAACCCCCTGCCAAGGTGCTAGCAGAATGGGCTTTTTCGTCGCCAAGCTAGGCTTTTTAGCCTTTAACACGCTCAATCTTGGCACCAATGCCGCGCAATTTGGTTTCCATTTGATCGTAGCCACGGTCTAGGTGGTAAATGCGTTCCACAGTAGTTTCACCATCGGCGACCAAACCCGCAATCACCAAGCAGGCAGATGCGCGCAAGTCGGTCGCTTGCACAGTCGCGCCTGAGAGTTTGTTGACGCCATCAACAAAGGCCGCTTTGCCGTCGATGGCGATGCTGGCGCCCAAACGCACCAGTTCATTCACATGCATGAAACGGTTTTCAAAGATGGTTTCTGTGACTTTGGAGGCGCCTTCAGACACTGCATTGAGTGCCATGAATTGCGCTTGCATATCGGTCGGGAAGCCTGGATATTCGGTCGTGCGAAAACCCTGCGCTTTGAGGCGCCCTTTTGAGGTAACGCGCACACCACCCGCAACCGCTTCAACCTTTGCGCCCGCATCATGCAGCTTGTCGATCACCGCCTCTAAGTGCTCGTAGCGCCCATTTTTCAACACCACATCACCGCCCGTTGCGGCAACCGCGCATAAAAAAGTACCTGCTTCAATACGGTCTGCCACCACTTGGTGTGTGCAACCATGCAGTTTTTCAACGCCTTGAATGCGAATTCGGCGCGTGCCTTGGCCTTCAATTTTTGCACCCATTTTGATGAGCATCTCAGCCAAATCAATGATTTCCGGCTCTTGTGCGGCGTTTTCTAAAACCGTTTCACCATCAGCCAAACAAGCGGCCATCATGAAATTTTCCGTACCCGTCACCGTCACCATATCGGTGGTGATGCGTGCGCCTTTGAGCCGCGACCAGCCTGACGGCAGTTTGGCGACCATGTAACCACGCTCGACGACGATGTCCGCACCCATGGCTTGCAGGCCTTTGATGTGCTGGTCTACCGGGCGTGAACCAATCGCGCAGCCGCCCGGCAATGAAACTTTTGCCTGGCCAAAACGTGCGAGTAAAGGGCCCAGCGCCAACACAGAAGCACGCATGGTTTTCACCAAATCGTAGGGCGCTTCCGTCAATGACAAGGCACCCGCTTCAATAGTCACGGAGCCATCAGCGCCACGCTCAGCTGCGACGCCCATATGGCGAATCAACTTCAACATCGTTGAGACGTCTTCAAGCTTTGGCACATTCAGCAAGGTGACGGGCTCGGCAGACAGCAATGCTGCGCACAGCTCAGGCAAAGCCGCATTTTTAGCGCCAGAGATAACAACTTCCCCGTGAAGTTCTGCGCCGCCAGTGATGATTAATTTGTCCACGATATTACTTCCAGTATTTGCCAACAATTTATATCTAAATTTGGCTTTTAATTTTTAAAAAAATTTATTGTTGCGCTTGCCACTCTTGCGGCGTATATGTTTTCATAGACAAGGCATGCACTTCATTGGTTTGAATTTTCTCACCCAAAGTGGCATATACCAGCTTATGGCGCTGAATCAAGCGCTTGCCTTGAAACTCTTCTGCCACAATGGTTGCATACCAATGCTGGCCATCGCCTTCAAGCTCAATGTGTTCGCATTTCAAGTTGCTTGAAATGATGTTTTTTAGTTCGTCAGCAGTCATATTTTTAACTTCTAATTTTGTAGCCAGTTTTCAGCAGGTAAACACTCACAACGCTCACTGTAGCTAGCGCCACCGCGACGACGCCGAAACTTAACCAAGGCGACACATCGCTGACGCCGAAAAAGCCATATCGAAAGCCATCAATCATGTAGAAAAATGGGTTCAAGTGGCTGACGTTCTGCCAGAATGGTGACAGAGAATGGATCGAGTAAAACACGCCGCTCAAAAACGTCATGGGCATGATGGCAAAACTTTGGAACGCGGCCAATTGGTCAAACTTTTCCGCCCACAAACCAGCAATCAAACCCAGTGCACCCAAAATGCTTGCACCCATGAGTGCGAACACAATCACCCACAGCGGCGCAACCAAACTCAGCTTGGCAAACCAAATGGTCGCCAGCAAAACACCAAGCCCAACTGCCAAACCGCGGATCACAGCTGAACCCACGTAGGCGACAAACCAACTCCAATGCGACAACGGCGTTAGCAGTAAAAACACCAAGTTGCCCATGATTTTGCTTTGAATCAGCGAGGACGAGCTGTTGGCAAAGGCGTTTTGCAAAATGCTCATCATCACCAAACCAGGCACTAAAAACGCGGTGTAGCTGACGTTGTCATATACCTTGACTTTGTCTTCTAAGACGTGGCCGAATATGACCAAATACAACACCGAAGTGAGCACGGGCGCGGCTACGGTTTGGAAACCTACTTTCCAAAACCGCAGAATTTCTTTGTAAAAAAGAGCTTGCCAACCGTTCATACCATATCTCCCCCATTTACTCCTGCATTTGCTCCAGTCGAAGACACGCCAGAGCTGTGCCCATGCGTCATCACATCCAAGAATACGTCTTCTAGATCAGCTTTCCGAATTTCAACGTCCTCTGCGACTAAACCTGCTTCACGCACCGCGCTGAGGTAAGTTTCAATCTCCAACGCATCATGTGCAGGAAACTGCACAATACGACCTGTAATACGCGCTTTGTCGGCGAGATGTTTGGGTAATTCGCTATCAATTTTGAATCGAAGCACATTTGACGACGCTGCTTTTAACAATTCAGACGTATTCGCCAAAGCGACCACATTGCCTGTTTTCAACATGGCGATACGGCTGCACAAAGCTTCCGCCTCTTCTAAATAGTGGGTTGTTAGCAATACAGTGCTGCCCTGCTTGTTGAGCTTGGCAATGAATTGCCACAGCGTTTGCCGCAGCTCAACATCGACACCCGCTGTCGGTTCATCAAGCACGATGACGGGCGGTTTGTGCACCAATGCCTGCGCCACCAGCATACGACGCTTCATGCCGCCTGAAAGCTGGCGCATATTGGCATTGGCTTTATCGGTTAAACCCAAGCTGTGCAGCAGTTCATCAATCCAAGCATCGTTGTTTTTGACGCCAAAGTAGCCAGATTGGAAACGCAAGGCTTCGCGCACATTGAAAAAGGGGTCAAAAACCAGCTCTTGCGGTACTACGCCCAATTTACGCCTGGAAGCGGCAAAATCTGCCTGCACATCGCTGCCTAACACGCTGATACTGCCCGACGTCGCACGTGTTAGTCCTGCCAAAATGCTGATCAACGTCGTTTTCCCCGCGCCGTTGGGCCCTAACAAGCCAAAAAACTCGCCTTCCTCGATATCAAATTGGACATTGTTCAGTGCGCACAGTGATGAGCCGGTGGAGCCGTTTTTGGCGGGGTATATTTTAGAGACGGATTGAAATGAGATGGCGGACATAGAATCTAAAGGGTTTAACCCTCGATTCTAACGCCTAGGCGTTTTTTCACGCCCCTGCTTGACTTCCTGGCTGACTTACCAGCAATTCACTGATGCCATATAAATCTGCCAATTCGAGCAGTTGGCGTGGCAGGCCGGTTACCGCAAAGCTTTTGCCCGAAGCAACGGCATCACGCCGGCACTGCAGCAGCACCGCAAGTGCCGATGAGTCAAACTTTTCAAGCGCGGATGCATCGACAAACACGGCCTCACCCTTTTCTGCTCGGATGTCTAAACCGAGACTTTGCGCGCAAGCTGTGGCTTGGTCATGGATTAGCAGTGAGGGCAAGGCAAGCGTTATCATGTGATCTTCTGATTATTTACCAGCCATCGCTTGGTTGCGTGCTTTCAAAGTTGCAATCAGGCCATCGACACCTTTGGCGTTGATTTCTTGCGCAAACTGGCTGCGGAAGGTTTCCATCAACCAGACACCCATGACGTTGAGGTTGTAAATCTTCCAACCCGAACCGACACCGGGCGTCTTTTCCAAACGGTAATCAAGTTGGATGGGTTCGCCTTTGCCGCGCACTTCGGTACGAACCACAATTTCATTATCTTCAGGGCTGGCGCGCACAGGTTTCACCGCAATCGTTTGATCGGTGATTTGAGACAACGCGCCTGCGTAGGTGCGCAGCAGCAAGGCTTTGAATTCTTCTTGGAGCTGTTTTTGCTGCTCTGGCGTTGCTTTCAACCAGCCTGGACCAACAGCCGAAGCGGTGATGCGGCGAAAGTTCACGTGTGGCATCACCTTGGCATCTACCAAAGCGGTGAGCTTGACCATATTGCTAGCTTGGAATGATTTGTCGCCTTTGATGGTTTCAACCACCTCATCAGACAACTGCTTCACAAAAGCTTCTGCAGCCATGTCTGCCGCTAGTACAGGCGCAGTTGTCGCCAGCAAGCTCAGGCCGAGCAAGCTAACCCACAATCTACCCAAGAGGCGACGGTTCAAAGCACGGTTCATAATTTAACTTTCAAGCAAGAGGGTTGAACATGCGCTCATAACGTTTGAAAAACTGAAATGGGGGACAGCAGCTCTCAATTGACATCTAGAGCGGCACTTGCGGAAGCGACAGGGCTTGCTTCAGGCTTAATTTCGGTTGATGGCGCAGGTAATTGAGCAGGAAATTGCGTAGATACCGGCTCAGCAACAACGACTGGTAGATCTGCCGACGGCACTTCCGGTTGCAACTCTGATTTCTTTTCAAGGTCGACTTTAGGCTTGGGCGCATCCACGGCAGGCGCATTCTCTTTGAATTCAGGCATCTCAGTTGGGTCTGCAGGTGGCTCCTTGCCGTCCAAGATATCATTTCTGCGAACCTGTAGGTAGATATCTCGGGTGAAGGTGTATTTGTCTAAAGCCACACCTTCTAAAACCGATGTTGTGCGCAGCAAATTAGCGCGCGTATCCAGCAAACGCAAGGCATACAAGCTGTTACGAGCTGCAACGCTGTTGAGCTGCCAAACCAAATCACCCCTAGAAATAAGCGTCGAAGCCAAAGCGTCACGCAAAGTTGACGAGCCCAAAAGCGGGATCACCAAGTAAGGCCCAGGCGGCACGCCATAATGCCCGAGTGTTTGCCCAAAATCGGCGGTATGGCGTTCGATATTCATTTCACTCGCAATATCCAACACGCCGCCTAATCCCAATAAGGTGTTGATGGTCACACGGAAAAATGTCTCTACAGCCGCTTGGGGTTTTAACTGCAAGGTGCTGTTTACAACCGTCCAAACACCCGTCAAATTGCTGAAAAAATTATTCACCCCCGTGCGAACAAAATGCGGCACTGCCGTGGTGTACGCCGTAGCAACGGGTTTGACGATGCCCGTATCTAAACTGTCGTTGAAGTTAAAGACACTTCTGTTCCACGACTCCCACGGATCAACCGGATTTTTAACAGAAACTGATGCGCATCCTGCCAAAAATAGGCATACAATGGCTGTAGCCGGCATGATATATGCCTGTACTGCTAAGTTTTTCATAGCAATAAATTTCGTTTTCAATTTCAACCTCAAACTAAATTTCAAGTTAAATCCTATCCGTAAATTAGGTTGAAAAGTTTATTTTTTCGCAGCCGCATCTTCGCTTGATTTCCCTTCCGCCGCCTTGCTGTACAAAAACTGACTGATCAGATTTTCCAAAACAACAGCAGATTGCGTTGCAGACACCTTATCGTTATTCGCCAGCATCTTCTCGTCAGCACCTGGCTCAATACCGAGGTATTGCTCACCCAGCAAACCAGATGTCAATATCTTCAACGAACTGTCTTTAGGAAAAGCATAACGGCTCTCAATTGCCAGTGTAATGCGTGCTTGAAATGATTTGTCATCAAATGTAATGGATTCCACACGCCCAACCACCACGCCTGCACTCTTCAGTGCCGCTTTGGGTTTGAGGCCGCCAATATTGTCAAATTTTGCCGTTACTTTGTAGGTTGGTTGGAAGCTTAAACTCAACAAATTGGCTGACTGCAAGGCTAAAAACAGCAATGCTGCAGCGCCTAACAAGACAAACATCCCTACCCAAATATCGTTTTTAGAGCGCTGCATGTGATTTTTTCCTTAAATACTAAACATCATGGCCGTCAACATGAAATCCAAACCCAGTACGGCTAACGACGCGACAACAACAGTTCTGGTCGTCGCTCGGGACACACCTTCTGGTGTAGGCTGTGCTTCAAAGCCCTGCAACAGCGCGATAAACGTCACGGCAAACCCAAAAACAATGCTTTTGACCACGCCATTGCCCACGTCTTTCCAAACGTCAACACCACCTTGAATTTGGCTCCAAAACGAACCAGAGTCGATACCTATCATCAAGACGCCAACGACCCAGCCGCCAATCACGCCCATGGCACTGAAAACAGCCGCCAAAAGCGGCATGGTAATCACACCGGCCCAAAACCGCGGTGCCAAAATGCGCTGTACTGGGTCAACCGCCATCATCTCCAACACGCTGATTTGCTCGCCCGCTTTCATCAGACCAATTTCCGCTGTCAATGAAGATCCCGCCCGCCCAGCAAACAACAATGCCGTCACCACCGGGCCAAGTTCTCGAACCAAACTCAGCGCAACGAGTAAACCCAAAGCTTCTGTAGAACCGTAGCGCTGCAAGGTGTAATAGCCCTGCAAACCCAATACAAAACCCACAAACAAGCCAGAAACTGCAATGATGACGAGCGAATAGTTGCCCAAGAAATGTATTTGGTCACGTATCAAACCAAACCGTTTGAAGCTGCCCAGCAGCGTTGTCAACAGGCGCGCAAACAAACGCGCGCCGTGGCCAATGTCAGCCAATTGTCCGCGCAAGGTGAATCCAATATCGCTAGGTTTGTACCAGCTCATCGCTTCACTCCTGAGTTTGCAGCAAGCTTTGCGTCCATATTCCCGAAATCTTCTGCCACGGATAAGCCAGGGTAATGGAATCGAACGGGCCCGTCCGGCAAAGCATTGATGTATTGGTACACCAGCGGGTCTGTGCTCTGACGCACCTGCTCTGGCGTGCCTTGGGTTGCAATTTTGCCATTGGCCAAAATAATCACATGGTCCGCAATCGCAAAGGTTTGCTCCACCTCGTGCGAGACAAAAATACTGGTCAAACCCATGGAATCGTTGAGTTGGCGAATCAAACGCGCAGCAGTGCCTAAAGAAATCGGGTCTAAGCCTGAGAATGGTTCGTCATACATGACCAATTCAGGGTCAAGCGCAATCGCACGAGCTAACGCAATACGGCGTGCCATCCCCCCTGAAACCTCGCTGGGCATCAAATCTCTTGCACCGCGCAAGCCCACGGCGTTGAGCTTCATCAACACAATATCGCGAATCAACGCATCGGGTAAATCTGTGTGTTCACGCAAAGGAAATGCCACGTTTTCAAACACCGACAAATCAGCAAACAATGCACCAAATTGAAACAACATACCCATGCGCCTACGTGCTGCGTAGATTTGCGTTTGATTCATGGGCGTGACATCTTGGCCATCAAACAGCAATTGGCCGGACTGCGCCTTGTTTTGTCCACCAATCAAGCGCAAAATCGTCGTTTTGCCACCGCCAGACGCACCCATCAACGCCGTAACTTTGCCGCGCGGCACTGATAGAGAGATGTTGTCCAAAATGACACGCTCGCCGTAACCGAAGGTCAGGTTACACAATTCAACGAGTGATTCAGAGTTGGGTATGGTCATAAATAGAAAAAGGCCAGAGGGTGTCTGGCCTTTACATCATAAGGGATTACAGAGTTTTCTGACGCTCCTGTGAAAGCATTTTCCCGACGAGCCGCCTCTAGGGAAAATCGCCCCCTCGGGGGCAGCGAAGTACGCAAAGCGACGAGCGTGGGGGCGCAGTTAACGAGGTAAATCGCTAAAGCCCATCAAAAACTCATCGACAGAGCGCGCTGCCTGACGGCCTTCGCGAATCGCCCAGACCACCAAGCTTTGGCCTCGGCGCATGTCGCCTGCGACAAACACTTTGGGCACATTGGTTTCATAGCCGCCGATAAAATCCGTACCTGCTTTTGCATTGCCACGGGCGTCTTTGTCGATGCCAAAAGCGTCCAAAATGGATGCGACGGGTGACACAAAACCCATCGCCAACAAGACCAAATCCGCTTTCAAGGTTTGCTCTGAACCTGCCACCTCCACCATTTTGCCGTTTTGCCACTCTACCCGAACGGTTTTGAGACCGGTTACCTTACCTTTTTCACCAATGAACTCTTTGGTCGAAATAGCAAATTCGCGGTCACAACCTTCGTCATGGCTGGAGCTGGTGCGCAGCTTGATCGGCCAATTCGGCCAGGTCATAGGACGGTTTTCTTCAACCGGCGGCTGCGGCATCACCTCAAATTGGGTCACGCTGACCGCGCCATGGCGGTTGCTGGTGCCGACACAGTCAGAGCCGGTGTCGCCGCCGCCGATGACGATGACGTGTTTGCTTGTCGCGGTGAGCTGGTCTTTGACCTTGTCACCTGCATTGACCTTGTTTTGCAAAGGCAAAAACTCCATCGCAAAATGGATACCACTCAATTCACGCCCTGGCACTGGCAAATCGCGTGATTGCTCTGCGCCACCGGTGAGTATCACCGCGTCAAACTCTTTGTCCAGCTGTGCTGGCGTGATGGTTTCTTTGGCCCAGTTGATGACTTTGCTGGCAGCGCCTTCTTTAGGCAGCTCACCAACCATGACGCCCAAGCGAAACTTGACGCCTTCAGCCTGCATTTGCTCCACGCGGCGGTCGATGTGCGACTTTTCCATCTTGAAGTCGGGAATGCCGTAGCGCAGCAAACCGCCGACGCGGTCGTTTTTCTCAAACAAAGTCACGTCATGCCCTGCCCGTGCTAACTGCTGCGCGGCTGCCATGCCCGCTGGGCCAGAGCCGATGACGGCCACTTTTTTGCCCGTTTTGTGCTTCGCCACAATGGGTGTGACCCAGCCTTCAGACCAAGCGCGGTCGATGATGGCGTGTTCGATGGACTTGATGCCCACCGCATCGTCATTCACGTTCAGCGTACAAGCGGCTTCGCACGGTGCGGGGCAGATACGGCCGGTGAATTCAGGAAAGTTGTTGGTGCTGTGCAGCACATCAATGGCCTCTTTCCAATCTGCCGTTTTACCGTGGTAGACCAGGTCATTGAAATCAGGAATGATGTTGTTGACCGGGCAACCACTGATGCAAAACGGCGTCCCGCAGTCCATGCATCGTGCTGCCTGCGTTTTAGCCTGCTTGTCGTCCAAACCAATGACGAATTCTTTGTAATTTTTGAGACGCTCTGGCACAGGCTTGTAGCCCTCTTCCAAACGCTCAAATTCCATAAAGCCGGTTACTTTACCCATGATATTTTCCTGAATTTTTTATGCTATTTACTATGCTTTTAATAGCAGTTTAGGCAGCAACTACGCCGACTACAGCTTCTTTTTTTGCATTTATTTTCAGCTTGGCAGCCGCCATCTCTCCCAAAGCACGCTTGTACTCAATCGGGAAGACCTTGACGAACTTGGCACGAGCCGTATCCCAGTGGTCCAGCAGCTCGCGGGCGCGCTTGCTGCCGGTCCAGCGGTTATGGTCTTCGAGCAGCTTTTTGAGTTGTGACTCGTCCGTTTGACCCTTGTTCCAGATTGCCTTGTCCATGGTCGCGGTTTGCTCGGTCTCGCTCAACACGTTTTCAAGGCTCACCATGGCGGTGTTGCAACGCGTGGCAAATTGACCATCTTCGTCGTACACGTAGGCGATACCGCCGCTCATGCCGGCCGCAAAGTTACGACCGGTTTTACCCAAAACAACCGCCGTACCGCCCGTCATGTACTCGCAGCCATGGTCACCCGTGCCTTCAACGACAGCGGTTGCGCCTGACAAGCGCACGGCAAAGCGCTCGCCAGCCACGCCGCTGAAAAACGCTTCGCCGCTGGTTGCGCCATACATCACCGTGTTGCCGACGATGGTGTTGCGCACGGCATCACCACGGAAGTCGATGCTTGGGCGCACAACAATACGACCGCCCGACAAGCCTTTGCCGGTGTAATCGTTGGCGTCGCCAATCAAATACAGCGTGATGCCGTTGGCCAGGAACGCGCCGAAGGATTGACCGCCCGTGCCTTCCAGCTGGATGCGGATGGTGTCATCCGGCAAACCTTCTGGGCGAACTTTGGTCAACGCGCCTGAAAGCATCGCGCCCAGAGAACGGTTGACGTTGCGCGCCACTTCCATGAACTTGACTTTTTCGCCACGCTCAATCGCCGCTTTGGACTTTTCAATCAGCACATTGTCCAAGCTGCGCTCCAAACCGTGGTCCTGGTTTTCAACATGGAAGCGTGGCACATCCGCTGGCACTTGTGGCACTGCAAACAAGCGGGCAAAGTCCAAGCCTTGGGCTTTCCAATGTGCAATGCCTTGTTTCATATCTAGCAAATCAGCGCGGCCAATCAAATCGTCAAACTTGCGGATACCCAGCTGCGCCATGATGTGACGCACTTCTTCAGCAATGAAGAAGAAATAGTTGACCACATGCTCAGGCTTGCCGGTGAATTTTTTGCGCAATTCTGGGTCTTGCGTCGCCACGCCCACAGGGCAGGTGTTCAGGTGGCACTTGCGCATCATGATGCAGCCTTCCACCACCAGCGGTGCGGTGGCGAAGCCGAATTCATCCGCACCCAACAAGGCGCCAATCGCCACGTCGCGGCCGGTTTTCATCTGGCCGTCGGCCTGCACGCGGATACGGCTGCGCAGGCGGTTCAGCACCAGCGTTTGCTGCGTTTCAGCCAAACCGATCTCCCACGGGCTGCCGCAATGTTTGATGGATGACCAAGGCGATGCGCCCGTGCCGCCGTCATGGCCCGCGATCACCACATGGTCGGCCTTGCACTTGGCAACACCGGCGGCAATCGTGCCCACACCGACTTCAGCCACCAGCTTGACACTGATACCGGCGTGCGGTGCGACGTTTTTCAAATCATGGATCAGCTGCGCCAGATCTTCAATCGAATAAATGTCGTGGTGCGGCGGTGGCGAGATCAAACCCACACCTGGCACGGAATGACGCAGTTTACCGATGTAATCGCTGACCTTGGCACCAGGCAGTTGACCGCCCTCACCCGGCTTGGCACCCTGCGCCATTTTGATTTGGATCTGGTCGGCGCTGCTCAAGTATTCAGCAGTCACACCAAATCGGCCCGAGGCCACTTGTTTGATTTTGGAGCGCATGGAGTCGCCCGCATTCAGTGCGTAGTCAACCTCAAACACGTCTTTTCCCAGCAAGTCAGACATGGTCTGACCCTGCTTGATAGGGATGCCTTTGAGCTCTTGGCGGTAACGCGCTGGGTCTTCACCGCCCTCGCCCGTGTTGCTTTTGCCGCCGATGCGGTTCATGGCGACGGCGAGTGTGGAATGCGCTTCGGTCGAAATCGAACCCAAAGACATCGCACCGGTGGCGAAACGTTTGACGATTTCTTTGGCAGATTCGACTTCTTCGACCGGAATGGCTTTGCTCGGGTCGATTTTGAACTCAAACAAACCGCGCAGTGTCATGTGGCGCTTGGATTGGTCGTTGATCAACTGCGCATATTCTTTATACGTGCTCCAGTTGTTAGAGCGTGTGCTGTGTTGCAGCTTGGCAATCGCGTCCGGCGTCCACATGTGCTCTTCACCACGCACACGCCAGGCGTATTCGCCGCCTGCGTCCAAACGGTTGGCGAGCACGGGCTTGTCGCCAAACGCGTCTTGGTGCATGCGGATGCCTTCTTCGGCAATCTCAAACACGCCGATACCTTCCACGCGGCTGGCGGTGCCGGTGAAGTACTTGTTGATGGTCTCGGTGTTCAGGCCAATCGCCTCGAACAACTGCGCACCGCAGTAGCTCATATAGGTAGACACACCCATTTTGGACATGATCTTGGACAGGCCCTTGCCAATCGCCTTGACGTAGTTGTAGATCGCTTTGTCCGCACTCAAATCGCCCGGCAAGTCTTTGTGGATGGCTTGCAGCGTTTCCATGGCGAGGTAAGGATGCACCGCCTCTGCACCGTAACCCGCCAACACCGCAAAGTGGTGCACTTCGCGGGCAGAGCCGGTTTCAACCACCAAACCAGCCGTGGTGCGCAAGCCTTCACGCACCAGATGCTGGTGGATGGCAGACAGTGCCAGCAGAGCCGGAATCGCCACTTGGGACGGTGTCACAAAGCGATCGCTGATGATGAGAATATTGTTGCCGCCTTTGATCGCGTCCACCGCTTGCGCACAGAGTGAGGCCAACTTGGCTTCCACGCCTTCATCACCCCACACCAGCGGGTAGGTGATATCGAGCGTGTAGCTGCGGAACTTGCTGTTGGTGTATTTTTCAATCTCACGCAACTTGGCCATGTCGGTGAAGTTCAGCACGGGCTGGCTGACTTCCAGACGCATCGGCGGGTTGACGTGGTTGATGTCCAGCAGGTTCGGTTTCGGGCCGATGAAGGACACCAGCGACATCACAATCGCTTCGCGGATCGGGTCGATAGGCGGGTTGGTCACCTGCGCAAACAACTGCTTGAAGTAGTTGAACAGCGGCTTGTTCTTGTCGCTCAGCACCGCCAGCGGGCTGTCATTGCCCATCGAGCCGATGGCTTCTTCACCGGCTGTCGCCATCGGCGCCAGCAGAAACTTGATGTCTTCTTGGGTGGTGCCAAAGGCTTGCTGGCGGTCCAACAGGGACTCCGCAAACGCGGGCGTGTCCACCGCTTTTGCCGGCGCCGGAATCGAGTCCAGCCGGATGCGCACATTTTCAATCCATTGGCGATATGGCTTGGCAAACGCAAACTGGTTTTTGAGCTCTTCGTCGTCCACGATGCGGCCCTGCTCCAGGTCGATCAGGAACATCTTGCCGGGCTGAAGCCGCCACTTGCGCACGATCTTGTGCTCGGGAATCGGTAGCACGCCAGACTCAGACGCCATGATGACCAAGTCGTCATCGGTTACGCAATAGCGCGACGGGCGCAGGCCATTGCGGTCCAGCGTGGCGCCAATCTGGCGGCCATCGGTGAAGACGATGCTGGCCGGGCCGTCCCACGGTTCCAGCATGGCGGCGTGGTATTCGTAGAACGCCTTGCGGCGCTCATCCATGGTGGTGTGCTGCTCCCACGGTTCGGGAATCATCATCATCACGGCCTGGCTGATAGGGTAACCGGCCATGGTCAGCAGCTCAAGGCAGTTGTCAAACGTGGCGGTGTCAGACTGGTCGGCAAAGCTGATGGGGTACAGCTTTTGCAGATCGGCACCCAGCACGGGGGAAGACATCACGCCTTCGCGCGCTTTCATCCAGTTGTAGTTGCCCTTGACGGTGTTGATCTCGCCGTTGTGCGCCACATAGCGGTAGGGATGCGCCAGCGGCCACTCGGGGAATGTGTTGGTGGAAAAACGCTGGTGCACCAGGCCCAGTGCCGAGACACAGCGCACGTCTTCCAGGTCTTTGAAATAAACCCCGACCTGGTCTGCCAGCAGCAGGCCCTTGTACACCACGGTACGGCTGGACATGCTTGGCACATAATATTCTTTGCTGTGCTTGAGGCGCAGATTCTGGATCGCCGCGCTGGCGGTTTTACGGAT
>JAYUCJ010000225.1:0-1093 GCA_043740415.1 Polaromonas sp. | reverse complement strand
GATTTAATTTTTCTTAACTTTGGAGTTTTTATGTTGAATAAATTGCGTGTTTTGTTGTTGGTGTGTATCACCGCTGTTTTGGCGGCTTGCGGTGGCGGAGATAGTAGTGGTGACGTTACGCCTAATTTTGCCGGAACTTATCAAATTAGTACGCTTAATTTGACTGCAAACACTTGCGGCGGTTCTCCTCCTGGAAGCATTGCAGGCGGAGTAGATGTCGCTGTTCAAAATGGCCGCAATATCTCCATGTCAAACGGCGCAGCGAATGGCACTGTTGATGGTGACAATGGTGGTTTCACGTTGTCTCAAACACAAGTATCAAATGGCGTTACGACTACAGTGAGTGTGAAATTTCGCGTCACTGCATCTGGCGCATCAACTTTTGCTGTGCAGCTAGGCGGTGTCGGCACTTCAGGAAACGTTACTTGTACCCTTACTTACGCAGGAACGGCTACAAAAAGTTAATGTCTTGACCCGCTAAACTACCCCCATGCAAATTTACATGGTGGGTGGTGCGGTGCGGGACGCTTTGCTGGGGCTGCCAGTGAAGGACAGAGACTGGGTGGCTGTGGGCGCAACGCCGCAGCAGCTGCTCGATTTGGGTTATCTGCCGGTTGGTAAAGACTTCCCCGTTTTCCTGCACCCCGTCACCAAAGACGAAGTCGCCCTGGCGCGGCAAGAGCGCAAAACAGCGCCTGGGTACCACGGTTTCGCCTTCCATGCCGCGCCCGATGTGACGCTGGAGCAAGATTTATCAAGGCGTGATCTTACTATTAATTCAATAGCAATTCAGGCAATAAATACGCCGGCTGAACATGGTTTGTATGGCCAATTTGAGCATATTTTTACAGCAAACTCGCTGATGTCACTGGATAGAACACAGCTGATAGATCCCTTCGGTGGCGTGCGCGATGTAGACGCCAAAGTGCTGCGCCATGTTTCCCCCGCGTTTGCCGAAGACCCGGTGCGGATTCTGCGTTTGGCGCGGTTTGCTGCGCGGTTCAGCGACTTCACCGTTGCGCCTGAGACCATGGCGTTGATGCGGCAGATGGTGCAAGACGGCGAGGTCGATGCCCTGGTTTCTGAGCGCGTG
>JAYUCJ010000224.1:0-7262 GCA_043740415.1 Polaromonas sp. | reverse complement strand
AGACCCGCTGCGGGAGTAGGCTGCGCGCGTGGCAGACCGAAAGCCAACTAGCGGCCAACGCTCTGGCTATTGAGCGACTGCGCCGGCTCAAACTGCATTGGCCATAGGCTCACAGGCGCCTGGATACCAAAAAACCGTGTCATACTTTGCCTCATGCGATTGAATTTCCTATCCGCTATCCGCCGCCAAGAAGGTGAGCATTCCTGAAGTGGAAGCCCGCGAACTGTCAAAACGCGCGTTGCATTTCAAGCAGGAACGCTGTCGTTTGCCAGACATTTACTCCGCCGATGCCTGGGAGAAACGTATGGCCGAAGGCGTGGCTGCACTGACGCGTTACCGAGCACAGGCTAAGGCCGTGCAGGTGCAAGGAGAATCCGGCAATGACTGAGTTGGACGACGACGAACTGTTGGATGCCTTAGGCGTAGAAATTGCGCCACTCAAGGCAGCCAGCCGAACCCCACGTGAAGAACGCATCATCGCGGGCTTTGAGGACTTTCTGCGTTTCCACCAGACCCATGGCCGCACACCGCTGCATGGCGATGGTCGCGACATCTTTGAGCGGCTGTATGCCGTGCGCCTGGATCAATTGCGCAAGTTACCCGAAGCGAAAAACCTGCTGACTGGACTGGATGGCCCCGGCATTTTGTCGGGTCCTGATGCGATCCAGGCTGATATGGACGACATGGATGAAGATGCCTTGCTGGCCGAGCTTGGGATTGGCTTGGCGGTGGGGGGCGAGCCTCCCGACCAGAACGACATCACCGTGCTGCGAAATGTGCGCCCGTATGTCGAAATAAAGGCAGCAGAAGACATTGCCAACCGAACACCTTGCCCGGATTTTGAGCAGTTCAAACACTTGTTTGAAGAAGCCGGTGCCGGGCTCCAGGCGCGATCATGGATTGCCAAGCCTTTTGTTAAGAACGCCAGTATTGAGCTGGGCGATTTTTTCATCATTGGCGGCCAGATCGCTTATGTCGCCGGAATGAATGAAGGTACCAAGACCAAGGATGGACGCGAAAACCCGCGTCTGGGAGTCATTTTTGACAACCGTACCGAAAGCGACCTGCTGCTGCGTTCGCTGTCACGCTCGCTATATTCGGACGGAGATACGCCGGTGGGCCGACGCCTGATACGCAAGGACGATGGCCCATTGTTTGGCGGCATGGCGGAGCCTGACGACATTGAGTCTGGAACCATCTATGTATTGCGTAGCCAGTCTACCCATCCATTTGTGACAGAGCACCGCGAACTGATTCACAAAATCGGCTTGACTGGGGGCAAGGTTGAGAACCGTATTGCTGGGGCGGCAAAGGATGCAACCTATCTCTTGGCCGACGTGGAGATTGTTGCGACCTACAAACTTCACAATCTGAACCGTACTAGGCTTGAAAACATCTTTCACCGCTTGTTTGGTGCGGCGCAAATCGACTTGACCATCGATGACAGATTTGGAAATTCGGTGAAACCAAGGGAATGGTTCCTGGTGCCGCTGCATGTAATCGACGAAGCGGTTAAACGCATTCGGGATGGGTCGATTACTGATGTGGCCTACGACCTGAAGACGGCTCGGCTCGTAGGATAGGTCACAGAATAGAAACTTTGAACGGTGCGATAGATTTGAAATGCGTCATCTAGCAAAAGTCGATGTTCCCCTCTTTTTGAGAGGAAAAAGGGCAAATAAGTCTGAACGGGTTGAGCGCAGGCTAGAGCGGGCGTTGAAAAAAAGTAAGCGTAGTGGACACCTAGCAGCAATGAGAGCCTTCGGGACACGTTCTGCGATTCTGGAGTTACTTAGCAGGCATCTGCCTGCAGTCTTGCCAGAAAAAAAAGGGCGGATAAAGTTCGTAGTGCCAGAAAAATTTTCGGTGCTTGAAAACCCGGTTGAGGTTCTTCGTGCCATTATGGTTTTGGCGTGCCAGCTGCAGTGGCCTCGCGTTCGTGAAGTTCACATTGACATGAGCAAAATGCTCAGCTACGACCTGGCTGCGAATGGCTTGTTGGATGTCCTTGTTGAGGAAGCAACAACTAAGGCCAAGCGAACTGGGCACCGCATAAATTGGAATGGAAAATATCCAGCAACACCAGAACTACGTCGTCGCGTACAAGCTATGGGCGTGATCCGGCGGTTGAAGATTTTTCACGAGTACCCCGAGCCAGCTGTGGCCTCGCGTTTAGAGACATTTGAGCATCGCTGCAAAAACTACGTCCGAGCCGTTCGATTGAATGATACTGACGAAAAAAATCGTACAACACAAAAATTTGTGGACCACGTGAATGCCTGTCTAGGGCGAATTCGAAAGGAATTGATCCCTGAGGCAAGAAGTGTATTGGCCAAGTACATTGGTGAAGTGATCGACAACGCTGAAGAGCATGCTGGTATGTACGATTGGACAATTCAGGGCTATCTGGATACCAATACAGACAACTGGGTTTGCGAGATCTGTATCTTCAATTTCGGCAAGACCATTGCCCGAACGCTAGATGACCTGCCTTCAGACCATTACGCGCGCAAATACGTTCAGCCGTATTTAGATGTGCATGAGAAGCGCGGATTTTTCTCCTCAGGGTGGTGTCGTGAACGACTGCTTACGATCATTGCCCTGCAACGGGGTGTTAGCTCCAAAAATCTTGGCGAGGGAGTGACGACGCGAGGATATGGATCGTTTGAATTGATCACTTTTTTCATGAAAATTCAGCAAGAGTGTGCTGCAGCTGGAAATTTTGGGGGAGCGGTGATGAATTTGATCTCTGGGAACACTCGGATTGTTTTTGATGGGAAATATGCTATGACAGATGGAAATATTGCGTTTAATTCCAAAAATGACTTGCATTCGTTACCGGATGCACAATCTGTAACGGAGCTACAAGGGATATCCTTTCCAGGTACTATGTTGGTGATAAAGTATCCCCTCAGTCTCAAAAATACTGCTGAAACGTCAGGAGTAAAAGCATGAGCGCTGCTGTGAACATTGATTTTTCGAAATTCAACGGACCTGTGTACGCCGGTCGTGCCCGTGGAGAAAACGCCCGAAGGCAAGTCAAGCTTGATCAAATTGACGATGGCTCGGAGGTAGTTGAGATCACTGTACCGGACAGCACCTACACGGTCACGAGTTCTTTTTTTCTCGGGATGTTTGGCCCTAGCGTCATAAGGGCAGGTAGCCGTGACGCCTTTGTGAAGCGGTTTCACTTCAAATCCCCGTCGTTTCTTAAGAACGATTTTGAAGAATATATCTCTTACGCTTTGGAAACCCGCAAGCTTTTTTCATGACTCAGTCAGTAGCGGTTGCGTTGCCAGCTAAACCGGCAAGTGCAAGCTCCTCCACACCGACACCTCCAGTCGGTTTAGCTCAAGTAGCCTTAGTGACGCCTTTCGTACTGCCTGCTGAATGTGGTTCAGTGAACGTGACGGCAAGTCATGCCGTAATAATTTGCAGACCGATTCCTGATAGTGTCATTGACAAGCTTCTTGTAGCTGGGCCGTCGATAGTTATAAGCCTCATTGCATTGGGATTGTCAGCTTACGCGGTGTTCTACAATAAACGGAAGGATGCGCGTGCTCGTGAACAATCAATTCAGGACGAGTTTTGGTTGCGGAAAATCGTTTCGCCTGCGTCTATTGAGCCTTTTGTCAAGCTTTCATCCGATGTTATTGCCGAGCTTCCTGACGGGACAGATGCTACCCTATCCGAGGCTGCGGTGGAAACATGGTACGGCCAATATCACACAACATTGTTAAGGCTCAAACCTGGGTTCAAAACACTTGAATTGCTGTCTGGTGGGCTATTAGCTCAAGTTGAGGCTGAACTGGAATCTTTTGAGGACGAGATCGCTACGTATGTTGGTGCAATTCGGATGTATTTAAATGACGGGGGTGTTTTGCCGGTTAGGGCTGCAACTGTTGCAAGATTGACTGACGTTCGGCAAACTTTATTGGGACTGATCCTCAAGCATCAAGTGGGCTTGGGGAAGAATAGTCCGAACGCTTGAAGCGGCATGCCGCGCAAAGTGCCAGTTGATTGCCGCGTCTATGTCCTCTGGGGGCGCATTTGGGGGCATGAGGGAGGGGAACTTGGTGTTTGATCCAATATCCATGCGTGTTTTAGGACATGATGTGAATGACTCCGTTCCGCCAATACAAAAAGCCGCCTTAGGGCGGCTTTTTTGTATTTGTCAGTAGCGTCAATAGCGTGTTGGCAGACGCCAGGCTGAATCCTTTAAGCGCACGCTGGATCGTCATACCCGGAAAAATTGGTACCTAGAACCTGGAACCTGAAAACACCCTAAAACGGGCCGATTACAGGCATCAAATCGGCCTCCAGCGCTTTAGATACATGCGTGACAAGCTATAAATTACATAGCATTCAAGCGCTCTCAATGTATCAGGCGCTGAAGAAATTTTTCAGCTTGTCGGTCCAGCCTTCTTCGCCAACCCGGATGCCGCAAAATACTGTGCATTTAAACGGGGTATCCCTTTAGCTCCACAGTTACTTTTCCGAGTGCATCGTTGCAATCCGCACCGCAAGCGCAGTAGGCGAGCCTTCATGGCGTTCAAGGCTACAAATCAGCCAAGGAATGATGTCGAGAAATTTCAGGTGCTCTGTCGGCCCATTGACGGGCTCATACCTCTTTCTGTGGAGCTAAAGGGATACCCCGTGTAGTTAGTGCTTGACCGAAAACCGCACTCTCCCAATGGCGGCGATGCAGTTTTTCGAGACGAAGATTTTCAGAAAATCGTTGTTTGATGCGAATTTCTGCCGCCAAGTGGACTTTGATTGGGTTTTTGACAAAATCTTCGTACGCAAATGGGGTTCAATTTACGCAAGAAATACTTCAACATTGTGAGCAAAAAAGTCAACACGTTTTCCCTCTCAAGCGTTAATGAGAGAGAGTCAAAAACAGCCCACTTTTGAGAGAGAAATCACAAGCCATGCGCGTCGTCCAGAATGAACAAATGACCATTGGTGAAGTCGACATCTCCAAAATCACCTTCAACACAAAATCACGCGACGACATCCCCAAGATTTTGAAAGGCTTGCAGTACGTCTACACCAACCCGAGCCTGCGCAGCGCCATCTTCGAATTGCTGCAAAACAAGGTAGCACCCAAAGTAGCCAAAGACAACGGACGCCCGGGCATGCCCCTGTGGACGATTCTGGTGTGCGGTGTCATCCGCCTTGACATCAACATCGACTACGACCGACTGCACGAACTCGTGAGCGAACATAGAACCCTGCGCGAGATGCTCGGCCATGGCGCTTTCGAAGATGTCCGCTACCACTTCCAAACCCTCAAAGACAACGTCAGCCTGCTCACCCCGGAGCTACTCGATGAGATCAATCAGTTGGTGGTCAAGTCCGGGCATGCGCTCTTGTTGGATTGCAAATCTGGTCAAGAAAAAGACACACCAGCGCTGCGTGGGCGCTGCGACTCCTTTGTGGTTGAAACCGATGTGCACTTTCCCACCGACATCAACCTGTTGTGTGATGCCATGCGCAAGACCATCACCCTCACGGCGCAATGGTGCGAAGACCTTGGCATGGGTGGGTGGCGCCAACACAACTACAACGTCAATCACGTCAAGCGTGCGATGCGCACGGCGCAGAACAAAAAGCGCAGCAAAGCCAAGGCGCCAGAGCAAGCAGAAAAGAATCAGGCCCTCATCATCGAGGCGCATCAAGACTATCTGGTTGTTGCGCAAACCTACCTGGAGCGCTCTCGCCAGACGCTTGCAGCCATCGAAAAACAGGGCATCAGCGATGTCCTCGATTTGGTCAGGAAGACAGAAATCGAAGGCTTCATGGCACACGCTGATCGCCAGATCGACCAGATTCGCCGGCGTGTCATCCAGGGTGAAGTCATCGCCCACGAGGAGAAGGTCTTCTCGATATTTGAGCCCCACACCGAGTGGATCAGCAAAGGCAAAGCAGGAGTTCCCGTCGAACTTGGAGTGAAGGTGTGCATTCTGGAAGACCAGTATCAATTCATCCTGCACCACCAGGTCATGCAAAACCAGACTGATGATTCAGTGACAGTGCAGATGGTGAACCAGGCGCAAAAGCGATTCCCAAATTTGAACGCCTGCAGTTTTGACAAAGGCTTTCACTCCAAGGACAACCAGATCGCGTTGAAAGAGCACTTGGAACTGGTGGTCTTGCCCCGCAAAGGCAAACTGAGCAAGGCCGCTCAGGAAGAAGAGCAGGCGCCTGAGTTTGTGAAAGCGCGCAGAGCGCATTCTGCGGTGGAGTCAGCCATAAATGGTTTGGAAGTGCATGGCCTAGACGTCTGCCCGGATCATGGCATTGATGGCTTCAAGCGCTATGTGGCCTTGGCCGTGCTGGCCAGAAACATTCACCGAATTGGCGCCATCCTGTGGCAACAAGACATTCAGCGTGAGCACAGAAAGAAGAACTATGCTTATCGGGACCGCAGACATCGACTCGCGGCGTAGCAAACGCCAACAGATTCACTTATTGGGGTCAGAAAATTCAGACTCCGGGATGAAGCTCGGGCGCAAACAGGCAAAAAATCGCGCTGCGAATCTGGAGACTGAAAATTCATCACAAGTTCCGGGTCAAGCAGCAAGGAAACCCCCATGTGCTGAAATTCTGGCATATCCGTTTTCTAAAAAATGGGGGTTTTCTGCCAGGCACTAGTTACACAGTATTTATGCCTGCCGTATCTAAGCCCAAACTCTACAACCCGCGCCATCCTGAGCGCACGCTGCTGTACCAATAGCCGAGCACTACGAAACATGGCTTGAGCTCGCCAGTGCAGGCCAGTTCGACGGACAGGGCGATCACCGCACCCCCCAAGCCATATGTGCGCCAGGCGTTTCGCAAATACCCCGAATGCGGCATCTTTGCCCACGGCTTTGCCCGCGCCCGCTGCGGCGACTGTGGACACGACTACTTCGTGGCTTTCTCCTGCAAAGGCCGAGGCGTATGCCCCTCGTGCAACACCCGTCGCATGGTGGAGACGGCGGCGCACCTGAGCGATCACGTCTTCCCCCATCTGCCGGTGCGCCAGTGGGTGCTGTCTGTTCCGAAGCGCCTGCGCGACTTCATGCAACGGGATGGGGCGGTATTAAACATGGTGCTGCGCATTTTTCTGAGGGTCATCGCGCAAAGCCTGCAGGCTCTCAGCCCAGGTGCGGCGAATGTGGACAAAGCAGCCCTGCACATCGGAGCTGTCGCCTTCATTCACCGCTTTGGCTCCAGCCTGAACGAGCATGTGCATTTTCATGCGTGCGTCGTCGATG
>JAYUCJ010000223.1:0-7276 GCA_043740415.1 Polaromonas sp. | reverse complement strand
ACCAGCCGCACGGCATCGCGCGAGTTCAGCCGCTCCTTGATTTGTCCCTGAAATTGCGGGTCCAGCACTTTGGCGCTCAGCACATAGCTGGCGCGGGCAAACACGTCCTCGGGCAGCAGCTTGACGCCTTTGGGCAGCAGGCTGTGCAGCTCGATGAAGCTTTTCACCGCCGTGAACAGGCCATCGCGCAGCCCGCTCTCGTGCGTGCCGCCCGCGCTCGTGGGGATGAGGTTGACGTAACTTTCGCGCACCGGCTGGCCATCTTCGGTGAAAGCAACGCACCACGACGCGCCTTCGCCGTCGGCAAAATTGTCGTTTTGGGCATCGGCAAAACCTTCGCCTTCAAACAGGGGGATGACCAGATCGCCATTCAAGGTCTGCATCAGGTAGTCGGCCAATCCACCCTTGTACAGCCAGCTTTGGGTTTCCTTGGTCTTCTCGTTGAGCAGCGTCACCGTCACGCCAGGCATCAGCACCGCCTTGCTGCGCAGCAAATGCGTGAGCTCGGCCATGGGAATCACCACGCTCTCGAAATATTTGGCATCGGGCCAGACGCGTACCGTGGTGCCAGACTTACGGTCGCGCAGGCCCTCCCCCGCCGCGCTTTGATCGCCGATGACGGCTTTGCGCACCTGCAGCGGATCGGTCACGTCGCCGCCCTCAAACACGATGTGGGCCACCGACCCCTCTCGGTAACTGGTGGCTTCGAGCCGCTTGCCCAGGGCGTTGGTGACACTGACGCCCACGCCATGCAGACCACCCGAGAAGCTGTAAGCGCCGCCCTTGCCCTTGTCAAACTTGCCACCGGCGTGCAGACGGGTAAAGACCAGCTCGATCACCGGTGCTTTTTCTTCAGGGTGCAGGCCAAACGGAATGCCGCGCCCATCGTCTTCAATCGTGACCGAGCCATCGGTGTGCAAAATGATCTTGAGCTTCTTGCCAAACCCTGCCAGCGCCTCGTCGGCCGAGTTGTCCAGCACCTCCTGGATGACGTGCAGCGGGTTGTCGGTGCGGGTGTACATGCCCGGCCGCTGCTTGACGGGCTCCAGCCCCTTGAGGACCCGGATCGAGCTTTCGGAATATTCTGATTGAGGTTTGACGGCCATAGCTCTCCATTGTAGTCTGCGCTCTCAAAAATACTGGATAAAATACCATGACACAGGCCTCGCTTTGGCTGGTGCATTCGCAAACTTTCTAAGCCAACGAACCGATAAGCACGAGAACATTGAAATGCTGGTTGCCATTGAAACGGAGTAATTCCAATTGCTATCCATGGAACTTTTCGCGGGCGCTGGAGGACTCGCTCTAGGTGTTGAGAAAGCCGGTTTTCAGCACGTGGGCGTGATAGAGAGAGATCCTCTAGCTTGTGCAACGCTGCGGGAAAATACACGTTGGCCGATCATTCAGTCTGACATCAGGCAGTTCGACTACGCAACAGTTAAACAGTCAGTAGACATTTTGTGTGGGGGCCCGCCGTGCCAGCCTTTTTCACTTGGGGGCAAGGGGCAATCAAGCTTAGACCCGAGAGACATGTTTCCCGAGGCGATCCGAGCTGTTAGAGCCGTTCAACCAAAAGTGTTTCTGTTGGAGAACGTAAAGGGCTTAATGAGGGCAAAAATCAGACCTTATCTCGAGTATGTCAGACTACAGTTGCGGCATCCTGAGGTCGAAATTCGTGGTGGAGAGTCGCTGCGAAGTCACTTGGTGCGGTTGGAGAGACACGAAACAAGTGGTTCCAGATCAGGCTTGAACTACAACATAATTATTCAATGCCTCGATGCGGCCGATTTTGGAGTCCCTCAGCGACGGGAAAGAGTTTTTATTGCGGGATTTCGCGATGATATTGAGGTTGAGTGGTCTTTCCCCTTACCAAGTCACTCGCATGACGCGCTGCTATGGGCGCAGTGGCGTTCCGGATCGTATTGGAAGCACAACAAGGTGAACAGCAGATCCATTCCCCAACATAGTCGCGGCCAAGCAAGGGCTCATTCTTTAAGAGTTACTCCGATGACTTTACCGTGGCTGACGGTACGTGATGCGCTGAGTGATTTGCCCGACCCGCAATTACATCCCCGCTTAGCACTGACACACAATCAACACACATACATCTCGGGCGCACGTGCGTACGTCGGCCATACAGGCAGTTCACTAGATTTACCAGCTAAAACGCTAAAAGCAGGTGTTCATGGCGTACCCGGCGGGGAAAACATGCAAATTCGACCCGACGGGAGCGTCCGCTATTTCACGGTCAGAGAGTGTGCACGACTTCAAGCCTTTCCGGACTATTACTCTTTTGATTGCTCTTGGGGCCAAGCAATGAGGCAACTTGGAAATGCAGTGCCTACAACCCTTGCTTATATTCTCGCCAATTCGATAGCAAAAACCTTGAGAAAAGCTTCATCTACTAACTGAGCCACTTACTTCAGAGGGAAAAGCTCCAGGATTTTTCCCTTAGAAAGGTTGTCATAGAGTTCGCCGCCGATAGGCAGACTTGGATCTTCTATGAAAATTAAACGCTCTCTGTCCCACAGCACATGCTGTTTCGGAATCGCTTGCCCAATAGACGAAATAGTCCTCACCATATACATATCCGAGAGCAATTTGTTTTTCCGTCGATCCTCAACGCCTGGGCTTGCTGTCTCTTTCTGGACATTCGTTGGAGAAAATGGATCTACCTCAATCTGAAAATCAGTCTTCTGCACCAGTGCATTTCTTAACGGCTCCGACCTCCCATCATCAATCCGCAGCGCTTCACCACTGCCATTTATAAGTTCAGGAGCGCGCAAAATGGTGTGAGTCGTTATCGTCATAACGCCTCGTGAGCGGAGCGAGTTATAAATCTGAGGCCAAAACAGGGTGTACTGCTCTATTTCCGGGAACTGAAGGAAGACGTTGTGGATTCCATCGATGACAACACAGGTGTAGGGTTCACCATCCAATTCTGCGGCATCCAACTCCCACTCGATCTTGTTGTACAGATCGTTAGGACGGAGATGACCAGGGTACAGATGTATAACTTTGATCCTCGCCAGCGGGGGCATAGCGTTGAAGTACTCATGCCTATATGCAAGTCTTAGCTTTTTTGCCACATTCATGTAGTAGTCCTGTGGGTACAAAAATGAGACGATTAGAACTTTGTTTCCACGAGCGACTTTGGCCACATCAGGGGGCTCAGCCTCAGCTGGCTGGCTAGGCGCAATCGCTATCTTAAGCGCGAGCCCAGCCTTACCGCCTGATCCCTGTCCATTTATAAATATGTGCGATCCATTGAAGATATCTGGGCCAAAAGGCGAGTGATAAAAATCATCACGCTTTGGTACCATCTTTTTGAATTCGATATTCTCTGCATATCGCTCAAACGCCGACCACCGGGCAACCAGTCGCACTACTTTCTTTACCTCAGTCACATTGGGTAATCGCGTCTTCCATACAGTGCGTCGATCAAGCTGGTAATTTATTTGCGGTGAAAACCGAACACCCTTACTCCCTGCAATCTGAAACCCATGCGTGCCTCCAGAAGCTAACTGGTGCCGTGCTTTAGATAACTTGAGTCTTCTGTGCGGTTTAACAGTGTCTTCTGCCATCGACTCATGGGAAAGATGGATTGCAACATCAACGAGATAATCCAACGATTTATTGCCGAACCAATCAAGTCCTGTAGTAACAATGACGAGAGCCTGTAGTTCTCGAAGCGCTCCAATTAGAGGATATAGGCGTGCATTTTGTGCACGATCAGTTGTGTATTCACCCTCGTTACTGGCGGCAAACAAATCTTGCAGTCCATCCAATATTACGATGATGCTACATGGTTTGGGAATTCGAAAATCATCCGCTTTAAAGTCTTTTTCTCTTTCTTGGTTACGAGCCTTCAAAGTTTGGGCTAATTCTCTAAGCTGCTCTTCCAAACCGTCCAGTACTGACAGGTTCGCATTCGATCTCAATGAGATGCCAATGTGTTGAATCTCGACGGCGGCTCCAGGATCCTCTGCGAAAACACTTAAGCGTTGGATTTCCTCTGGGACGAGCCACGTCATTCGATTTCGCAGATCCTCTTCATTTTCCTCTGCTGTAATAAAGAGTGCGCGAATTCCAAACGGCGCCAAATACGTCCCCATCGCCAAAGCTAGAGAAGTCTTACCTGTTCCAGGCCCCCCGTGGATTGCCATCACCAAGCCTTGATTCGACGTGAATTTCAGACCGCCACGAAATATCGTTTCAGCACCCCTAATCGGAACTGGGAGTCCCCATATTTCATTAACAATTTCTCCTGCCTCAGGGAGTTTTTCCAAAAAACGGGACTTGGAGAATTCGTATTGATACAAGCCCTTATCCGAGGAAACTGCCTTCCGCGAAACATTTGTCTTAGTTGGGCGAAGGACACACTTGTCGAGATATTCGAGGCATGCCTGATGGCTAGTAAATCTAAAATTGAGGAGTCCCTTCATCGCTAGGAATTGGCGAAGGAAACCGTCACTTAAAAATCGACCTTCAGGAGGTAATTTGTCCTCGCCTTTTGACCAGAACCTTGGCCGAATTGACGTGTTAATCCGTGAGAGGCCTTCGCCAATATCTTTGACGGAAAAAACGGAAGGCCGCTTACTGCTCTTCGAAGCTTGTATGTCAGGCACGATGCCGAACTGTGCGAAAAGAAAATTGCGAAGCGCAACAAGTGCATATGCACGAGTGCCAGGCATTTCTGGCACAGTTAAATAATCGTAGACGATAGATAGCGCTGACCGCAAAACAATAAAGTTACGTTGCGGAGGCGTTTCTATTGGATCTTCTTCGTCACCGCCGCCCACTTCATCTTCCATCGAAACAATCAAATTTTCGCCAATAAAATTGTCGAAGGAACTTCTGACTAAAGCTGAAATTCTGGTGGGTCTAGATTGGACATAGCTGTCTGGGTCATTGGGATCTGCCTTGGGCTTCCGACCTGTTTGGCGACGAAGCTTGACATCGCTGAATCCTGCAACAGTGCTATCGGGCGCTTGCCTCGCAACCAAGCATTGAAGTATTTCGGCAGGAATGTCTTTCTTGTTTCGAACCGGACTCGTCCTCAACGGAAAATGCCCCAAACTTGCGTCGAATAAATGTCGGTTTTCACCCAACTGAATTTCCAGCCCTAACCAAGAAAAGTGCCTATTGATTGCGTGATCAGGGACATCTGAAATACTTCGACCCTCAAAAATAGCCGACACTAGTTCCCGCTGAGCACGCATCGTGCTCGCCAAAAGACCGTCAACTAAGTCGGCATAGGGTGCTTGGAGTTCCACATCTTTCATGATCAGGTCAATTTAACGGCCAGGCTGATACACGGGCTAGAAACAGGCGCTCAAGCTTGCCGGGTGCCTGTTCTATTTTGATTTGTCCGCAAGTGTGTAGGATAAAACCGAAGCGGTGCCCGTCCAGCGAAACCCTTAATCGTGTTGTAGTTTGAGCTAGTAGCAACTGATTGCGAATCGACACGGCGACTGCGATTTTTGAGGCCCTTACTTTGTTCAGATTGAGGTCTAATGTCGACATGCCCAGCTTTTGAATTCGCTTTGCCTAGTCCCGTATGTTCATCCGCCTGCGGCACTTCTCTGGTTTCGCGCAGAAACTCTTTTGCTGTTATTGGTCTTTGTGCATCAACCGGAACGTAGACTGAGACTTCCTCATCTGATTCGAAAGCGTTTGCCGGGAGACCAAGCAACTCATGGAGAGTTCCGTTGGACGCACGTTCGAAAATATCAGCCTCGGTTATGTCAGACTCTGCAAGCTCATGCAACTTGGCCAAAAACTCCTCTGCACTAGGGAAGGAGCTACTGCTTTGAACATGATCGGATATATTCATAGATGATTCTTTATACTTACGCGTGCTCGTTTCGAAAATTGACTATTGACGCTAACGGGCTTTAACAGGTTGCGGTCGAAAACTGTCCAATTCTTTTGTTAATGTTTTAGCAAGTGGCGCGTCAGTAAAAAAATGCCGCCCATCATTGTCTTTTACTATTAGATTTTTTACGGGCAGTGCCTTTTGCTTCGAAAATCGGTACAACTTACACTTATCTTTGTAGAAGTTGACCAGCCAATCTTTCCCAAGCGGCGTGCAATGCAACCAAGTATGACCATTCTTTCCTGCTTGGTAACTCGTTACGATCCCACAGTCAACCAAAGCTCTCCCTATCTTCGGACAGTTTTTGACACCAAATTGCCGAAGTACGCTTTCAGGTGCGCTTGTTAAATACGAGGTAAAAACTGACCCGCCGTCCAGCCCATCAATGCGCGGATAATTAATCAGCATCATTAACATCCCAACAGGTACCGCATTTCCATTGGGCAGCCGCACAAAGGCTGTCAAAAATTTTGGCTTTTTCTGTTGGAGGTTATAGAACATCTGAAGACCTACAAAAAAAACAAACCAGTTCCATTTTCGATCTGGTCGCCCATCATCCTCAGCGATTGAAGGTTGTATGTTTTTTTGCCAATTTTCCACATGCTTCGTTGTCATTGCTTCCCAATGAATGGCAACCTCACCGCCGTGCGATTCTGCTGACTCGACTCGCTCAAGATAGTCAATTTCTACCGACATGCCCGTCCTTCACGCTTCAACGTCAACCCAACAGGCCGTACATTTCTGAACAAGCTGAAATTTGATCCCATATGGTCAGTGGAGCGATAAAAACTCATCATACATTGAGTACCGAATCAATTCAAAATAAGAACTGCGACCCTACACACGAGACCTTCGAAAGCGTTGCTTCCAGTGTTTCGCTATACGCAGCCTGGCTTTAACCAACAAGCTCTTCTCCCCGAGAGGCCGCTTGTCAATCTGGTGCCAAGCTTTACCGGAGTCACACGGGCAAAGCTTTGGATCAAGCGGCAAAACTTTCAAGGCGGTTGACCGTGGGGTGCCGGGTGGCGACGAAATGATAGTGCCGCTGAATAGAGGCATGCGGTATTAGAGCGTGCGAGAAACCGCGCGCCTGCAAACTTTCCTCGACAGTTTCGTCTTCCACGCTTCATGGACGGAATCCATGCACCAGCTTGGCAGCTCCGTGCAGTGATGCTGGCCCGCGTTGTCTCGTCCAGTGCGGCAACCCAGTTGCTCAATGCGCAAGCGAGGGAGTTGCAGCGCAGAAACCTGTGCCTGAAAGCCGCAGCATGACGGGTCAGGTGATTCCGTTCAACCCCTTGGACAAGAAGAACCTCGGGTCCAGCGTCGCGGCAGCCTTGATGGCGCAACCGCCAAAACGTCTGGGCGACATGCGCTCTTTCCATGGTGCCGGCATTT
>JAYUCJ010000222.1:0-1104 GCA_043740415.1 Polaromonas sp. | reverse complement strand
CCGTGGTCGAAACATCTTCGCCATCGGATACCAGAAAAGTCTGGTTGGCGGCCTGCGGATGGGACAGGCATGTGACGATGAAATCCACCAGATTGTCCAGCGCCACCACGCTGCGCGGCGCGCATCAGGGCGGCAAAATTGGCCTTGACATCGGGGCCACACACCAAGGCGAAGCCGCAGACCGTGGCGATCCATGCGGAGCAGTCACTATTAATTTAATAGCTACTCACGTATGATTAGTAAGGGCTATAGGCACAAAAGCCTTAAATTAATTGGAATCTGACCCCAATTAATGTCTCAGCCCGCATTTGACAACGCACTCAAGCGTCTGCACGCGCTTGGTTGTACTCATCCAGCACGGCCTTGCACCGCACGGGAAACGCCTTTTGAACGTAGTCTGTTATCGATTTCTTGCTCTGCCTTAGCGAGTCGATTTCGGATTTCGTCAACCGATCTGAAACCCACAAGGTAACTGGCTTCGTTGGCACTGAGCGCGCCGGGTTCGATTCCGAAGATTTTGACGATGTCATGGTGAAACCTTTCCTTAAGCAAACGCACTGTTTTGGCGTCTGGTACCAGCGATTTGTTACGTCCTGCATTGGTCAATACAACTACATCATGCACCAAACCACCACGAGATTGAATAAAGTTGGACAACTCTGCGAGAGTCCCTCCCATGCTGATGACGTCATCGACCAACACGTAACGCTCGCCAGCCACAACTTCGCCTTCAAATTCTGCGCGTGTTGCCATGCGCTCCATCGGGTCTGCTCCGGTGTGGAACACACGGTCTGTCTGCACCACGCTGGTATCAGCCTTGCCGCTGTATACCAGCGCGCATACTGCTGCCAGCGTTTGAGGAAGCGCATTATCCCCAGAAACCTCCTTGGCGTGCGGGGCCACAAAAGTACACCTCGATGAAAACCGATCTTGCATACCTAAGAGCCAAGCTAACGCCAAGTCACTTATCAAGTCCAGGGCGGCTTTGGGGTCGCCAGCTTTGGCTTGCACGTAGCTTGCATGCCCCTTGATGCTTGAATCTGCATCAAAACGGGATAGCACTTGTATGTGCCCAGGCACCCCATATTGCCTAATCATGGCGCC
>JAYUCJ010000221.1:0-1106 GCA_043740415.1 Polaromonas sp. | reverse complement strand
CTTTGAAGTTGGACTTGATAAGTTCTGCGGTGTAGACCTTGGGGTCAGTCGAATTGGCACGCTTCATGGCGTCAACCAAAACGAAGGTGGCGTCGTAGGTGTACGGGCTGTAAACCTGGAACTGGCTGGGGTACTTGGCGTCATAGCGCTTTTTCCAGGCGTCACCGCTCGGCATTTTTGCCAGCGATGCACCCCCTTCAGCGCAGACCACGTTTCCGATGGTTTTTGCGCCAGCGGCCAGTTTGGCCAACTCTGCCGTGCAAATGCCGTCACCGCCAAAATACTTGACGTTGCTCATGCCCAACTGCTCCATCTGGCGCAGCATGGGACCACCCTGCGGGTCCATGCCGCCGAAGAAGATAGCGTCAGGATTCTTGGCTTTCACAGCGGTAAGAATCGCCATGAAGTCAGTGGCTTTGTCAGTTGTGAACTGCTCGTCAACAACAGTCATGCCCTTGGCCGTTGCGGTCTTTTTGAAGACTTCAGCCACGCCCTGACCATAAGCCGTGCGGTCATCGATGATCGCGACTTTCTTCAGTTTCAGTGCATCAGCCGCATAGAAAGCCAAACCGGCGCCCAGCGCGTTGTCGTTGGCGATGATTCGGAAAACATTCTTGTAGCCAGGCTTGGTCAGGTTGGGGTTCGTCGCAGCACCGGTAATCATCGGAATACCGCAATCGTTGTAAACCTTCGACGCAGGGATGGTGGTGCCCGAATTCAAATGACCGACAACGCCAGCCACTTTGGAGTCGCACAGCTTTTGTGCCGCTGCCGTGCCCTGTTTCGGATCAGCAGCATCGTCTTCAGCAACGATTTCAAATTTGATTTTTTTTCCGCCAATAGAGATGTTTTGGGCATTCAGATCTTCAATGGCCATGCGGACGCCGTTTTCGTTGTCTTTCCCGTAGTGCGCCTGCGAGCCAGACATGGGAGCGACGTGGCCGATTTTGACGATTGCGTCCTGGGCAGATGCCAAACCAGCCACCATGGCCAAAGCCGCAACGACCGTCAGTTTTAATTTCATTTGCATACAAACACTCCGATTAAAAAATTACCGTTAAAGGTTGAGGACTTTTTTTAACTCAACGGGGCAGAACATATCGCAA
>JAYUCJ010000220.1:0-21140 GCA_043740415.1 Polaromonas sp. | reverse complement strand
AGGTCGGCGTGGATGTGCCCAATGCCAGTTTGATGGTGATCGAGCATGCTGAGCGCTTTGGCCTCTCACAACTGCACCAGCTGCGCGGCCGGGTCGGTCGCGGCGCGGCGGCGTCGGTGTGTGTGCTGCTGTATTCCACCGGCGACGCGCCCCGCTTGGGCGAAACCGCCCGCGCGCGGCTCAAAGCCATGGTTGAAACGAACGATGGCTTTGAGATTGCGCGGCGGGATTTGGAGATTCGCGGTTCTGGCGAGTTTTTGGGGGCGCGGCAATCGGGCGCGGCGCTGCTGCGCTTTGCCGATTTGGCGACGGATACTGAATTGCTGGACTGGGCCAGGGAACTTGCACCCGTCATGTTGGATCACTACCCAGCGCTCGCGCAGAAGCACGTGCAGCGCTGGTTGGGCGGTAAGGCGGAGTATTTGAAGGCTTGAAATACATTCAGTATGATGGCTGGATGACGACACAAAAAATAGATTTCACGGCGGCTCATTCTGTATTACAAAACGCAGTCGATGGGCGGTTATTGGCAGGCGTTTCTGCCGCCGTGATGTTCAAGGGTGAGGTCGTTGATGCCTTTTGCACAGGCATGGCGGACATGGAAAGTGGCGAAGCGTTGCGGGTTGACCATATCCATCGCGCGTATTCAAACACCAAAATCATGACCTCCATGTTGGTGTTGAAATTGGCGGACGACGGCCATTTTTCTATTGATGACCCTATCAAAAAGTGGATGCCAGCGTTTGGCAGGGTGCGCGTTTTGAAGCCGAACGCGACGACCCTGGATGACACAGAAGCCTTGCAAAACGATATCACCATTCGGCATTTGTTCAGCCATCAAGCTGGTTTGAGTCATGGCGTGTTTGACATGGGGAGCATGATTTTTAACGCTTATCACGCATCAGGCGCACGTAAAAATGATACGACTTTAGAGCAGCTGATGGATCAACTTGGTAGCTTGCCACTCATCTACCAGCCTGGACAGGGCTGGGAGTATTCGATGGCTCCCGACGTGTTGGCTCGCTTGGTTGAAATCGTGACAGGTCAGGGCTATGCAGATGCGCTTAAAACACGACTCTTCGCGCCGCTTGGCATGGTTGATACCACTTACGTGCTGCGACCTGAGCAAGTGTCACGCTTTACGGCGCTCTATATCGGGGATGCAAAACAGCCTAACAAGCCTGGCCTCAAACGTTTGGACAACATGCCTTGGCCAAACGCATTTTTAGAACCCGTGCCACGTCAAGCCGGCAGCAGTGGCGTGGTCACGACGCAGGCAGATATGCTGCGCTTGATGCAGCAATTAACGCCAAATTTTGGCACTTACCTCAAGCCAGCAACTCTTGCTGAAATGTTGCGCGACCAGTTGCCGCCAGAGCGCTGCATACACGTAGCCAATGTCGGAGCGTTCCCCAGCTTGGGATTTGGCCTGGGTGGGGCGGTGACACGCAGCGCTTCAGAGTTTCAACCCAATTCACCGACTGGAGAATTTCAGTGGGGCGGTTTGGGTGGCACGCACTGGTGGGTGTCGCCCAGCACTGGCTATTCCGGCGTAGTGATGACGCAGCGCCATTGGGGTTTTTGGAACCCATTTTGGTTTGAGTACAAGCAAAAAGTGTATGACGCGGTTGCCAAAGGTTGAGAATCTTTAAGAAAGCCACTGCATGAGCAGATTGAATCAAACCCGAGAAAAAATGTACAAAGCCGTGGCGCGGCAGCTGCACGGCGTGGTGCCCTGCTGGGTGTGTGGTGAGCATGTGCTGCCCGAAGCGGCTACGCTTGAGCACATCACACCCAAGCGTGAAGGCGGTAACAGCCATGCCGAAAACCTGGCCATCAGCCACGAGCTGTGCAACAACCAGCGCCACGCGGAAGGTGTGGTGCCAGTGTCAACGGCTACAGTGGGTAGGTTGAAACGGAAAATTTAGTGAAAAGTTTGATATTGCGAATCTAATTTGCTACTTATTAAATAGCGCCTTAAGCAATAAATACGCCGGCTAGAGGTCTAAATCAATCGTCACAATGGCGGATAAGTTTTGTGGTGCTTCATAGTCTGCAATAACCCAAGCGCGTTTCGTATTCTGAGCGACACGTTCTAGCCGTTCAAGCAAAAAGTTGATCGACGCTTTGTCTAAGGCGGCAAAAGGCTCGTCTATTAAAGTTACCAACGCACCGCTTGCGAAAGCTGCAGCCAACCAAACTTTGCGTTTTGAACCAGCAGAGAGCATGTACATGGCTTTTGAGACATGCTCGTTCAAACTCAAACCTTCAATGAGGTCAAGCAGCATGGCATCGTCAAACTCAGGGTAAACCTTGCGCTGCAAGTCAAAATAATCGTTTGGCGAGATGTGGTCATGCGCGCTCGTGCGTGGATCAACCCAAAAGACCTGTTTTTTGTACGCCGCTGGGTTATCCGTTGGGCTGATGCCGCAAATAGCCATGCTGCCCGCTTGCGGAATTAAATCGCCGGAAAAAAGCCGTAGTAGTGTTGATTTCCCACAGCTTTCATCACCGACGATATACGTGATACCTGCGGGAACAGCTGCAGAAAAATGGCTGAATACGGGCTGCTGCGGAAATTCAAACGTCACATCACGCGCTTGCAGAAGGGTGCTCGGCATGTTCAAAAGTTGAAAAAATTCAAAAGTGCGGCGGCAAGTCGTCGCGCAAATTCCGCGCTGCGCCTAAACCGCCATCGGTGCTGGATTGGCGCAGTTCAGTGATCGCTTGGATCAGCTGGTCAATCTGCTCTTGTTGACGCACAACGACTTTGTCGAGCTGGTCAATCTGGTCTTCGGCGTAGCTGGCTTTGATCTCCAGCTCGACCAATCTGTCGTTTGTGCGGTGGTTGGTGTTTGGTGCGGCTTCGATAGTAGGCTCCCTTGCATGGAAGCTTACTATAACTCTCAGCTAGCACCGTTGTTCAAACTATGGGTTTACACCCAAAGCACCGCGCCTTTGTTGGCATACCATTTGTCAAGGTCGGGTTCGACCAAAGCTTCAATTTTGGTGCGTTTGATTTTCATCGTCGGTGTCAGGCAACCGTTATCAATCGACCAAGGCTCTTTGGCGATCACCAGCATTTTCATTTGCTCATAATCGGCCAAGCCCTTGTTGGTTTCCTTCAGCAAAGCGGTCATTTCTTCCGTTACTTCAGCCTTGAACGCCGGGTCGCTCAATTTAGGGCGAATGCCTTCAGCCAGCACCACCAAGGCGTAAGAAGCGGCTTGGCCGACGCCTGACACCATGCTGGACTCGATCATCGGGTGGGCGTTGAGTTTGTTTTCAATCGGTGCTGGTGCGACGTATTTGCCTTTGCCGGTTTTGAAGAGTTCTTTCAAGCGACCCGTGATTTTGAGTTGGCCATCGGCGCTGTATTCCCCTTGGTCACCGGTGCAGAAGTAACCATCTTCAGTGAAGACTTCAGCATCCAAGTCAGGCCGTTTGTAGTAGCCCACCATTTGACCGGGTGATTTGATTTGAATTTCACCAGCTTCGCTTATCCGCGCTTGAACGCCCTCATAGGGGACGCCAACATAGCCCACTTGGTTTTGATTTTTAGTCATTGTGTGCGAGTAGGCGAGGTCTTCAGTCATGCCGTAACCCTCTAAAAGATTCAAACCTAAGCGTCGATACCAGGCAATGATTGATGGTGGCAGTGGTGCAGAGCCACTAGCAGCCACTTTAACTTGGTCAAGCCCAAGTCCCGTCAAAACTTTTTTGGCAATAATTTTGTTGAGTATAGGAATTGACAACAAAAGAGCAAGCTTTTTAGGCGGCATTTTGGCAGAAACACCTTGCTGGAATTTCAGCCACAGCCTAGGCACTGATAAAAATATAGTTGGTTTGGCACGGTTCAAGTCCTGCACAAAAGTATCCAGCGACTCAGCAAAAAACACATGTATTTTGCCATTGACCAATGAATAACCTTCGATAAACGCACGCTCGTACACATGTGCCAAAGGCAAGTATGACAACGCGCGGTTCACAGAGCCTTGACCCAAGTAGGTATCATCCATCCGTTTTGAAATACCTTGTGCAACCGCCGCAAAGCGTTCAAAGCTGTGCATCACGCCTTTAGGCTGGCCAGTAGAGCCTGAGGTGTAAATAATCATCGCAATATCATCGCCTTTGCGGCTTGGGCGTCCGCCCATGGGTGCTGTCCGCGAAGTGATTGCATCCCAAGTGTCAAAGTCTGTTTTTGGCGCAAGCGGAAAAGCGATGCACGGTATGCCAGCAGGAACGCCGGGCAATTGCTTCTCCCAGGTATCAAGTTTTCCAACAAATAACAGGCTGGCGCCACTGTGTTCCAGTACGTAATTGACAGTATCAGCACCTTCTGTCGGGAAAATGGCCACAGTGGTATAGCCAGCCATCCAGATCGCCAGCTCTGCCATAAAGAAATGGGCGCAGTTTTTAGACAACAGGCCAATGCGAGCGCCGGGCTCCAGATTCAAACTTTTCAAATGCGTAGCCATGCGGCGCGCTTGATCCAGCGTTTGCGCCCAAGTGTAATCCACAACCTGGTTGTTGCCCAAGGGTTGTGTTAAGTAAACCAAATTAGGGGTAGACGCTTCATGGTCATAAATGATGTCAAGTAATCGTGGTTGCGTAGAATTAGATGCCATGCCTCGTCCTTTTCATATTTTTAAAGCGATTGTCAGTAAAGAAATGCAAGGTTAATGCATGGTTATGGAGCTGTCAAACTAGATCGACACAGCGTAAACCCTAGGGCATTCCTCGTTTGACGGCCATAAGCACATGTAAAATTCAGCGATTAGAAAATATCCATGACACTCACCGAGCTTAAATATATTGTTGCCGTCGCGCGTGAAAAGCATTTTGGCAAAGCGGCCGATGCCTGCCATGTCTCGCAGCCAGCGTTGAGTTTGGCGATTAAAAAACTGGAAGAAGAGCTGGATTTAAAGCTGTTTGAGCGCAGTGCGAACGAGGTCACTGTCACGCCACTTGGCAATGAAGTGGTGTTGCAAGCACAGAGCGTGCTAGAGCAAGCCGCCAATATCAAAGAAATTGCCAAGCGCGGCAAAGACCCTTTAGCTGGTGCGCTGAAGCTGGGCGTGATCTACACCATTGGGCCCTACTTGTTGCCAGTTTTGGTAAGAAACGTCATCGCCAAAACGCCGCAAATGCCGCTGATGCTGCAAGAGAACTTCACCGTCAAACTGCTTGAGTTGTTGCGTACGGGGGAACTGGATTGCGCGATCCTGGCAGAACCTTTTCCGGATACCAATCTCGCGGTTGCGCCTTTGTACGACGAGCCTTTTTTAGCCGCGATGCCAGCAAATCACCCCTTTGCAAAGCAAGATGTGGTGACGGTGGAGCAGCTCAAAGCTGAAACCATGTTGCTGCTGGGGACGGGGCATTGCTTCAGAGACCATGTGCTGGAAGTTTGTCCAGAATTTGCGCGGTTTTCAGGCGAGTCCGCAACGAGTTCTTCGACCAGCAGTGTTGGCATTCGCAAAAGCTTTGAAGGCTCGTCGTTAGAGACGATCAAGCACATGGTGGCGGCTGGCATGGGGGTGACGTTGGTGCCGCGCTTGAGTGTACCCGCGAGTGCGTTGGCAGAAAAATCAACGAAGAAAACCAAAGCCAAATCACAGGCAGAAGATGCCTTGGTGATTTACCGACCGATCACCGATGACAAACGTGCTCAGCCACCAACGCGTCGCGTGGTGTTGGTCTGGCGGCGCAGTTTTACACGCTATGAAGCCATCGCCGCGCTGCGAAACGCCATCTACGCCTGCGAATTGCCGGGCGTAACACGATTGTCTTGATATTATTTCAATGGTCAAAAAATTAGCTTTGTATTTGGATTTAATCCGCTGGAACCGCCCCGCTGGCTGGCTCTTGTTGCTGTGGCCTACGTTGAGTGCGCTTTGGATCGCTTCAAACGGCTTTCCTGGCTGGCACTTGCTGATTGTTTTTGTGCTTGGCACGATTCTGATGCGCAGTGCAGGTTGCTGTTTGAATGATGTAGCGGATCGTGACTTTGACAAACACGTCAAACGTACGGCCAACCGCCCTGTCACCAGCGGTGCTTTGAGCAGCAAAGAAGCGCTGACCTTGGGCGCCGTGCTCGCGTTACTGGCGTTTGGTCTGGTGTTGACGACCAACAGGGCGACGGTACTGTTGTCGTTCGCCGCTCTGGCAGTCGCGGTCATTTACCCCTACGCCAAGCGGTTTTTCGCCATGCCACAAGCTGTTCTGGGCGTTGCGTTCAGCTTTGGCATACCCATGGCGTTTAGCGCTGTTCAAGGCACCGTTCCCATATTGGCTTGGATGTTGTTATTCGGAAATTTGTTTTGGGTGCTGGCTTATGACACCGAATATGCCATGGTTGACCGTGACGATGATTTGAAAATCGGCATGAAAACATCTGCCATCACCATGGGGCGGTACGATGTGTTAATTATCGCATTATGCTATGTTGCGTACTTGTCAATTTGGACTATGGCCGGCGAATTATATCCCTACTCTGCTATATATTTAATAGCATTATTTGTTGCCATTATTCAAGTTGTTTGGCACGTCTGGCTAATCCGAAACCGCGAGCGAGAGGCTTGTTTCAAAGCTTTTCGCTTAAACCATTGGTTGGGGTTCACGGTTTTTGTGGGGATTGCTATGAGCCTGGCGTTTCTATAGCTGCTATTTTATTAGCTGCCAAACTCATCACCTAGTTCCTTGGCTCGGTTCTGGGCTGCTAGCATCGCCTGAACAAAGCTTTGTTTGATCTTCGAATCTTCCATGGCACTTAAGGCGGCATAAGTTGTGCCACCCTTAGAGGTCACACGCTGCCGCAATGTTTCTAGCGGTTCGTCTGAGCGGTGCGCCAATTCAGAGGCGCCGCTGAAAGTTGCAATCGCCAAGCGCCTGCCTTGCTCCGCGCTCAAACCCATCTTGGTGGCGGCTTCTGTCATGGCCTCTAAAAAATAAAAAACATAGGCAGGCCCAGAGCCAGAAATGGCGGTGACGGCATCGAGTTGTGATTCTTTCTCTAGCCATAAAAAGTCGCCCATGCTGGCGACCACACGTTCGATCCAGGCTTTGCTCGCGGCGGTTACGGCTGGCCGTGCAAACAAACCGGTGATGCCTTTGCCAATCAGCGCGGGGGTGTTGGGCATAGATCGCACGATGTTGTCGGTATTCAGCCATTGGACAATGCTGCTGCTACGAATACCCGCTGCGACGCTGAAATGCAGCGCTTTTGGCGCATAGCTGCCAATCTGCTGCGCGGCGTCTTTGAAAACTTGTGGCTTCACCGCCCAAATGATCAATCCGGCATTTGAAAGTTCTGCGGATGGGGTGGATTTGGCTTGAATGCCGAAGTCACTCAACAGCTTGTCGCGCGTTGGCTCAAAGGGATCTACCACCAAAATGCGGCTGGGTGGCATGCCTTGCTTGATCAAGCCGCCTATCATCGCGCTGGCCATGTTGCCACCGCCTATGAATGCAATGGCATTGTTTTTCAATTCGTCTTTCAATTCGGTTTTCAATGCGGATCCTAAAAATTTTCGACAATTATCTACAAAAAAGAAGTGATTAAAGCATCTATTTTGCTGAAGCCTGGCGTACAGCGTGTTCCCATTGAAGCATCATTTCAGCAGCGCGTACACGGGTCATGGTCGGTGAAAAGTGGCGTTCCGCACGCCAGAGTTTGGACAACGCTTCTACATTTGGGAAAACGCCAACAGCTAAACCTGCTAGATAAGCAGCGCCAAGGGCCGTTGTCTCGGTGACGGCGGGTCGCAGCACTGGAATACCTAGTAAATCTGCCTGGAACTGCATCAGCAAGTCGTTGGTACAGGCGCCGCCATCAACGCGAAGCTCACTGACAGGTGCTGCGCCAGCCGTCACCGCATCTCGGCTCATGGCTAGTAACAAAGCTGCGCTTTGAAAGGCGATACTCTCAAGCGCAGCACGTGCGATATGCGCCATAGTGCTGCCACGTGTTAAGCCGGTAATCGTGCCACGCGCGTTAGCATCCCAGTAAGGTGCGCCCAATCCTGTAAAAGCGGGAACCATCATCACGCCCCCTGAATCGGGCACGCTTTGCGCTAAAGCTTGCACTTCGCCACTGCTTTGAATGGCTTGCAAGCCATCGCGTAACCATTGCACGACTGCACCACCAATGAAAACGCTGCCTTCAATAGCAAATTGCGGCGTCGTGGATGTCTGCGCAGCGCTGGTGGTGAGCAAGCCATTGGTTGACGTTTGAAATTTCTCCCCCGTGTGCATTAACATAAAGCAGCCTGTGCCATAGGTGTTTTTCGCCATCCCGCTTTTGAAGCACGCTTGACCAAACAGCGCACTTTGCTGATCGCCAGCAACGCCACCAATAGCTATGCTGGAGCCCAATATTGACGCATGCGTATGACCGAAAATACTGCTTGAGGCTTGAACACAGGGTAGAAGCTCAGCAGGGATATCCAATATTGTTAAGAGCTCGGTATCCCACTGGTTCGTGTGAACATTGAACAACATGGTGCGCGAAGCGTTACTGACATCTGTGGCGTGAACTGCGCCATTGGTTAATTGCCACATCAGCCAGCTGTCAATTGTGCCAAAAGCCAGTTCACCGCGCTTGGCCTGCTCACGTGCGTTGGGTACGTTGTCTAATAGCCACTTTAATTTTGTGCCAGAAAAATAGGCATCAATCAGTAAACCCGTTTTTTCCTGAATAGTTTCTGCTAGGCCTTGCTCACGCAGTTGCAGACAAGTCGGCTCTGCGCGGCGGTCTTGCCAGACGATAGCGTGGTGAATAGGCAGACCAGTTTTGCGATTCCATACCAAGGTGGTTTCGCGTTGGTTGGTGATGCCTATGGCTGCAATATCTTTGGCGCTTAGATTTGCTTTGAGCAAAGCTTCTTTTGCTGTGGCTAGCTGGCCGAGCCAAATCTCCATCGGATCGTGCTCCACCCAGCCTGGCTGTGGGAAGATTTGAGGCAACTCTCGCCGCGACGAAGCGACGATTTGCCCCATGCTGTCAAACACGATGCTGCGCGAGCTGGATGTGCCTTGGTCGAGTGCGAGTAGGTAGGTCATGGCTTTAAATGAAAGTTAATAGGGGTGACATGCACATGCACGTTACACAACATCGCAGCGCACCTGGGCTTGGTCAAGCAAGTGTGGAAACGGCTCAGGGGGCGGCGCATCTGTGAACAGGCGGTCTATTTGCGACAGTGTGGCTAGCTCAACCATGGCTGGGCGATTGAATTTACTGGTGTCGGCAGCCAACCAAACTTCGCGGGCGTGCGCAATAATAGTTTGCGCAACTTTTACCTCGCGGTAATCATAATCACGTAGTGAGCCATCCGATTCGATGCTTGATATGCCGATCACGGCGATGTCAACTTTGAACTGTCGAATGAAATCTACCGTTGTTTCTCCAACAATACCACGATCACGCGCACGAACAACACCACCAGCGACGATGACTTCGCATCTAGGGTTATCACTCACAATGGCCGCCACATTCAAATTATTGGTGATTACCCGCAAACCGCTGTGCTGCATTAATGCTCTGGCAACGGCCTCTGTAGTCGTGCCAATGTTCAACATCAAAGCGCAATCGTTAGGTATCGCCGCTGCGATCGATCTTGCTATACGTTCTTTAGCCTCCGCATTCAGACTCTCGCGCTGTTGGTATTCTAAGTTTTCAGTGGTTGAACTAGGAACACGCACACCGCCATGAAAACGAGTCAATAAACCCTCTTCAGACAAACGCTGTACATCGCGGCGCACAGTTTGCAAAGTTACGTTTAGTTTTTGGGCAAGTACTTCTACCGTAACCGAACCTTGAATATTGGTGATTTTCAGGAGATTGAGCTGTCTTGGATTGAGGTTCATTTGGCTATTGTCAATCAAAAGAAGTGTTTGGATTGAATGAAACGAAAGAAAATGATGATAAATTAGGGTAAACACCGAGCAAAAAAGAATATAAACGAACAATAATACACAAAATCGAAAAAATTGTTTAGAGAAATGACGGAAAAAGGAAAACAATGCAATTAAGTCTAGATAGGGTCAGTAAAAAAGTAGGGTCACAAAGTTGGCTCTATGACATGACGATCACGCCCAAGCCTGGTGCTGTTACTGTATTGCTAGGGGCTACGCAGTCGGGAAAAACCAGCTTAATGCGTATCATGGCGGGTCTAGATATGCCGAGCACAGGCAAAGTGATGGTTGATGGGCATAACGTAACTGGTATGCCAGTGCGCGAGCGCGATGTGGCCATGGTGTACCAACAGTTTATCAACTACCCCTCACTCAAAGTGCGCGACAACATTGCATCGCCACTCAAGCTGCGTGGCGAGAAAAACATTGACCAACGCGTAGCTGAACTGGCGGCCAAGCTGCACATTGACATGTTTTTAGATCGCTACCCGGCTGAGCTATCGGGCGGGCAGCAGCAACGGGTGGCGCTAGCGCGGGCCTTGGCCAAAGGAGCGCCGCTGATGCTGCTGGACGAACCCCTGGTGAACCTTGACTACAAGCTGCGCGAAGAACTGCGTGAAGAACTGAGCGCGCTGTTTGCCGCAGGTGACTCCACCGTCATTTACGCAACGACCGAGCCTGGCGAAGCCTTGCTGCTGGGTGGCCACACGGCCGTTATGGACTGCGGCGAGCTGCTGCAGTACGGCCCTACAGCCGAGGTGTTTCACAAGCCAAAGTCACTACGCGTAGCTCGCGCCTTCAGCGATCCGCCAATGAACCAGGTGAGTGCTACCGCTGTAGCGCAAGGCATCCAGCTCGATGGCGGGCCGTTGGTCGGCATCACCGCTCCAGCCAATGCCTCGCGCGCATTTACTGTGGGCGTGCGTGCCAATGTGCTGCGCACGCAGCAGCACGCTGGCGACGTGGCCATTGCGGGCAAGGTAGAGCTGGCCGAAATTTCAGGTTCAGACACTTATCTGCATGTGGAAACTTCGGTAGGTGAGCTGGTGGCACAGCTCACTGGCGTGCATTACTTTGACTTGGGGAGCGCAGTCACTTTGTACCTGCAGCCGTCGCAGGTGTATTTATTCGATGCGGGTGGTCTGCTGGTGCAGGCCCCAACGCACACCTTGGAGCGTTGATATGGCATGCATAGAACTCGATTTGGCCCACGCCTACCGCAATAACCCACAGCAAGATAGCGACTACGCGCTGTTGCCACTGAAGATGACATTTGAAGATGGTGGTGCCTACGCCTTGCTCGGCCCTTCAGGCTGCGGAAAAACCACCATGCTGAACATCATGTCTGGCCTAGTAGCTCCATCACAAGGTAGTGTGCGTTTTGATGGCAAGGATGTAACCCGCGCTACGCCACAAGAGCGCAACATTGCCCAAGTGTTCCAGTTCCCGGTGATCTACGACACCATGACAGTGTTTGATAATTTGGCATTTCCACTGCGCAATCGAAATGTGCCGAAAGAAAAAATTAACAAACGTGTAGGCGAAATTGCGGAAATGTTAGAGATGAGCGATCAGCTCAACCACCGCGCAGCAGGCTTAGCCGCTGATGCCAAGCAGAAAATTTCCCTAGGCCGCGGCTTGGTGCGACCTGATGTGTCAGCCGTGCTGTTTGACGAGCCGCTCACCGTGATTGACCCGCACCTAAAGTGGAAACTGCGCCGCAAACTCAAGCAAATTCACCACGAACTCAAGCTCACGCTGATATATGTGACCCATGACCAAATTGAGGCACTGACTTTTGCCGATCAAGTGGTGGTCATGACCCGTGGCAGCGCGGTGCAAATGGGTTCAGCAGCTGATTTGTTTGAGCGGCCTAGCCACACTTTTGTAGGCCACTTTATTGGTTCGCCCGGCATGAACTTTTTGCCCGGCCAAGTGGAGATGGACAATGTGCGCATAGCCGGTTTGAGCTTGCCTCTGCCCAACGGACGTAGCATGCCCGATGGCGACATCAAATTAGGCATCCGTCCTGAATATGTACAGCCGGTAGCGGCGCATACGGCAGGTGCACTGCCCATGCTGCTTACCCAACTGCAAGACGTGGGCACCCACATTATTTTGACCGCCAGCACGCTGGGGTTTACCGTCAAAGCACGTTTATCGACCCTAGCAGCCGAGTACAGCATTGGGGAGACGATTTGGTTGCGCGTCATGAGCGAACACACTTGTATTTATAAAAATGAGGAGATCGTGCCATGAGCACCACTACCAAACCCGTCAACCAAAAAGCTTGGTTTCTCATACTTCCAGTGCTCATCTGCGTAGCCTTCTCGGCCATCGTGCCGCTGATGGTGGTAGTGAACTATTCTGTGCAAGACATTATTTCACCTGAACGTCGGGTATTTGTAGGCACCGAGTGGTTTGCGAACGTGATGCGCGACGAAGAGCTGCATGGCGCTTTATTGCGGCAAATTACTTTTTCGCTGTCGGTGCTGTTGGTTGAATTGCCATTGGGCATATTGCTAGCCCTGTCCATGCCTGCTCAGGGCTGGAAATCATCCGTCACCCTCGTTATCGTCGCGCTGTCTTTGCTGATTCCCTGGAACGTGGTGGGTACCATTTGGCAGATCTTTGGACGTACTGATATTGGTCTGATGGGCGCAGCGCTGCTAGGCCTAGGTATTGACTACAGCTACACAGGCAATGCTACCCATGCTTGGCTTACGGTGCTGCTCATGGACGTGTGGCACTGGACACCTCTGGTGGCTTTACTGGGCTACGCTGGCCTGCGTTCGATTCCCGATGCTTATTACCAAGCCGCCAGTATTGACGGCGCCAGTAAATTGGCTGTGTTTTGGTATGTGCAGTTGCCCAAAATGCGCGGTGTGCTGATGATTGCTGTGTTGCTGCGGTTTATGGACAGCTTCATGATCTATACCGAGCCCTTTGTGCTCACAGGCGGTGGGCCGGGTAACTCTACAACGTTCTTATCGCAATTTTTAACGCAAAAAGCTGTAGGGCAGTTTGACTTGGGGCCAGCCGCCGCGTTCTCGCTGATCTACTTCTTAATCATTTTGCTGTTTTGTTTTATTTTATATAACTGGATGCAGCGCGTAGGCACTGCAGAAAAAGAAGGCGGTCATGAATAAGTCCAAATTTCAAAAACGTACTCTGTTTTTAATTTTCTATATTGTTTTTGCGCTGTTGCCCATCTACTGGATGATCAATATGTCGTTCAAGACAAATAATGAAATTGTTGCGGGGTTTTCTTTATTTCCTAACCATTTCACTTTAGAAAATTACAAAACAATTTTGACAGATCCTGCTTGGTATTCGGGATACATCAATAGCTTAATCTACGTGGCCATCAACACCGTGATTTCTTTGACGGTAGCTTTGCCTGCTGCCTATGCGTTTTCACGTTACAGCTTTTTGGGTGATAAGCATGTGTTCTTTTGGTTGTTGACCAACCGAATGACACCACCCGCCGTTTTTTTGTTGCCGTTTTTTCAGTTGTATTCATCAGTAGGTTTGATGGATACCCACTTAGCGGTGGCCTTGGTGCACCTGCTGTTTAACGTCCCGCTTGCTGTTTGGATTTTGGAAGGCTTTATGAGTGGTATACCGCGTGAGATTGATGAGACTGCTTACATCGACGGCTACACGTTTCCTAAGTTTTTTATTCGAATTTTTATACCGCTAATTAAAGCCGGAATTGGCGTAGCAGGATTCTTTTGCTTCATGTTCAGCTGGGTTGAACTTCTTTTGGCACGCACATTGACCAGTGTTAATGCAAAACCCATTTCTGCAATCATGACGCGCACTGTCTCTGCATCAGGTATGGACTGGGCCACTTTGGCGGCTGCGGGCGCACTCACTATCGTGCCAGGAGCCATTGTGATTTGGTTTGTACGTAATTACATCGCAAAAGGTTTTGCGATGGGTCGTGTTTAACAGGAGTTGGTAATGTTTGAATGGATGGCTTGGACGACACCTGTCGCCGTATTTTTTAGTTGTATTGTGCTCATGCTTGCAGGAATGACAGCGTGGGAGATGAAGTCGCCTACCGTCATGCGCAAAGGTTTTTTGCCCATTGAAACTACCCGAGGTGACCGCTTATTTATTGGGTTGCTTTCGGCCGCCTATGTGAACTTAATTTTTATAGGCATTAGCGGCAAGCTCACCGTCTGGATGAGCTTAGAGGCAGAGCCTTCTATTTGGATCAGTTTTGTGGCATCGATGCTGCTACTTGCATTCATCATGCGTAAAGGGTAGCAAGCTAACAAGAATCAAGGATCGGCTTATTCCCCCTGGAGCCGAAACAGCCTTGCAATCAGGGGTTATAACTGTATTTGGAGATAGATCATGAAGTTACGATATAGCGTATTCGCAGTGGCCGTAGCCTGCGCACTGGCAGGTCATGCCATGGCAGACGAGGCCGCTGCCAAAAAATGGATTGACAATGAGTTTCAACCGTCAACTCTCTCAAAGGATAAGCAGGCGGCTGAAATGAAGTGGTTTATTGATGCCGCCAAAAAGCTGCAAGCCAAAGGTGTGAAAGAAATCACAATCGTTTCAGAGACACTCACAGTTCACGAGTACGAGTCTAAAACACTGGCCAAAGCTTTTGAAGAAATCACGGGCATCAAGGTCAAGCATGACCTTATTCAAGAAGGCGATGTAGTGGAAAAGCTGCAAACATCTATGCAGTCTGGCAAAAGTATTTATGACGGGTGGATCACGGACAGCGATTTGATCGGTACACACTATCGCTACGGGAAAATTCTGAATTTAACAGACTACATGGCTGGAAAAGGCAAAGAATGGACTAATCCAGGATTGGACTTGAAGGACTTTATCGGAACCAGTTTTACCACCGCACCAGATAAAAAACTATACCAACTACCAACGCAGCAGTTTGCCAACTTGTATTGGTTCCGTGCAGATTTGTTTGCACGCAAAGATTTGCAAGACAAATTCAAAGCCAAGTATGGCTATGACCTGGGTGTGCCACAAAACTGGAGTGCTTACGAAGACATTGCTGAATTTTTTACTGAAGACGTAAAGAACATCGACGGCAAACCGATTTATGGCCACATGGATTACGGCAAAAAAGACCCATCACTAGGCTGGCGTTTTACCGATGCATGGTTGTCGATGGCTGGCGCCGCTGATGTGGGTATACCTAACGGCATGCCGGTGGACGAGTGGGGCATTCGTGTAGCGGCTGACAAATGCACGCCTGTCGGTGCATCCGTATCGCGCGGCGGTGCAACAAATTCGCCTGCGGCCGTTTATGCTTTGACCAAATATATAGACTGGATGAAGAAATACGCACCCAAGGAAGCCTCTGGCATGACATTCGGTGAAGCTGGTCCCGTGCCAGCACAAGGCCAAATAGCGCAGCAGATTTTCTGGTACACAGCGTTTACTGCAGACATGGTCAAAAAAGGCCTACCTGTTGTGAATGAGGACGGCACACCCAAATGGCGTATGGCACCAGGCCCGAATGGTCCTTACTGGAAGCAAGGCATGCAAAACGGTTATCAGGATGTAGGTTCATTTACCTACTTCAAGGATCACGATCCAGATAAAGTCGCTGCAGCTTGGTTGTACGGTCAGTTTGTTACTAGCAAGACTACATCGCTAAAGAAATCCATCACAGGCCTTACGTTTATTCGCGACTCGGACATTCGCCATGATTACTTCACGCAGAACGCAAATAAATATGGTGGTTTGATTGAGTTTTATCGCAGCCCAGCGCGTGTGGCCTGGACACCCACGGGTACCAATGTCCCTGATTATCCAAAGATGGCGCAACTCTGGTGGAAAAACGTTGCGGTTGCTGTGACGGGTGAAAAAACACCACAAGCCGCAATGGATAACTTGGCTGAGGAAATGGACCAAGTGATGGCACGTCTAGAGCGCGCTGGGATGGCTCATTGCGCACCGAAACTCAATCCTAAAGGCGATCCTAACAAGTACCTGAGTGACAAAGCTGCGCCATGGAAAAAGCTGGCAAATGAAAAGCCAAAAGGTGAAACTATTGCTTACGAAACACTGCTCAATGCATGGAAGAGCGGCAAGGTTCGCTAAATTGGTTAGAAGCAACCCAATTCAGCGGTACTTGTATCAATATTTTTGGTTAACTAACTAAGAAGCTAAATAAAGATACAGCACTTTGATTTTTCGTCAAAGTGCTGTGTTTCAAATTTCATTTTTTTGATTCATCAGTCTTAGCAGAGTGGATAACCATAATTTTATGCAACAGGTTCATACACCACTAAATACAAATAGGGCTCAACTTTTAGAGCAATTGTCGAAAGAAAAAGCATACGACATCGCCATCATTGGCGGTGGCGCAACGGGTCTTGGCATTGCCTTAGATGCGGCGTTGCGCGGTTTTAAGGTGGTTTTGGTGGAGTCGCACGACTTTGCCAAAGGTACGTCGTCACGCGCTACCAAGTTGGTGCATGGCGGTGTCAGGTATTTGGCGCAGGGAAATATTTCATTGGTGCGCGAAGCCTTGCATGAGCGAACCACGCTCTTGCACAATGCACCCCACATCGCGCAACCCTTGCCGTTTGTGATGCCATCCTACAAGTTTTGGGAGGCTCCGTTTTACGGCGTGGGCCTCAAAATGTACGATGCTTTGGCAGGCAAAGCAGGGCTAGGAGCCACAGAATTTTTAAACACCAAGCAGACCTTGCATTGCTTGCCGACTTTGCAAAAAGCTGGCTTAAAAGGTGGTGTGAAGTATTGGGATGGCCAGTTTGACGATGCGCGATTGGCACTTGCCTTGGCGCGCAGTGCCGCTAAAGTGGGCGCATTGCTGGTGAACTATTGCAAAGCCACCAAGCTGATCCATGAAGAAGGCAGACTCGTCGGTTTGGAATGTCAAGACCAAGAACTTGGTCAAGAGAAGGGCAAAAAATATAACATCTCAGCTTTATGCATCATCAATGCTACTGGTGTTTGGGTTGATGAAATTCGCCAGCAAGATGGCGGCACGGTGAAAGACATCGTTGCACCTAGTCAGGGCGTGCATGTCGTAATTGACCGTGAATTTATGCCAACAGACCACGCCATGCTGATTCCTAAAACTGCCGATGGCCGCGTGCTGTTTGCCGTGCCGTGGTTGGGTAAAACAATTTTAGGAACAACGGATACGCCGCGTGAAGACTTAGCACGCGAGCCTGAACCCTTCAAAGAAGAGCTTGAATTCATCTTGAACGAATCTGCCAATTATTTAAGCAAAGCACCCACACGTGCGGACGTTAAATCGATATGGGTCGGATTGCGTCCTTTGGTAAAACCACCTGAAGACGAGGGCGAAAACACGAAGAAACTCAGTCGTGAACACACAGTTTTAGTGAGTAAAAGTGGCCTAGTCACAGTAACTGGCGGTAAGTGGACAACGTACCGTGCGATGGCGGAAGATGTGTTGGCGCAGTGCTTTGAGTCCCATTTGCTAAAGCCGCGTTCAGCAGGTGTAACGGTTGATTACCCATTGATAGGTGCGCAGCACGCAGCTAAAGCACGCAAAAAAGTGCACAGCATGGGTGAGCCGCAAGGACTGCACTCTTATGGTGATGAGGCTGATTTCGTTGCAAGTTTGCCGGGCTCAGAGCATGCATTGATGCCAGGTTTGACGGAAAGCATGGTTCGCTTCGCAGCCAGATATGAATATGCTCGCACCGTTGAGGATGTGCTTGCTAGGCGTTCACGCTTGCTGTTTTTGGATGCAGCTTTAGCGGGAAAACTCGGTGCGGTTGTTGCCAAAATCTTGCACGAAGAAACGGGACAAGACCCACAACTTGCAGACTTTTTACTCTTGGCCAAGCAGTACCAGCATTTGCCTTGACTATTCGGCTTTAAAAAAATCAAGTCGCCAAGCTGGCGTCCAAAGCTTTCTTGGCAAACTCGGCTCTTAGCGCTTTCAGCTTTTCACGCGGGTCTTCTTTCACCGTCGTTTTGTCCAAGCCCATCTCGGCGATGAAGCGGCTGGGCTGCGCGGTAACCATCTCGCGGCCTTTTTTGCGGCGTTTCGTCCAGCTCACCGCCAGACTGCGCTGGGCGCGGGTGATGCCCACGTACATCAGGCGGCGTTCTTCTTCCAGCCGGGTGGCGGTCATCTCGTCCGCGTCGGGCTTGAAGGGCAGCAGCCCCTCATTGACACCCACCAGCACCACATGCGGCCACTCCAGCCCTTTGCTGGCGTGCAGGGTCGAGAGCGTCACCACGTCCTGCTCGTCATTGCGCTCAGCCAGGCTGATGATCACGCTGATGGTCTGGGCCACTTGCAGCACGGTCTGCTTTTCGCCCTCGATCACACCACCTTCGTTTCTCAGCTCGCCCCCGCAGCGGCGTGACATCCAGTCGATGAAGTCCAGCACATTGGTCCAGCGGCTGGCGGCGAGCTTTTCACTGTCTTCGCTGTCGTACAGGTGCTGCTCGTAGCCAATGTCTTTGAGCCAGTCCAGCAGCAGCACTTTGGCGTCTTCCGCGCCGGTGGTGCGGCCGGCGCGGTATTCCAGGTCATTGATGTAGCGGCCAAATTCATGCAGGGAATCGATGGCTTTGGCGCCCAGTTGCGCGGCCAGTGTCTTGCTGAACAAGGCCTCGAACATGCTGACCTTGTACTGGTGTGAAAACTCGCCCAGCTTGCCCAGCGTGGTGTGGCCGATGCCGCGCTTGGGCGTGGTGACGGCGCGCAAAAACGCCGGGTCGTCGTCCTGGTTGACCAGCAGGCGCAGCCAGGCGCAAAGGTCCTTGATCTCGGCCCGGTCAAAAAAGCTTTGCCCGCCTGACACTTTGTAGGGGATGTTGGCGCTGCGCAGTTGTTTCTCGAATGCCCGCGCCAGGTGGTTGGCGCGGTAGAGGATGGCGAAATCGCTGAACTTGATCTGGCCGCTGGTGCGGTCATCAGCCACCGCACCGCCCTGGGCGCGCATCGATTGGATGAAGGCCACCGCGCGCTGGGCTTCATGCTCTTCGCCGTCGCATTCCACCAGGCGCACCGGGTCACCGTCGCCAAACTCGCTCCACAGTTTTTTCTCGAACAGCTTGGGGTTGCCGGCAATCACGTTGTTGGCGGCGCGCAGGATGTTGCCGGTGGAGCGGTAGTTCTGCTCCAGCGGGATCACTTTCAGATCGGGCCAGTCCTGCGGCAGGCGCTTCAGGTTGTCAATCGTGGCGCCGCGCCAGCCGTAGATGCTCTGGTCGTCGTCACCCACCGCCGTGAAGCGGCCGCGCAGGCGCTCATCGGGGTGGCTGACCAGCACTTTGAGCAATTCGTATTGCACGGCATTCGTGTCCTGGTATTCGTCCACCAGCACATGGCGGAAGCGGGCCTGCCATTTGTCGCGTGCGGCTTCGACTTTTTGCAGTAGTTTGAGCGGCAGGCTGATCAGGTCATCAAAGTCCACCGCCTGGTAGGCGGCCAGGCGCTCTTCGTACAACTTCATCACGCGGGCGGCCACTTGCTCGTCGGCATCCTTGGCGATCGCAGCCGCGCCGTCGCTGTTCAGGCCTAAGTTTTTCCACAGGCTGATGGTCCACTGCCACTGGCGCGCCAGTTTGTTGTCGCTGGCGCCACCGGCCTCACGCAGCACACCCATCACGTCGTCGCTGTCCAGGATGGAGTATTTGGGCTTGAGGCCCACCGCAGCGCCGTCCTCGCGCAGCAGGCGCACGCCCAGGCTGTGGAAGGTGCTGACCGCCAGATCCTTGGCCGTACGGGGCCCCACCAGGCTTTTGGCACGCTCGCGCATCTCTTGCGCCGCCTTGTTGGTGAAGGTGATGGCGGCGATCTCTTTGGGCGCCAGGCCGGCCTGCAACAGGCGGGCAATCTTGTGCACGATGACCCGGGTCTTGCCAGAACCGGCGCCGGCCAGCACCAGGCAGGGGCCGTCCAGGTGGTAGACCGCCTGCAATTGGGCGGGGTTGAGGGTGTGGGGGGCGTCGGCCATGCGGGTGCTGGAGGGGAGCGGCATTGTCCGGCCTGGCATGGTGGCGTCTGCAAACGCGGGCCGCATCGGACGCCAGCCACAATGGCGCCATGCTGCAGTTGATCCAATTCCCCCGCCTGCTGGGCATGATGAATGCCAGCCCGTTTTGCATGAAGGTCGAGGTGTTCCTCAAGCTGGCCGGCCTGCCCTACACGGTGGATGACCAGCGCCTGCCCATGCGCCTGCCCAAGGGCAAACTGCCGGCGCTGCAGGACGGCGGCACGCTGGTGTGTGACTCACAAGCCATCATCGAGTACCTGCAGCAGCACTACCACGACCAATTGCCAGCCGCGCTGCGCACCCCTGAGCTGGGCGCTGACCTGGCGCTGCGCCGCATGCTGGAGGAACACGGCTACTTTGCCGGGCTGTGGGGCCGCTGGATCGACGAGGCCGGATTTGCGGTGGTGCTGCCGGCGTTTTTCCAGCAAGTGCCGGCAGCGCTGCGGGGCCCGGTGGCCGCGCTGGTGCGGCGCAAGATGCGGCGCGATTTGGTCGGCCAGGGCATGGGCCGGCACTGCCCGGCCGAAGTCACCGCCCATGCCTGCGCCGACCTGGACGCGACCCAGGCCATGCTGGGTGGGCGGCCGTTTTTTGGCGGTGCCGCGCCGTCCGCACTGGACGCCACGGTCTACGCGTTTGTGGCCAACGGGCTGTTTGTCGAGATCAACAGCCCGGTGCGCCGCCATCTGCAGGGCCTGGCGGCGCTGGTGGCGTATTGCGCCCGTATGGATGCGCTGGTGGGGCACTGACCAGCGCGCCTGGGGGCGGATTCGGCGCGGATTGCGCGCCACCCTCCCCGGCGTCCGGGCCAGGCGTCGCCTCGGCCACCAGCGCCTGCTGCAAATAGCGCAGCGAGTTGGCACAGTCCAGCACGGCATCACGCACCTGCGCCGGGCAGGGGCCGGCCACCTCGCGCAACAGACGCTCTTCAACCGCATCAAACAGCAAATGCCAGTCGGCCCTGTCCAGCGGCAACACTCGTGTCATGGGGCTCCTCCAGGGTGACGCTGCACTGCTGGCGCGGCGGCAGACGACGACTTTACGTGGCGTGTTGTCAGGCGGCTGTGTCAAAAGATGTAGGACAGCGGGTGGTGCGACGCTCGAACCCGGGCCAGGCGGGTGATGGCCGGGGCAGCCCCCGTCCCGTCACACCAGCGGCCGCTGCGGCGGCCGGCCGTCGCCGTACAAATCGGCCAGGTTGGCCAGCGCTTTGGC
>JAYUCJ010000219.1:0-7369 GCA_043740415.1 Polaromonas sp. | reverse complement strand
GGTTCCCGATCCTACGCCGGCTGATTTTTTGTACCAATCGTAAATACGACCGACGAATGGGGAAATCAATTGCACTTTCGCCTGACCGCACGCAACGGCTTGGCAAAAGGAGAACAGCAGCGTCAAATTGGTGCGGATACCTGCGCGCTCCAGCTCGGCAGCGGCTTGGATGCCTTCCCACGTCGAGGCGACTTTGATAAGTACGCGGTCTGAAGCAATGCCATGGTCGCGGTACAAAGCAATGGTTTTCAAGGCGCGCGCCACCATGGCGGGGGTGTCGAAACTCAAGCGTGCGTCAATCTCAGTGGAGACGCGCCCCGGCACGATGCCCAAAATCTTGACGCCGAAGCTGACCAGCAAATGGTCCACCACGTCATCCAGAGATTTGCCTTGGCATGCGGCAATCGACGCCGCCAACAAGGGTGCGTACTCTGGTTTTTGCACGGCTTTGAGAATCAAGGACGGGTTGGTCGTGGCATCACGCGGTTTGTAGGTGCTGATTTGCAGAAAATCGCCGGTATCGGCCACCACAGTGGTGAATTTTTTGAGCTGATCGAGTTGATTTGGTTGGTTCATGGCTGAATTTTGTTCCGAAATTGAGGAAGCTTTGAATTTAATTTCAGCGTTATTATCGCAAATTTGCATTCCCCATGAAACTAAGTTACATTAAACACTCTAATTTCTTTGTTTTTAGTTACATAAACATTCAGGTGAAACATGAGTTTTGATTTGGTTATTTTTGGCGGTACCGGTGATTTAGCGTGGCGCAAACTGTTGCCGGCGCTGTTTCAAGCCTTTCGACATGGCAGCTTGCCTGAAGGTGGGCGTATTGTGGGCGTCGGTCGTGATGACATGACGGACGCCGCGTACCGCACGCTGATCAAATCGCGATTTGATGCGGTCGATCCGACCAAACGCCCCAACCCGGATGAATTTGAGCGTTTCGCTGCCACTCTTTTTTACTTGCGCATGGATTTGTCCAAGCCCGAGTATTACGCCAGCTTGGCAGAGCTGCTGCATGTGCGCAATGCCGACACCGTGGTGATGTACGTGGCCACCGCACCCGCTTTGTTCACCACCGTGTGTGAGCAAATCGCCGCTGCCGGCTTGAATGGTCCGAAAACGCGCGTGGTTTTAGAAAAACCGCTGGGACACGATTTGGCCTCGAACCGCGTCATCAACGAAACCGTGCGCCGTGTGTTGACTGAAAACCAGGTCTTCCGGATTGACCATTATTTGGGCAAACCATCGGTACAAAACCTCTTTGCGCTGCGTTTTGGCAACTCGTTGTTTGAACCGTTGTGGCGCAGAGAACACATTGCCAACATCCAGATCAACATTGCGGAAGACTTGGGCGTCGAATCACGCGGTGCGTTTTACGAAAACACCGGCGCATTGCGTGACATGGTGCAAAACCATGCGCTGCAACTGCTGTGCGCGATTGGCATGGAGCCACCGATCAACGCGCATGCGGATGCGATTCGTGATGAAAAGCTCAAAGTGCTGCGTTCACTCAAACCCTGGACCCCTGAAACCTTGCGCCAGCACGTGATTCGCGGGCAATACAGCGCGGGGACGATTGATGGGCAAGCTGTGCCTGGCTACCGGCAAGAAACCGGGGTCAACCCTGACAGCCAGACGGAAACGTTTGTTGCTCTGCGTTGCGAGATTGCCAACTGGCGCTGGGCCGGTGTGCCGTTTTACATCCGCACCGGCAAGCGTTTGGCCGCGCGCGATGCCTCTATCGTGATCAATTTCAGACCGGCACCGCATGCGATTTACCAATCCCCCGAGGGGGCGGCGAACCGCTTGGTGATCAATTTGCAGCCCAAAGATGGTTTGGAATTGCATTTGTTCTCACAAGGCGCGAACCAACGCGCACCCGCCGGCAGCAAAAGCACGCAAACCATGGCACCGGTGCAGCTAGATTTGGATTTTGACAAACGCTTTGGCACCGAGCGTGTGGGCGCGTATGAGCGCTTGCTGCTAGATGTGCTGGCGGGACGTTTGAATTTGTTTGTACGCAGCGACGAACAAGAATGCGCTTGGCGTTGGGTGGAACCGATTTTGGACGCTTGGAAGGCCGACATCCAAGGCCCTAGGCTCTACACCGCTGGTAGCTGGGGGCCCAGTGCGTCCAGCGCCATGATTGCAAAAGACAACTATTGTTGGGCAGAGGAATGTTAGACCGCGTCAAAGCCTCCCTACCCTCGCTCGCGCCGGCTGAGCAGCGCGTCGGCAAGCTCGTGTTGAACGACCCACGCGCGTTTGCCAACCTGCCCATCAGTGTGCTGGCGGATCGCGCCCACGTGAGCAAACCCACCGTCGTTCGGTTTTGCCGCAGCATGGGTTATGACGGCTTGTCGGATTTCAAACTCAAGCTCGCCGGCAGCGTGAACGAAGGTGTGCCCTTCATTCACCGCAGCGTGGATGCCGACGACAAAACGGGCGACGTGATGGTGAAAGTCATCGACAACACGGTTGCGGCATTTTTGAAGTACCGCAACGATGCCATCACGGGCGCCATAGAAAAAGCCGTCGTCACCTTGGCAGAAACACATGCAACAGGCAGACGTATTGAGTTCTACGGTGCTGGCAACTCGGGCATCGTGGCGCAAGACGCACAGCATAAATTTTTCAGGCTGGGCTTGAACACCATCGCCTACAGCGACGGTCACATGCAAGTCATGAGTGCATCCATGCTGGGTGCCGGTGATTGCGTGGTGATTATTTCCAACTCAGGTCGGACACGCGATTTGATGGACGCCTGCGACATTGCGCGCAAAAATGGTGTCACCACGATTGTGATCACCACCAGCGGCTCCCCACTGGCATCGGCAGGGGATATCCATCTAGCAGCCGATCACCCCGAAGGCTATGACAAATACAGCCCCATGGTGTCGCGCTTGATGCATTTGATGATCATCGACATCTTGGCGACCTGCGTCGCGTTGCGCATTGGCGGCTCAAAACTTCAGCCCATGCTGCAGGGCATGAAAAACAACTTGCGCAGCAAACGCTACGCTTAATTAGCGGTCAATTTCTCGCCAAAAAACACCTTGCCATAAGCCGCGGTTGTTTGCGTTTTGGTGTTGTCGCTGTCCGTCATGATGCCTACGCTGATCAAATTACCTGGCATTTCGCCAAAAGCCTTTTCAAAGTCTGCACGTATATTGCGCTGGTAGTCCAGCCACTGCCGCAGGTTTTTTGCGCCAGACTCTACCACGATGCTGCGGATTCTGTCGGTTCTCGGGTTGACAATGACGCTGCCTGTTTGGCGCTTGTTGCACCACACGTACATCAGCGTGGCATAGGGCAAAGGCTCACCTGTTATCACTTGTGCTAGCTCAGACAACATGGCATTTTTGGTTGAAAATTTGCTTTTATCACCCTCAAATGTCAGCACGATGCGAACTGGTGAGTCATCAAAGTCACGCTCGGCAAGATCTGCATCTGCTATCAATGCTGGGACTTGCCAAGAAAAATTAACAGTGTCGAGTTTGGCTGCATCAAGGTTCACATCGCGGCGCATCATGCTCGCGGATGTACCAGCGTTGGCGGTCAGGGCGTCGCGCCCATCTTTGCGAACAAAATCGTAAATCGTCGCAGTTTTGCCTGGCAGTGTGAAATGCCGCCACCCCGCAAAGATGCTTTTCTCAGCGGCACGGGTTTCTGCGACAGCTTCTGTGGTGGACTTAACTTCTAATTTCAACACAATGTCTTGCTGCGGGACATGACTACACGCAAGCAGGTTCATAGACACAGCAATAGTTGCCCACCTTGAAGCATTTGTCATCCACATTGTTTTTTGTCTCCGTGATTTAATTATTTTTAAGCTAGGCACACTTAACATCTTCTCTAAAACGCAAAAACCCGCTGCACCGAAGTACAGCGGGTTTTAAAACTTTTAATCCTCAGCTAGCTAAACGCTAGCGTTGAATTTAGAAGCTGTGACCGACCAAAACGCGGAAGCTGTTGTCTGTCGTAGTAGCGCCGTCTTTCTTCCATTGTGCGTAGCCTGCGCTCACGTTGGTACGCTTGCTCAGGTTGTATTGTGCACCGAATGTCACGCCTGATGTAGTCACACCAGAGTTAACAAACTTCTCGTACACCAAACCAACTGTGGTTGCGCCCAAAGGTGCAGACACGCCGATTTCTGTTTGCTTAGCAGTTGTACCTGTTGTACGCTTCAAAGAAGAGTAGCCCAAGCCAATTTTTGCCATGCCGAGGTCGTAGTTGCCAGAAACGCGGAAACGGTTCTTAAGAGTGTTTGAAGTCACGTCAGCAGCACCTTGGCGAGTCCATGAAGTCACGTCAAAACGTGCAGAGATAGGGCCAGCGCCGTATGTCAAGTTACCAGTGAGTGATGGCTGAGCAGAAGCTGGGCCAGTTGTACCAGCTGCGAGGCCAGTTCCAACAGTTGTACCACGGTCAACGTATGACACACCAGCTGTCAAGCCAGGAGCCAATTGTGGTGTTGTGTATGACACATAGTCGATGTTTGAGTTAGCGCCGTGAACTTTGCCGTCCAAACCGATCACTGGAGCACCTGCGTAAGCACGTGACAAGCCGTCGTCAGTCTCAACTGCGCCCATAGACACAGTACCGAAGCCGCCAGCCAATGACACAAATGCGTCTTCGCCTGTACCAGCGCCGTCACGCATCATGTTTGCCAAAGAAACTTTAGCAGTAGCTTTCAAGCCGCCGCCCAAGTCTTCAGTAGCAACCAATGCGATAGCAGCTGTATCAGTACCGAGACCAGCAGTGCGAGCGCCAGCAACTTTAGTTGACTGGTAACCGTAGATAAAAGAACCGCTCAAAGTTGCGGATTGTGCGAATGCTGCGCCAGAAGCGGCAACTACGGCGAGTGCCAATAGGGTTTTTTTCATTTAAAAATTCTCCAAGGTTAAACAATGGGCTCCGGTCCGTTGTGTGACATTCGTCACGCCGTCAGAAGCCCGGGCCAACCTCCTGTTCGGGAAGCTGACGCTATTGAACCAGAGCTACGCCCGCTGTGCAAAGCATTTGCTAGAAAAAGCTGTATTTTCACGAAAAACGTTGTTCATTTGCCACAATTATCACGCTTAGCAGTAACATGTCTTCTATGAACGACTTGATTCCTGTGATTGATGCCGCACTGCGCACCTTGTTTGCCCAGCCTCGCGCATCGCGCCCCTGCCCGCAGCCCACGATCTTGGACGAACACCCCGTCGCTTTAACGGCGGCAGAAATAGCGCATGCCGGCGCATTGATGCGGGTCAACCATGTGGGCGAGGTTTGCGCCCAGGCGCTCTACACCGCAGGCGCCTTGGCGACCAGCAACGCAAGCACCAAAGCCCATTTTTTAGCCGCCGCCAAAGAAGAAACCGACCACTTAGCCTGGACGCAGACCCGGTTGGACGAATTAGGCGCACGCCCCAGCCTGCTCAACCCGCTGTGGTACGCCGGCGCGTTTGGCCTGGGCTTGATCGCTGGCAAGCTGGGCGATGCCGTGAGCTACGGCTTTGTGGCCGAGACCGAAGCGCAAGTGGAAGCCCATTTGCACAGCCATTTAGACTTGCTCCCCGCTGGCGACCACGCCTCGCGCGCCATCGTGGCAGAGATGCAAGCGGACGAAGCCCGCCACGGGCAGGAGGCGCGTGCATTGGGTGCGATGGATCTACCCGCGCCCGTGAAAGCGCTGATGGCAGTAGCGGCTAAGGTAATGACGACGACCGCGCATCGGATTTAAGGAGCAGCTCACTGCACCGTCATTCCCGCGTAGGCGGGAGTGACGAATTCGCTATATTTACAATAGCAGCTTAGGCAATGAATACGCCGGCTATAGGCGTATTTAAGCCTCTATTTGCTCAAAACTCGTCGTGATCTCCGCCATTTTGCCCAGCATGATGCTGGCCGAGCAATACTTGTCGTGGCTCATTTTGATGGCGCGCTCTATCGCATTGGCCGCAATAGCTTTGCCCGTCACCGTGAAATGCATGTTGATTTTGGTGAACACTTTGGGGTCGGTTTCTGCCCGCTCAGAGGTAATTTTGACGCTGCAGCCGCGCACATCGAGCCGGCCCCGCTTCAAAATCAGCACCACATCGTAAGCGGTACAGCCGCCAGTGCCTGCGAGCAAGAGCTCCATCGGCCTTGCCGCCAGGTTTTGGCCGCCATTTTCGGGTTTCACGGCATCTGGCGCGCCATCCATGTTCAAAATATGGCCGCTGCCAGTTTCAGCCACAAAACCCATGCCTGAGCGCGCGCCGGTGTTTCCGGTCCAACTAACGGTGCATTCCATGCTGTTTTCCTTCAAGATTTTTTAAAATTTGGTGTTAGAAATCACCAAATGGTGATTTATCGGTACTTTGTCGCATAAAGACACATAAATTCGAGGGTTTACTCTAAGTTATTTTGTACAAAATGCGCTTTTTTCTATAAACTGACGTCAAGCCAACAATAAAACGGGTTTCCATTTTATTGAAAGCATCGATTGTCTCCTCCATCCTCTGAAAAGATGGATTAAGCCCCAAGTTGCAAAACTCGGGGCTTTTTTTTGCTTGGGGCTTTTTTTGTGCTCTCTATTTTGCTCCGTTTATCATTGCGGCATGAGCAAGCCACTTACTTCCGCAGTTTCCTCCGCACTAACACCGCAAGATTACCTGCAAAAAACCCTCAACGCCCGCGTTTACGACGTCGCGATTGTGACACCCCTACAAACCGCCAAAAACCTGAGCCAGCGCTTGGGCAACACCGTGCTACTGAAGCGCGAAGACCAGCAAGAAGTGCACAGCTTCAAACTGCGCGGCGCGTACAACAAAATGGCGCATTTGAGCCCTGTGCAGCTCAAAAAAGGCGTGATCTGCGCCTCGGCCGGCAACCATGCGCAAGGTGTGGCACTCTCCGCATCCAAAATGGGCATACGTGCCGTCATCGTCATGCCAACCACCACACCGCAGCTCAAAATCGACGCCGTCAGAGGCTTTGGCGGCGAAGTCGTGTTGTTTGGCGAGAGTTATTCTGACGCCTACACCCACGCCGTCGCGCTGGAGAAAAAGCAGGGCTTGACCTTTGTTCACCCGTTTGACGATGCCGACGTGATTGCCGGCCAGGGCACGGTGGCGATGGAGATGCTGCAGCAGCTACAGGCGCAGAATTTGGGTGAACTTGACGCGGTTTTCGTGGCCATTGGCGGCGGCGGGTTGATTGCTGGCGTGGCGAACTACATCAAAGCGGTGAACCCGGCGATCAAAGTCATCGGCGTGCAGATGAATGATTCGAACGCGATGATCCAATCGGTGAAAGCCAAAAAACGTGTGACCCTGCCCGATGTGGGGCTGTTTTCCGATGGCACAGCGGTGAAACTGGTGGGTGAAGAAACCTTCCG
>JAYUCJ010000218.1:0-2893 GCA_043740415.1 Polaromonas sp. | reverse complement strand
TGGCCTTGCAGCAAGTTAGCTGGTAAGTTAGCGCTGCGGTAGCCGTCAAAATACGCCAAAGCAGAGCTGAACGCTGGGACGGGGATGCCATGTTGCACTGCCAAACCAATCACTTTGCGCCAGTTGTTTTGCGCATCGTGCAGCGCATGGGTGAAATAGCTGTCCAACATCAAGTTTTTCAAATCTGGCTGGGTGTTGTAGGCGTCGGTGATTTTCTGCAAAAACCGTGCGCGGATGATGCAACCACCGCGCCAAATTTGAGCAATGGTCGCAAAGTTCAGCGTCCACTTGTATTCCTTTTCTGCCTCTTTCATGAGCTGGAAACCTTGTGCATAGGCGCAGATTTTGGAGCAATACAGTGCATCATGAATGGCTGCGATGATGGCTTCGCGGTCTAGCTCAACCGGCAATTGCGGGCCTTTGAGAATTTGACTGGCTGCCACGCGCTCGGCTTTGAGAGCTGACAAAGCACGCGCAAACACGGCTTCGGCAATCGCATTGGCGGGAGCGCCAAGCTCAAGCGCGTTGGCTGCCGTCCACATACCCGTGCCTTTTTGCCCTGCGGTGTCTAGCACTTTGTCGACCAAATAGGTTTGGCCGCTGACGTCTTCAGGGTCTTTTTGCTGCAAGATATCTGCGGTGATTTCGATCAAGAAGCTGGACAGCGTGCCTTGGTTCCATGTATCGAAGACTTTGCCAATCTCCCCTGCACTCATGCCCAGCATATTTTTCATCAAAGCATAGGCCTCGCAAATGAGCTGCATGTCTATGTATTCAATGCCGTTGTGCACCATTTTGACGTAGTGGCCTGCGCCATCGGGGCCAATGTGCGCGGTACAAGGCACGCCGCCAACCAGTGGATGGCCTGGCGTTGCGCCTTCAAGCTGCTGACCTGTCACAGGGTCAACCTTGGCGGCAATGTCGCGCCAAATAGGTTCTAACGATGCCCAAGCTTTGGCAGAGCCGCCCGGCATCAGCGAAGGGCCAAAACGCGCGCCCGTTTCGCCACCAGAAACGCCGGAGCCGATAAAGGCAAAGCCTTTGGCACTCAATTCTTTTTCACGGCGAATTGTGTCGCCCCACAAGGCATTGCCGCCATCAATAATGATGTCATCAGCTTCTAAATACGGTAACAGCGTTGCAATCGTGTCATCAGTCGCCTTGCCAGCTTTGACGAGAAGAATGATTTTTCGTGGACGTTTGATGCTTTGCACAAAGGCCGCTACATCTGTATAACCGGCAACGCGCGGCGCAGAGGGCTCGCTGGCTTGGCACTGCGCGATAAAGTCATTTGTGCGCTCTGGGTTGCGGTTTAAAACGGCAATGTTGTAGCCGTGGTCAGCGATATTGAGGGCTAAGTTTTGACCCATTACTGCCAAACCTACTAAACCGATGTCTGATGTTGGGTTCATAGAATTTATCATGTGAAAATTTTGTCGTAAATTTGTGCAGCTAAAAGTGCCATTATGATAGGCGTTTTAGAAATTGAATCTTGCTGGAAAAAGATGTCAAATACTTTATGCCAAATACTATAAATAACCATTTTGTGCCCTGGTTTCGTTCAGTCGCACCCTATATCCACATGCACAGAGGCAAAACCTTTGTGGTCGGTATTGCGGGTGAGGCTATTGCGGCGGGCAAATTGCAGCATTTGGCGCAAGATTTGGCATTGATTCAAAGCATGGGCGTCAAAGTGGTGCTGGTGCATGGCTTCAGGCCGCAGGTGAACGAGCAACTGCTTGCCAAGGGCCATACGCCACGCTATTCGCACGGCATGCGTATAACGGACGAAGTAGCTTTAGATTGTGCGCAAGAAGCGGCTGGGCAACTTCGCTACGAAATTGAAGCGGCATTCAGCCAAGGCTTACCGAATACGCCTATGGCGGGCTCTACGGTACGGGTGATTTCAGGCAACTTCATCACTGCGCGACCCGTGGGTATTGTGGATGGTGTGGATTTTCAACATTCAGGGCTGGTGCGCAAAGTTGACACAGCGGGCATCATAAAAACGCTGGATTTTGGTGCCATGGTGTTGCTGTCGCCATTTGGTTTTTCGCCGACAGGCGAGGCGTTTAACCTGACGATGGAAGAGGTGGCCACATCGGTGGCGATTGCATTACAGGCTGACAAACTCATTTTCATGACGGAGATTCCTGGCATCAGGATGCAACCGAGTGAGCCCGCGAGTGCGGACAACCCGATAGATACCGAGCTACCACTTGCTGCAGCCAAAGCCATGCTGGCGAACTTGCCTTCACCAACACAACCCTCCGATACGGCGTTTTATTTGCAACATTGCGTCAAAGCCTGCGTCGAAGGCGTAGAACGCAGCCATATTTTGCCTTTTGAAGTTGATGGCGCATTGCTGCTAGAGATTTATGTGCATGATGGCATTGGCACGATGGTGGTGGATGAAAAGCTGGAAAGCTTACGTGAGGCTACAGCCGATGACGTGAGCGGCATTTTGCAGTTGATAGAACCGTTTGAGAAAGATGGCACACTGGTCAAACGCAGCCCCACCGAAATTGAGCGCGATGCCAGCAACTACAGCATCCTTGAGCACGACGGCGTGATTTTTGCCTGCGCGGCGCTATACCCTTACCCCGAAGCTAAAACGGCTGAGATGGCGGCGCTCACTGTATCGCCACACGTGCAAGGTCATGGCGATGGCGAGCGTGTGCTCAAGCGCATAGAGCACCGCGCCAAGGCAGCCGGGTTAGACAGTATTTTTGTGCTGACCACGCGCACCATGCATTGGTTTTTAAAACGCGGCTTCAAACAAGTGGACCCGGACTGGCTCCCAGATGCACGCAAACGCAAATACAACTGGGACCGCAAAAGCCAAGTGCTGGTTAAAAAAGTCAGTTAAGTATTTTTACGCCAAGCAATCTTG
>JAYUCJ010000217.1:0-7383 GCA_043740415.1 Polaromonas sp. | reverse complement strand
CGTGGCCCAGTTTCTTGGCTCGAGCCTTCACTGTCCACCGATATGTTGAAGCAGGACTACCCGGCTCCGGGCGCAAGTGCCGGTATCCCGGCATTTTGCGCGGCGATGGCTTGGCGGGCGTCGTAGGTATAGATGGCGGTTGCGGCGCATTCGATGGCTGCCGCCAGATGCAGGGCGTCGAGTGATCCAAGGAGCGGGTCGGGGAAGTTGCCAGCCCTGATGAAGGTCGAGTCCTCGATGCTGATGATGTCGAGCTTCGACAACTCCGACTCGATGTCCACAACGGCTATCCCGAGTCGATGCCCAGCCCGACGCAACTCAGTCTCGATCAGTATCGACGACACAATACGATGCCCTTCGGCCCGGGCGGCCTGAAGGTGCGCCTTCAACGTTGCCGATTCCGCTTCCTCTACGAGCAGCTTCAGATACGCCGAAGTATCGATGTATCGAATCACCGATCACCACGTAGATCGGCAAGGATGTCGGCCGTCGACAGCACGTTCGTGACCCGAACGTCGAACCCGAGCGGCGCGTCAGAACGGGCGAGCCGCACCCGGCCCGATGCGACAAGTTGGTCGATCTTGGCGAGATTTGGCGGTACAAGCAGCGCAGTCAGTTCGCCATGATTCGTCACGCCGATCGTCTCGCCATGCCGAACGCGTTCCAGCACCTGACCACTGTTATTCCGGAACTCTCGATGCGAAATGGTTACCACGAGGCCCCAGTGTAGCACCCGTAGCACAATGTGGGATGCTGGTTAGGGCCAGAGGGTAAGGATTTCGACGCCGGTTTCGGTGACAAGGAGGGTGTGTTCGAACTGGGCGGTGCGCTTGCCGTCGCTGGTGACCGCAGTCCAGTCGTCGTCCCACGAGTCGTGCTTCCAGGTGCCCATGGTGATCATCGGCTCGATGGTGAAGGTCATGCCCACTTTCAGCTCTTCCAGCGTGCCCGGTTTGCCGTAATGCAGCACTTGCGGCTCTTCATGAAAGATGCGGCCAATGCCGTGGCCACAAAACTCGCGCACCACGCTGAAACCGTTGTTTTCAGAGAATTTTTGAATCGCTGCACCAATATCGCCCAGATGTGCGCCAGGTTTGACCTGTGCAATGCCGATCCACATCGCGTCATACGTCAGTGCGCTCAGGCGCTTGGCTGCGATGGACAATTCACCCACGCCAAACATGCGGCTGGTGTCGCCGTGCCAGCCGTCTTTGATGACTGTCACGTCGATATTGACGGTGTCGCCCTTTTTCAGCGCTTTGTCGTTAGGAATGCCGTGGCAGACTTGGTGGTTGACAGAGGTGCAAATCGACTTTGGGTAGGGAATATCACCACCGCCGGTGTAGTTCAGCGGGGCAGGGATGCCGCCTTGCACTTGGGTGATGTAGTCGTGCGCCAGTTTGTCCAGCGCGTTGGTGGTGACACCGGGCTTTACGAAGGGGGTCAAATAATCCAGCACCTCGGAGGCCAATTTGCCCGCTACGCGCATGCCCGCGATGCCTTGTTCGTCTTTGTATGTAATCGTCATGCCTGCAATTATCCCACTGGTTTAAGTTCTTTAACGTTTAGCCAAGTATCTACCAAATTTAGCACTTGCACCAAGGCGTTGGGCGCGTCGCAGGGCACAATTTGCCGCTGCGGCATAGAGCGCAGCCAAGTCAGCTGTCGTTTGCACAGCTGGCGCGTCGCGGCTATGCCTTTGTCACGCATTTCAAAAGCTGTTTTTTTATCCAGAACTGCGTCATTTACAGCGTCCAAAGCTTCCCACATTTGCCGGTAGCCCACGCAGCGGATAGATGGGGTGTCCAAGTGCAAATCGCCCCGCGCGCGCAGGCTGCGGACTTCTTCCTCAAAACCGCTGGCTAGCATCAGGTCAAAGCGTTGGGCGATGCGTTCGTGCAGCCAAGCACGGTTTTGCGGCTCTAGCGATATAAAAAGTGCATTTTTAGTGCTATTTATGGTTGTAGCCGGCGTGTTTATTGCCTGAGGTGCTATGTTAATCATAGTATTTTTGAGTTCTTGATTTCTCAATTGAAACGACGACAGCGGCTTGCCAGAGATGCGAAACACCTCCAAAGCGCGCTGAATACGCTGCGCATCGTTGGGTTGCAAGCGGGCAGCGGTAATGGGGTCAACGTCAGCTAATTTGCCATGCATGGCTGGCCAGCCGATGTGGGCGGCTTCAAGCTCCAAAGTGGCGCGAATGTCTGCATTCGCCGCCGGCATGTCGTCCAAGCCCTCAAACAGCGCCTTGAAATACAGCATCGTGCCGCCCACCAGCAGCGGTAAATGCCCGCGATCTGTGATTTCAGTGATCAAACGCGTGGCGTCTTTCGCAAATTCAGCGGCGGAGTAGGGCTGCAACGGGTCGCGAATATCGATCAAATGGTGGGGCGCACTGGCTAATTCAGCGGCACTGGGCTTGGCGGTGCCAATGTCCATGCCGGTGTAGACCAAGGCCGAATCAACGCTGATAATTTCCACAAATGTTTGGCAGCGCAAGTGGTGGGCGATGGCCAATGCTGCTGCGGTTTTGCCCGAGGCGGTGGGGCCAGCCAACGCTATGAAACGGGGCAAAGTCGCAGTCGACATGTCAAATTACGGTCGATGAATTGTGGTGATTTTGAATTATTTGAGAGCATGCTTTTGTACCGCTGTCCAAGCGACACACGAAAGTAGCAGTGCCCAAAAGCCCATGGCGTAAACCAGCGGCAGCGTACCAGTGGCTGACAACGTGGATTGTAAATAACTCAGGCAAATACTGGTTAAAAAAGCAAAAAACATCATTAAAAAGCCGTTAAGTGCGGACGCAGTGCCCGCAGCGTGGCCGAAGGGGGCAATCGCGCCGGTTTGACCGCAGGGTTGGTGAATACCGTGGCTGATGGACATCAGATAAAACGGCAACATCACCGCTAAAGGGTGGTCAACCCCGGCGACCAAGAGCGCCACCAGCACTGTGCCACCGATGAAAGTCAAGATACCCGCAATTTGCATGGTTTTAGCCATGCCCAAGCGCGCCAACAAACGTCGGCACAAAAATGTGCCCGCTAAATAGTTAGAGGACATGCCCAGCATCACCAAACCATAGCTTTGTACCGAGAAACCAAAATGCTTGATAAACACAAAAGATGAGGTCGATAAAAATACAAACAGGACGCAATACGAGGCAATGGAGATGGCGGAAAAAGTCAAAAAAATAGGGTGTTTCAAAATTTGCACCCAAGTGTGCAGCATTTGCCGTGGCTGCAATGCGCCCGGGTTTTTGGCGGTGAGCGATTCTTGAAAATTCATCAAAATCATCCCTAAAGCAAACAGGCCAAACACGGCCATGGCTAAAAGCGTCACCCTAATGCCAAAATGCGCCGTCAGCACACTGCCAAGTGGTGCACTTAAACACGCGAGCACCCCTAAGCCAGACAAACCTTTGGACATCACCTTCACGCCATCGACAGGCGCGTACAAATCGCGTACCAGCGCGCGCCCACACATGACCACCGCGCCCATGCCCAAGCCTTGCAGGCAGCGCCACCCGATCAGCTCTGACATGGAACTTGCCCATGCAGCAGCCATGGCAGCAGCACTGTAAATGCCCAAGCCAAGCAACAAAATCGGCTTGCGGCCATATTTGTCTGAAACTGGCCCCCAAACCAGTTGCGATGCACCAAAAACCAGCAACAAGCCCGACAAAGTGAACTGCGCCTGCGCCATGCTAGAGCCAAAGTTCGCCGTGATTGCGGGCAGGGCGGGCAAATACAGGTCAGTGGTGACAGGCTGAATGCCTAAAAGCAGAGCGAGGAGGAAGACGACGGTGGTTTGGGACATGTTGGATTTTGGCGGAGTTGTCTGACAGCTTTAGATAGATTGCGATATGTAGCGCCTAGCCTAGCAGAAGTCGTTGGCTCAAGTTCTTTTTCGCATGTATTACATCAGGTCAGATTTTCATGCACCCAAAAGTTCTCAAAGGGTTTTGATGGGTAAGCTCTTGCGCGGCTAAGCATTAAATAAAAAAGTTAAAAACCGGCTAAAAGTCTGTTTTAGTCTAAATTCGTGGTGTTTTGAGTTGTATAAAAGTGTATCAAGAATCATATCTTCGTTAGACTTAACGATCTAGTTTTTTTAAAAATCCTTAATTTTGCATGCGTTGCAGGTTTAGATAAATCTGCAACGCTTATTTATTACCGATACGTCACTTTGTTTTGGACACGGATTCAAGCGTAAATATATGAAAAAGTTTAATTTTTCCTGTCATCAAACACTTCAAGCTCGTTTTGCTCTAACTCTAACGATATTCCTACGCCGTACTTTTTTAGCGATCTCGCTTATCGGTTTGTTTTCCATCGTAGCTGCGCCGTTGGCTTATGCGCACAACACCATCACCAAAACTACCACTACTCCTACAGTCGCGCCTGGTGGAACGGCAACATACACCATCAAGGTTGATGCAGCTGGCACTTCTTCCCCTGTGAATGATATTCGAGTTACTGACACACTTCCCACTGGTTTTACCTATCTATCCACGACTTCTATTGGGCCACTACCAGGTACTAATTCAACTCGAGTATCCATACTTGATCCAGTGGCGGGCACGGCTACACCTTCATGGGGCGTTTTTAATAATTTGTTGGCTTCGGGTGGACTTATTGCAGGTGCGTTTCAAATCCAATTCAATGCAAATGTGGCAACCACAACTGCTTGCGGTACGTATGCCAATACGGTCACAAAAGTCATTACTGCAACCGCTAACGATCACACTAACAAAGACTTTACGTTGTCTGGCGTAGGCGCAGCAGCTTATGCACTTGGCAATGTTACTGTTGCTGGTGCAGCTCCTTCCTTGGTTGTTACCAAAGTTGCCAATGCACCTACCACTGTGTTGCCGGGTGGTGCGGCAAGCTATACGCTTACAGTGACCAATACAGCTGGGTCTGGTAGTTGCCCAGCGACTGGTGTTACCCTGACGGACGCGTTACCTTCAGGTTTCACATATGCCGCCACGGGTACGATTGCATTGAATGGCGGTTCGCTGAGGCCAACTACGACCACGCCAGCTGTTGGTGCTACGGCTCCTGTTTGGGGTGGTTTCACCATTCCAGCTGGCGGTAGCGTTGACTTAACTTTTACAGCTACGGTTGGTGCGGCGGTGGTTGCTGGCAAATATAGTAATAGTGCGAGCACGGCAACGACTACAACGGGTGCAACGATAACAAATTTTAATGGTGCGACAAGCACTGCAGACGACATCATCGTGCCGCCAGTGCCGCTACTTACTAAAGCTTTTACAACTTCTGCAGTTGGCATAGGTCAATCCACAAGTCTGACTTTTACGATTGACAACAGTGCAGCAAATGCTGTCAATAGAACTGGTATTACGTTTAGAGATACCTTGCGCAGCGGGTTGACGATTGCAAATCCGACGGCACCAAGTAGTAGTAATTGCGGCGCACCAACTTTTACCGCCGTAAACGCTACGCAGCCTTTTACGACTAGCGGCATCAGCGTTGCAGCAGGTGCGGTTTGTACTGTCACGTTAACGGTTAGTGGAACGGCTTTAGGTGTTGTGACAAATGCGGCAGCAGATATGTCTGCGCTTATTGGTTTAACTAATTCAGTTAGTGCGCAGACGATTACAGTTATTGCCCCAGTTCCGCCAGTTCTTACAGTCACAAAAACCGTCAGCTCTAATCCTCTCGTGATTAATGCGACTGGCCAGTTTTACACTATCAAGATCGCAGTGGCCAACGGTCCAACAACCGCGCCGATCAGCATTACTGATACCTTACCGTCGGGTATCAGCACGAGTTCGGGTATCACTGCAACTGGAGGCACACTCAGTGGCTGCCCAGCCAGTGGCAGCGTCACCTTGACTGGTTGTGCGATAGCTACTGGTGCAGTTGGTCCAATTGTCATTACCGTACCCATCAGCGTATCAGCTGCAGCTACCACTGGAGATAACGCTGCTGGCGTCAGCGGTGGGGGTGACACGGCGTGTACGATTGGTGCCCCTTGCACTGGCTCAGTAGTAGCGGTTGCTATTTCAGCAACACCTCCACCAAGCGCCACCTTGACCCTCGTTAAAACTTGGGTTGGTGCAACTTTGAACGATACGGTCAGCTTCAGCGCTACGGGTTTAACTTCCTTGGCCTCAGTAGCTGATACAGCTAACGAAACCGACACTGGTACCGCACAAACTGTGGCGGTGGGTAGTGTCCTTAGCTTGGCCGAAACCTTCAGCACCGGCGTACCGGCTAACTACACCACCAGCCTAGCCTGTACCGGCACCAGTGGCTTGAGTGGCAGCACCTTGACGGTAGGTAGTGCAGACACCGCCATCATCTGTACCTACACAAACACTAAGAAAACCGCCACAGTGACTCTGGCTAAGGCCTGGATAGGTGCGAGTTTGAACGACGCCGTCAGCGTCAGCGCCACGGGTTTAACAGACTTGGCCTCGGTCGCTAACACGGCGAATGAGACCGACACCGGCGCCATCCAGACAGTGCCCGTCGGCAGCGTGCTGACCTTGGCTGAAACCTTCACCAGCGGCGTGCCGGCCAACTACACCAGCAGCTTGGCCTGTACTGGCACCAGCGGCTTGCTCGGCAACAGCTTGACCATCGCGCCGACGGACACGGCCATCGTCTGTACCTACATCAACACCTTCACACCAGTGATCATCCCGGCGACCGACAGCGGCAGCGCCACCGCCGGTGCGGCCTCGACGCCGATCGCCAACGTGCGCGCCAACGACACGGTCAACGGCGTGGCCGCGACAGCGGTTAACTCGGATGTCAGTATCGACGCCAGCAGCCCGGCCTTGCCCGTGGGCATGGCCTTGAACCCGGCGACCGGCGCAATCAGCACCAGCGCTACGACGCCACCGGGCGTGTACAGCATCATCTACAAACTGTGCGACAAAGTCGGCCCGAACTGCGCCCTGATCACTGACACCATCACCGTGGTCGCCTCAGCCCTGGTTGCAGCGGATGACACCTTCAACACCGGTATCAACGGCGCGACAGGTACACCGAACGCAGGCAACATATTGGGTAATGACTTGCTTAGCGGTGTCGTACCTACCGTGGGCGCCACTGGCAACGCCATCTTGACCGTGACAACCCCAGCCGCTGTCCTTGCCACAGCGCCAGCGGGCAACACCAACGTGCCAGCCCTTGATCCACTGACAGGCCAAGTCAGCGTGCCAGCCGGCACACCGGCGGGTGTCTACACCATCGTCACCACCATGTGTGAGAAGTTGAACCCGACCAACTGCAAACCTGAAACCACCACCGTGACCGTGCCAGCGGCAGCGATTGCAGCCGTGGTCGACAGCATCACCACGCCAAGCGGCGCGACAGGCGGCACCTCGGCCACCAGCGTGATCGC
>JAYUCJ010000216.1:0-1113 GCA_043740415.1 Polaromonas sp. | reverse complement strand
GGGAAGCGTCGGCGAAGTCCATCAGCGTTTTTTTAGGTTCGCTATAGGTTTGCATCCAAGCCATCATTTGGGACAAGTCGGACACTTCAAATGCCGCCACATCACAAGCGCCCTGCGTCAACCATGAGAGCATGCCGAAATGATTGTGCGGCGACAGCAAGTAGCTCGCCTCCGTCACGCAGGGCCATGTGGTCAGCAAGCTCAAACCTTGGCTATGGCAACTCTCCAGTTTGATCACATTGCTGTCGTGACACACATCATCATCGTCAAACAGCGCCACCATCACGCTGGCATCAAGCAATACCTGGCTCATAAAGATTGATCGTCCCCAGGGGGCGTGCGGTTGTGCTTGCGAGCAACTGCTTGCCTGGCCAGCGCCTTGCTATGCCTGGACCTGTCGGTGCGGGGCGCCCCGCTGGGCGGCGATATGCCGTAATCACTGCGTATCTGCTTGAGCAATGCCACCGGATCTTTAGGCGCAAGGGCTTGTCTGAGCAAATCTTGCACGTATCTGGACTTGGTGGTGCTCAAGCGAGCCACCTCATGCTCCAGGCGTTGCTCGATTTCAGGCGGAATGCGAATGGACAAAGCGGCGGTCATGTTTAGAACTCCAAGTTTTTAACACGTATTTTGTATTACATCACACAAATTACAGATCAACTTGCAATCGCTTTGCGAATCTGCTCCAGCACATCCTTGGCACTTGCCGGAATCGGCGTTCCCGGCCCGTAAATGCCCTTCACCCCTGCCGCATAAAGCATTTCATAATCCTGCCGTGGAATCACGCCGCCCACGAACACGATGATGTCGTCCGCACCCTGTTTTTTTAACTCAGCAATGATGGCCGGCACCAGCGTTTTATGCCCCGCCGCCAGCGTGGACACACCCACCGCATGCACGTCGTTTTCAATCGCCTGGCGGGCACATTCCTCGGGCGTTTGAAACAGCGGACCCATGTCCACGTCAAAGCCCAAATCTGCAAACGCGGTGGCGACGACTTTGGCGCCCCGGTCATGGCCGTCTTGGCCCAGCTTGCTGATCATCACGCGGGGGCGGCGGCCCTGTTCTACAGCAAACTGGGCGATGTCGGCTTTGAGGGCGTTCCAGTATTCC
>JAYUCJ010000215.1:0-1114 GCA_043740415.1 Polaromonas sp. | reverse complement strand
CTTGCGCCGGATAATTTTGCAGTTACGGCAAATTTTCTTGACCGAAGCCGAAACTTTCATTTCATTCTCCTAAAACTCTAAAACCTGCCACTTGACGCGCCTTGAAGCTGCTTCAAGACGACTTGAAATTTGCCTTCTTCAGCAAAGATTCGTACTGCTGGGACATCATGTAGTTCTGAACTTGGGACATGAAGTCCATGGTCACGACCACGATGATCAACAGCGACGTGCCGCCAAAGTAAAACGGCACGTTGTATTTAAGAATCAAAAACTCAGGCAGCAAACAAACCACCGTGATGTAAATCGCACCCGCCAACGTCAGCCGCAGCAGGATCTTGTCAATGTACTTGGCGGTCTGGTCTCCTGGTCGGATTCCGGGGATGAAGGCACCGCTCTTCTTCAAGTTATCCGCCGTCTCACGGCTGTTAAAAACCAGAGCCGTATAGAAAAAGCAGAAGAAAACAATCGCCGCCGTGTAAAACATGATGTAAACCGGCTGCCCTGGCGTCAACGAGCCCGAAATGTCCTTCAACCAGCGCATCGACTCACCGGTGCTGAACCAGCCCACGATGGTTGCCGGAAGCAAAATAATGGACGATGCGAAAATGGGCGGAATCACCCCAGCCATGTTCAACTTCAGGGGAAGGTGGGATGACTGACCACCGTACACTTTATTGCCCACCTGACGCCTGGCGTAATTGACCAGAATCTTTCGCTGACCGCGCTCGACAAAGACAACAAAATAAACCACCAGCACGACCAGAATGGCGATGAACAGGGCAATGATGATGCTCATGGCGCCCGTGCGGACCAGCTCCAGCATGCCGCCCAACGCGCTTGGCAAACCAGCCGCTATGCCACCAAAGATCAATATCGATATGCCATTGCCCAGCCCGCGCTCGGTGATCTGTTCCCCCAGCCACATCAGAAACATGGTGCCAGCCGTCAAGGTAAAAATCGCTGTAACACGAAATCCGATGCCAGGGGAAATCACCAACCCGGCGGAGCTCTCAAGTGCCAGCGCAATGCCCATGGACTGAAACAACGCCAAGCCCAAAGTTCCATAGCGCGTGTACTGGGTGATCTTGCGGCGCCCGGCTTCGCCTTCTTTTTT
>JAYUCJ010000214.1:0-1116 GCA_043740415.1 Polaromonas sp. | reverse complement strand
CCGGTGCCGTCTTGGGCTATTTTTTCGCCCTGCTTCCAGTCGCCGGTGTATTTGCCGTCGGCAGGGTACAGGATGCCTTGGTACAAAGTGGTTTGTATTCGCTCTCGCGTCTTTTCATCTACCGCCTTGCCAGTCAAATCGGCTTGGCTGCACACGCGCTGCACTTCGTTTTGATCCAGACGGTCCAGCTTGGCAGGGCCGCGCTCGGAAAAGCTGGCTTTCATCGAGGTGAGTGAATCCACCGGTTGGTCTACGCTGGCGCACGCTGCCAGCAATGTCGCCCCAGTAACAGCTATAAAAATAGTAGCTGCTTGCGCACGGCGCTGTTTGTTTTTAATCTGTTTGTTCATGTCTATCTCCACAATCAACGTTTAAGAGCGGGAGCCGCCATCTTGCCGCCTTTGGCGTTCACACCCATGAAGGTGATCAAGTCCACTGAGGTTTCGGAGAGGTAGTTCAGCTCGGGCATACGCTGTCCACGCAGGCAGTCTTGCATACGCCATTGCATCGTGCGCAGGCCACCCTGGCTGACGCGGTAGGCGGGCCATTGTGCAAATGCGTCTTGCGAGCCTTTGCCAGGCCCGGTCAAGTTGGGCAAACCTTGCATGCGAATCCGTTTTTCGTCTTGGTTATGGCAGGAGGCGCAGCTAAAGTCGTGCGTACCACCTTTGAAGTAAAAGGCTTCTTTGCCGCGTGCAAAAGAGGCTTTTTCCATAGGGTGACTTTGTGGCACGTTGATGGTCACACCGCGTGACTCGTCATAGATGTACGCCACCAGGTCTTCGATCAACGTGGCTTTTTGCCCGGCACCGCTTGTGAAGTTTCTGGCGTTAAAGTCCTCTGGCTTTCTACCCTGCAATGTGACCATGCAATGCACCAATCGCCCCTCGGCATCCATCACTTTGTTGGTATCGGCAAAATAGCGCGGCAGCACACCGACTGCACCTTTGACCTGGCCAGCGCCCAGCCCTAAATCGCAGGCTTCTAGCGTGGCGTTTTTAGGCCCGGCTTTGGTTGTCCACATAGCTTCTCCGCGCGCGGCGTTCAGGTCGGCTGGGTTGCCGTCTTGCAGACTGGCGCGGTAGTCGTCAATCGCATCTTTGGCAGATTTGGCCT
>JAYUCJ010000213.1:0-56909 GCA_043740415.1 Polaromonas sp. | reverse complement strand
CAAATCTCGATCGGCGGCAAGGTCGTCAATGACCTGGAACCGGCCGAGCGCGACATTGCGATGGTGTTCCAGAACTACGCGCTGTACCCGCACATGAGCGTGTTCGACAACATGGCCTATGGCTTGAAAATCGCCAAGGTGCCGAAGGGCGAGATCAAGACCCGCGTCGACAAGGCCGCCAGGATTCTCGAATTGGGCCAGCTGCTGGACCGCAAGCCGCGCGCCTTGTCGGGAGGGCAGCGCCAGCGCGTGGCGATGGGCCGAGCCATCGTGCGCCAGCCGCAGGTATTTTTGTTCGACGACCCCTTGAGCAACCTGGACGCCAAACTGCGCGTGCAGACGCGGCTTGAAATCCAGAAGCTGCACCGTGAACTGGGCATCACCTCGCTGTTCGTCACGCACGACCAGGTCGAAGCCATGACGCTGGCGCAGCGCATGATGGTGATGAACGCCGGCGTGATGGAGCAATTTGGCACGCCAGAGGAGGTCTACAACCGCCCTGCCAGCACTTTTGTGGCGAGTTTTATGGGTTCGCCGCCCATGAATTTGCTCAAAACCGCGCCCGGTGTGAACGCCGGGCAAATCCTCGGCATCCGGCCTGAGCACTTGGATATTTCCGCCGCAGGTTGGCCACTCAAAGTTGAAGCCATCGAGCTTTTGGGTGCAGAACGTTTGGTCTACGCCCTGATGAACGACGAACGCGTCATCATCCGCGTGAATGAACACCAGCCCTCCCCAGCCATCGGCAGCACCATCTACACCACCCCGCGTGCGGACAAAGTGCATCATTTTGACGTGGCGACGGGCAAACGGATTGCATAATCTAGTTTTAGCTAATTCCCACCGTTCGGGCTGAGCCTGTCGAAGCCTTGCAGAAACCCTTCGACAAGCTCAGGGCGAACGGATTTCATTTCAGATATTCATATGACAACACCGTGGCCATACCCCGCTTGGATAGCCCACCGAGGCGCGGGCAAACTCGCCCCTGAAAACACACTCGCCGCCTTCAAACTAGGTGCGAGCCACGGTTATCGCATGTTTGAGTGCGATGTGAAACTCAGCCGCGACCGCGTGCCGTTTTTGCTGCACGACAGCACTTTGGAGCGCACGACAACGGGTAAAGGCACAGCTGGCAAGCAAGCTTGGAATGAGCTCTCACAACTCGATGCCGGCAGTTGGCATTCACGCCGCTTTGCAGGTGAACCGCTGCCAACTCTCAGCAACATCGCCCAATTTTGCCTAAAAAACGGCTATTTCCTCAACATTGAAATCAAACCCACGCTCGGTCAAGAAGCCGAAACGGGCAAAGTCGTCGCCGAACACGCCGCACGTTTGTGGCAAGACGCCGAGTTTCCCCCACTCCTAACCTCCTTCCGCCCCGAATCCCTAGAAGCCGCCCAAGCCGCCGCCCCGCACCTGCCGCGCGGCTTGCTGCTGGACACGCTGTGGAAAGGTTGGCTGGAAACGGCGTTGACGCTGGATTGCAGCGCCATCGTCTGCAACCACGGGCTGTGGGACACCTCTTCCGTCACCCAGGCCAAAAGCGCCGGTTTTCGCTGCCTGAGCTACACCGTCAACGACGAATGGCCTGCGCAGCGCTTGCTGGATTTGGGTACGGACGGCATCATTACCGACCGGGTGGATATGTTTTCGCCATGCTAGGCACATTGAATTTACTATAGATTTCATAGCTACTTAGGCAATAAATACGCCGGCTAGAGTCATATTTAGCCCTCTAAATTGATGTTTTAGGAGGATTTCATGCGTCGATTAACTCTGACATTCACATCTGCCATCAAACTCGTCGTTGCAGCTCTCGCCATCTGGCTGCTCAGCGCCTGCGGCACACCTTACGCCACAGTAGCCAGCCGATCAGGCGAACCCGTGATGCTTCTCGGCTACGACCCCGTCGCCTATTTCACGAAAGGCGAGCCGACGCGGGGTAAAGCGCAGTTCAAAACCAACTTGCCAGACCGCACCTATTACTTTGCCAGCGCAGAAAACCAAGCGCTTTTCACCGGCAACCCCGCCAAATACGAGCCCCAATACGGCGGTTTTTGCGCCAGCGGTGCGGCATTCGCCATCAAACTGGGCAGCGACCCCACGGCTTGGCAAATCTACAACGGGCGTTTGTTCATTTTTGGCGATGTGTTAGGCCAAACCGCTTGGCAGCTTGACCCGGCTTGGAACGTAGACCATGCCGACAAACTGTGGCCAGGCATTGCCAACAAAGGATGGCGTGCCGCGTCGCTGCAAGCCTACGCCTTCAAAGTGCAGCACTACAAAACCGGAGCTCAAATCAAAACCGAATACGAGGCCAAAAATCCAGGCAAACCGTGGCCAAGCTACGATCCAGGCGGGATGGTGACCAATTTATTCAGCAAACAACCGGGTTGGCGGTCTGCAGAAGGGTTTGGCCAGCCGGCGCTGGGGTATCCAGAATAAATCGTCGGATTAATAATGTCTGATTAAACCCGCCACCCCTGATGCCACCACTGGCAAACCGCGGCAACAGTGACCATCGCCGCATAAGTCGCCATCTTGCCATCAGTGCTAAAAATCACCAATCCGGCGAATAAAACGGCTAAGCAGGCCAAGCTGGTGGTGAGCATTTGCGACTTCAGTGGGCGCTTGACGGAGGGTTTACGCCAGATCAAACGGCTAAAAAGTGGCACCATCACGCCCATAGCGATGGCGGGTAGGGCAAAGTTGACAAGGTGGTTGAGGAGGTCGAAAAAACTCATAAGCGGAGTGTAAAGGAGGTTTAAGGGGAAAAATTTATAATAGGGCGATGGCAGTTTGGGCATTAGGAATTAATCACACCACCGCGCCGCTCGATTTACGCGGGCGGTTTGCGTTTGCTATCGACCAAATTGAGCCGACTTTGCACCGTATGCGGTCGGATTTGGGCAGTGTATTGGCGCTGCCAGCCGGACAAGCACCCTTGGAAGCCGCGCTGATTTCCACCTGTAACCGCACGGAAATCTACCTCGCGCATGGGGGAAATTCAGGTTTAACCACCCATGCCGCTCCCGATCTCACGCTGAACCCCACACTGGAATGGATGGCACAGATGGGTGGCGTCTCCCCTGCTGCTTTGCGCGCCCATTCCTACACCCTGCAAGACGGTTTGGCTGCCCGTCACGCTTTTCGCGTCGCCAGCGGGCTGGACAGCATGGTGCTGGGCGAGCCGCAAATTTTGGGGCAGATGAAGGACGCGGTGCGCGTGGCGGGCGACGCAGGCGCACTGGGCGCAACGCTGAACCAGCTGTTTCAACGCAGTTTCTCAGTCGCCAAAGAAGTGCGCAGCACGACCGAGATTGGCGCACATTCCATCAGCATGGCGGCTGCAGCGGTGCGTTTGGCGGGTCAGCTTTTCGAAGATTTGTCAAAAATAAAGGTATTATTCGTCGGAGCCGGTGAAATGATTGAGTTGTGCGCTACACATTTTGCAGCAAAACAGCCAAAATCTATCGCCATCGCCAACCGCACACTGGAGCGCGGCGAAAAGCTGGCCAGTCGCTTTGGTGCAGAATCCATCCGTTTGGCTGATTTGCCGAGTCGCTTGCATGAGTTTGACGCGGTCATCAGCTGCACGGCCAGTACGCTGCCGATTATCGGTTTGGGTGCGGTGGAGCGCGCCCTCAAACTGCGCAAGCACCGCCCTATTTTTATGGTCGATTTGGCCGTGCCGCGCGACATTGAATTAGAAGTCAAAGCCTTGCAAGACGTGTATTTGTACACCGTGGATGACCTCGCTGGCGTGGTGCAAACCGGCCAGGCGAACCGCCAAGCAGCGGTGGCCGAGGCAGAAACCATCATCGACGCTGGGGTGCAAAGTTTCATGCACTGGCTGGATCAGCGAAATCCGGCAACGGGCAGCGTGTCGCTGATTCAGCAGCTCAATGCCCAAACCGACGACTGGCGCGAGGCAGAATTAAACCGTGCCCGCAGGCTGCTTGCCAAAGGCACGCCGGTAGACGAGGTGCTTGAGGCCTTGTCAAAAGGTTTGACACAAAAAATGCTACACGGCGCGTATGCCGAGCTGCATGCGGGCGACGCGACAGCCCGTGAGCACACCGCGCAGGTGGTGCAGAAGCTGTTTTTGCGCAAAGAGCGTTAGCTGCGTTCGTACTTTTTCCGCAGCCCTTCGACAAGCTCAGGTCGAACGGATATTACCTCATTCGCCCGAAAAATAAATTTATGAAACCATTCCTACGACAACAGCTAGAACGCTACCCCATCCGCCTCGGTGAGCTCAACTTCTTCCTGCAGCAAGAAGGCATCACCGACGACATGAAAAAGTATTTGGCACTGAACAAAGAGCATGCCGAAGTCACCATCGTGGCCGGGCGATTTGAGCTGTTTTTAAAGCGTGAAAAAGACCTGGCAGACGCGCAAACCATGTTGGATGACAATGACATGGCTGACATGCACGACATGGCCAAGGAAGAAATCAAAGACGCCAAAACCGATATTGCCCGGCTTGAAGACGAACTGCAAGCCCTGTTGCTGCCCAAAGACCCGGACGACGAACGCAATGCGTTTGTCGAGATCCGCGCCGGCACGGGTGGTGATGAATCTGCCTTGTTTGCGGGCGACTTGATGCGCATGTACACCAAATATGGCGAGCGCATGGGCTTCAAGGTCGACATCATCAGCGAGTCGTTTGGCGAAGTCGGCGGCTACAAAGAGGTGGTGCTGAAAATGTCTGGTGAGAATGTTTATGGCAAGCTCAAGTTCGAATCCGGCGGCCACCGCGTACAGCGTGTGCCAGACACCGAGACGCAAGGCCGTATCCACACCAGCGCCTGCACTGTGGCGGTGATGCCAGAGCCGGACGAGGCGATTTTGATCACCCTCAACCCAGCCGATTTACGCATCGACACCTACCGCGCCAGCGGTGCCGGTGGCCAGCACATCAACAAGACCGATTCTGCCGTGCGCGTCACCCACCTGCCTACCGGCCTCGTGGCCGAATGCCAAGACGGCCGCAGCCAGCACAGCAACAAAGCGTCCGCTCTGAAAGTGCTGCAAGCCCGTTTGAACGACAAAGACCGCATCGAGCGCCATGCCAAAGAAGCCGCCACCCGCAAAGGCCTGGTCGGCAGCGGCGACCGCAGCGACCGCATCCGCACCTACAACTTCCCCCAAGGCCGCTTGACCGAGCACCGCATCAACCTGACGCTGTACAAGCTGCAGTTTGTGATGATGGGCGAGATTGACGAGGTGGTTGAAGGCCTGCAGCTGGCGCGCAAGGCGGAGCAGCTGGAGGAGTTGGAAGTCGGCGCGGCAGCTTAAAACGCAGCGGCAAAGACACTGCGGTCAAGTTTCAGCGCCCAGTTGCGTCCACAGGTCGGCCAGCTTCAAACAAGAACCAGGTGCGCCGCTCGGTTTCGTCGATCCAGACCTCAATCATGCTGGTGGTGGCGATGTCTTTGTGGTCTTCGCAGACGTTGTGCGCCTCCCGCAGACGTGTGACGATGGTTTTGTTGTCTTCGCACAGCTCGGCCAGCATGTCGGAAGGCTCCACATACAGTGCGTCGTTGTCCAAAATCCGCTGGGTGCGGGCAATATGACCAATCGAACGCAGCGTGGTGCCACCGAGTTTACGGATGCGCTCGGCAATCGGGTCGGCCATGGCGTAGATTTGGTCAGCCTGCTCGTCCAGCATGACGTGGTAATCACGGAAATGCGGACCACTCATGTGCCAATGGAAGTTTTTGGTTTTCAAATACAGCGCAAAAATATCGGCAAGAATACCGTTCATGGCGGCTGAAATGTCGGACGTGGCGGTTGTTTTTAAATCGGTCGGCGTGACCAGCGGCGCAGCTTGACGCTCTTTCGTAATAACGAGTGTTGGTTTTGTTGGTTTTTCAGACTTGGTCATGGTTACCTTTCGGGAGTTGGATTCAGTGCGGGCATCCATCTGAACACCTCTACATCCACCAGTCTGTGCGCTGCCTCACATAACATGCTGACAAGCTGATCCATAAAAAAACCACCCGAAGGTGGTTTTTTTATGGATCAGCCTCAAATTGGCATCTCAAGTTGGCGTTTTTTGCGACACACCATTCGCAATAAACCAATCAATCGCCCGCTTAAAGCCCTCTTCTGCCGGCTCTTTGCGGTAGCTTGGGCGATAGTCTGCGTGGAAAGCGTGCGGCGCACCGTCGTACACCACAAATTCAGACTTATTCGAAGCAGCGTTGCCGGTAGCCAATGTCGCCTTCATTTTGTCAACGCTGGCTTGCGGAATGCCTGTATCTGCACCCCCATACAGCCCCAAAACTGGGCCGTTGATGCTGCCGACCAAGTCAATCGGATTCGTCGGTGACAGCGGGTTTGGTGCGCCTTCCAAACGGCCATACCACGCCACACCAGCTTTGACAGCTTTGTTGTGCGCGGCATACATCCACGTGATGCGGCCACCCCAACAGAAGCCAGTGATCGCCAATTTGTTAGGGTCGCCGCCATTCGCCGCTGCCCATTTGACCATGCCGTCCAAATCGGCCATGACTTGAGCATCTGGCACTTTGCTGACCACTTCTTTGATCAAATCAGCAATCACGTTGTACTTGCTAGGGTCGCCTTGGCGGGCGTACAGCTCTGGCGCAATCGCCAAGTAGCCTTGTTTTGCGAAGCGTCTGGCGGTGTCGGCAATGTATTCGTGCACGCCAAAAACTTCTTGGATCACCAAAACGACCGGTAAATTGGTCATGCCTGCCGGCGCAGCCATGTAAGCCGGCACTTTGAAGCCGTTGACTTCAACCATGATTTCGCCCGTTTTGAGGCCTTCGGATGAGGTTTTCACCGCCGTTTGCGCCATGATCTCACCGGCGGCAGCGGTATAACCCACGCCCAGTGCGACTTTCAGCGCAGTGCGGCGGGTGGCGGTGTGCTGGGTGCTTGGGCTGTCCAGCAGGGCTTGAATATCGGTTGTGGCATCAGCGAATTTGTCTTGGGTTGTCTCGTTCAGCATGGGTTTTCTCCGTTTTATCGTTTGTACAGATGATGGACAGGCTGTAGTATCTGGCTTTTAGATTAACCTATGCCAGTGTCATGTTTTTAAAACTTAATAAGAGGAATGACTTATGCCAACCATCCGCGTAGAACTGCTTGAAGGCCGCACGCCAGAGCAAAAAACCGCCCTCGTCAAAGCCCTGACCCAAGCTGTCGTTGAAAGCCTAGGCTCAAAACCCGAATCGGTCGATGTGGTGCTGTTTGACATTCCACGCCAAAATTGGGCAACCGGTGGGGTGCAGTGGTCCGAGAGGACATGACCGGCTGTTTTCCTAGCTTGCTTTCGGTGAAACGCTTGTGTTTTACCGTGCTACTGGCGGGCCTGTGCGCCTGCAGCAGCATCACAACAACGCCCACTGTCTCCCAAGCCGTCGGTATAGACGGCCAGGTGTGTATGCTGAACCGGGTCGACGCGTTGCCAGAGGCCACGGCAGTGGACGACCCCGCCATGTTGGCGCTGGCACTGGGGGCATCCCTCAAAGGCGGCATCTGTGCAGGTAAAGTCTTCAAAGTCAACCAGCCACTACAGGTGTACCGCCTGTGGGATGGCCGGGTTGCGGCCTCGCAATACGGCAGCTGGTGGGCGCTGACGCGACCCAGCGGCTCGCGTGACGCCTATCGAAAAGACTATGGCATCTGCCCTAACTGGAGTGAACTCAACCGTTTGACCGCCTGCAGCGTCAAACCCGGAGCCATCATCGTCATCGGCAGCACCCAAAGCGTGCAGTGCGACGACGGCAGCTACGGCGTCTCGCCCGCCAGCCAGGTGTTCATCAAAAACAACGCCGCTGCAGGCCAATTGGCCGTAGAAAATTGCTTAGATCAAGGGCCTTGGCCTTAAACACGGCGTGCTAAACTCAAAAGCACCCTGAATTAGCTTTTTTGGCATAAAAATAGCACTCTAGCCGGCGTATTTATTGCCTAAACAGCTATTATTTTTATAGCGATTTGAACATCCAATTTCACCTCCATACCGCAATCACAGCTGGCATTGACCGCCTAGACGCGCAGCTGCTCATGCTGCACGCCGTCGGTCGCTCGCAATCTGACCGTGCACGGCTCATCACGCATGACGATGAGGTGCTGAGCGATCCCGCTGCCCTCACCTTCCAAACCCTGTGCCAGCGCCGTTTAGCGGGTGAGCCGCTGGCCTACATCGTGGGCAGCAAGCCGTTTTTTGGGCTCGATTTGCAGATCGACAACCGCGTTTTGGTGCCCCGCCCTGATACAGAAACATTGGTGGAGTGGGCGCTGACTTTTGAGACAGCCAGCACGGTTCTCGACATGGGTACGGGCAGCGGCGCGATTGCTTTGGCGCTGAAATCTGTCCGCCCCGATTGGCAAGTCACCGCCTTAGATGCCAGTAGCGATGCCTTAGCTGTTGCGAAAAACAACGCCAACCTCTTGAATTTAAATGTTAATTTTCTGCAAAGCTCGTGGTTTGACGCGTTTACCGAATCTAAAACCACGAAATTCGACCTGATTGTCAGCAACCCACCCTACATCGTCGAAGGTGACTGGCACATGGCCGCGCTAGCGCATGAGCCGAAGCAGGCGCTCACTTCGGGCGCGGACGGCTTGGACGATATTCGCCACATCATCGCCCAAGCACCGCCCTTTTTGACTGCTGGCGGCTGGCTGCTGCTAGAGCACGGCTATGACCAAGCAGCTGCGGTGCGGGATTTACTCACCCAGCGCGGCTTTGTGCAAGTGCAAAGCCGGCTAGATTTGGGGCAGATTGAGCGCTGCTCGGGTGGGCAGTGGTTGGTGTAAGTTGGAAGACTCTAGCTAAGAGACTTCAAGCGATGCGCACAACCACACGTCCGCGCACTTTGCCGTCCATCAAGGCATGCGCTTTGTCGATGGCGGCTTCTAAGGGCACTTCTTCAATCATGCTTTCAAGCACCGCAGGGTTCAGATCTAGCGCCAAACGGCTCCAAGCTCGCTGACGTAAAGCAATAGGCGCCATGACCGAATCAACACCCACCAGCGTCACGCCGCGCAAAATGAATGGCATCACGGTCGTCGGCAAATCCATACCTTGCGCGAGGCCACAAGCCGCAACTGTGCCACTGTAGCGGGTTTGCGCCAGCGCATTGGCAAGCGTGTTGGAGCCCACGGCGTCTACGACACCTGCCCAACGCTCTTTTTGGAATGGTTTGCCCGGTTGCGAAAGCTCTGCCCGATCTATGATGGCAGATGCACCTAAGGATTTGAGGTAACCCTCTTCACTGAGCTTGCCCGTTGCCGCAACCACTTTGTAGCCCAGTTTTGCCAGCAAGGCAACGGCGACACTGCCGACGCCGCCGGTTGCGCCCGTGACCAACACTTCTCCATCACCAGGTTGAACGCCATGATCCTCTAACGCCATCACGCAAAGCATGGCCGTGTAACCGGCTGTTCCAATGCACATGGCTTGACGCGTCGTAAACGCGGCTGGCAGCTTGACCAACCAGTCACCCTTGAGCCTTGCCTTTTCAGCCAAGCACCCCCAATGGGTTTCCCCCACGCCCCACCCGTTGTGAATAAAAGAGTCGCCCGGCTTCCAGTTGGGATGAGCAGATTCCAGTACAGTGCCTGCACCATCAATGCCAGCCACCATAGGCCAGTTGCGCACAACGGGGCCTTTGTTGGTGATGGCCAAGCCGTCTTTGTAGTTCAGGGTTGAATATTCGACCGCCACGGTAACGTCACCAGCAGGCAGGTTTACCGAATCCACGGCTTGCACCGCCGCCGAGAAGCTATCCGCCTTATTGAGTAAAAGTGCTTTAAACATCTAAAAATCCTGACAATAGGGTTGGTTTTGAAGTGAAACGAAGTGTACGTATTCTAGTGGCTTCAATCGACAGTGGCACCTGATTCGCGCACCAGATAGACTTGCGAATACCGCAAAGCTATTGCGCAAAAACTAAGCACTTTAATAGGCACATAAATAGGCACAGATCACACAATCTATTTGCTTGCTGCATAATCGAGCCACATTCTTATCGATTCTTGAGGAACAACATGTCAGACACCCAAACCCGCATCGACCAACTGGTCAAATCCAACGACGTCGTATTGTTCATGAAAGGCAACGCCAGCTTTCCACAGTGCGGCTTCTCTGGCCGTGCGATTCAAATCTTGAAAGCTTGCGGCGTGGACACCAAAGGCATCCAAACCGTCAACGTGCTGGAAGACGAGGAAGTGCGCCAAGGCATCAAGGAATACAGCAACTGGCCGACCATTCCGCAGCTCTACGTCAAAGGCGAGTTCATTGGCGGCTCTGACATCATGATGGAAATGTATGAAAGCGGCGAGCTGGTCCAAGCGCTGGGAACAACGCCGCCGAACGCTGCTTAAGCTGTTTTTACCCATAAAAAAGCGCCCTCACTTCATTGTGATGGCGCTTTTTTACTATGTAATTGATAGCTACTTAGGCAATAAATACGTCGGCTAGATCGTAGTTATATTTGACTAGCCATTGCTATGATGTGTCAGTTCTTGAGTAGCTGCAACACCTCAGACCCTTGGCCGGGCCCCATACCTGCAGTTTGACGCACGCTATACTGGGTATCGTGCGGATCGCATCAACATGTTTCCGCTCGAACATACAACAACGAGTCAACACATTGACTATGGAGACCTCTATGGAACCCCGCAACAATACGTTTGACGTAGCCATCATTGGCGGTGGCCTAGCTGGCGTCGTGGCACTGGCCTACGCACGTAAGGCCGGTCTCAATGCGATAGTGCTTGAGAGTCAAAATCGCATTGGTGGGCTATGGCGTGACCTCCCAGCATGGCAGGACATCCAGATAAGCCCTATGGATTGGACACTGGGCGACTTACCGCTCGACGGAGCAATGCAGCCGCACATTCTGGCCAATATCGAGGCTTGGGTCTCGCGGTTCAGTTTGGCCGATGGCATCCGGCTTAACGCGCCCGTTAAGCGGGCTCGCGTAAGTGGCGCCAACTGGGAGTTGGTGACGCCGCAAGGTGTAGTTCTTGCTCGGCATCTCATCGCCGCAACGGGCGCACACAACACACCTGTCATTCCCCAGATTTCTCTCATGGACAGCGCTGTGCTCGAATTTCACTCTAGCGCGCTACACGACCCGAAAGTGCTGAGTGGCCGTGATGTCCTCGTGGTCGGTGGCGGCGCATCGGCATTCGACCTGCTAGAACTGTGCTTTCAGCATGATGCACGTCGTATCTTCTGGGTCTACCGTGGTTTGCGTTGGTTTTTGCCGACGCGCAAGCCCAAGCATATTGCCGGCAGCGTACGGGGGTTTGCACGGTTACAAGCCAGCGGCATGTCGGCCATGCAGCAAAGTGCTGCGATAGGAGTCGACATGCGCTCTCGTTACGAAAAATTCGGTATCAGCGAGATCATGCCCTCGCATGACTTCGATGTGCAGCGCGATCAGCTCATACCCGGACGTCCAGGTATGTTGGCGAACTTCACAGCCATTGAACGTCATCGCGGCAGTGTGGCGTCCATCGCAGGCCGTACGATTACGCTCTCGGACGGACATCATCTCGAGGCGGACCTGCTACTCTGGGGTACTGGATACAGCTTGGATCTGTCGTACTTCGAAGCTCCCGAGATCTCTTCGATCCGAACCCTCGACGCACTTTGCGCACGCTGTAGTGGCATTTTTAACAGCCTCGACGCCCCCAATTTGTATTTCCCGGGCGTCGGACTCGACGGTATCGGATCCTCACCTTGGGCATACTCCCTGCTCAGCCGATCAATCATGTCACACATCTGTGGCACGGCAAGCTTCGAAGATAAAGTGGTCGACCATAAAATCAACCATTTCGATATCGTGGACTACTTGGCCCCTCGCGATCCCGCAAGCTTTCCGCCGGACATGTGGAAAACACACTACCGTGATATCGCACTCAACACGCCGGATGAACAACCCTACGCAATTCCCTAAGGAACAGCAGCGGCCGCTTGCACCTTCTTAGCATTCTGTTCCCGCAGTTGCGAGATTCTGTGTCGTTCAAATCTGGAATAGGCGGCTAGCGGCTAAATGATGGTCTGTTCGCCATAGCCTCGCGCCAGCGCAGCAAGTTAACATGCTGTTCACCCGGCTTGATACGCACCACACGTGCAAAGTCGATGGCGACGACGGCGGTGATGTCAACAATGCTGAATTGATCTGCCGCAATATAGTCACGACCTTCAAGGTGTTTATCTAGCATATCGAAAAACTGCTGTACGCGGCTCAACCCGCGTTGCGCCAGTTCTGGAATTTGCGCATAGTCCACCGGGCCAGGCAAGGCGCGGTTGGTCATGGCTGGGGCGCTGTTGCGCAGGGCTTCGGCGATGGCGAGCAGGCCTTCAAATTCAACGCGCCAATGCCAGCTGGCGATTTCGGCCTTTTGCGCCGGCGTTGTTCCAAGCAGCGGCGGTTGAGGGTAACGCGCCTCTAAGTAGGCGGTGATGGCGGCGTTGTCTGTGAACACGTCGCCCTCTTCCGTACGCAGCGCAGGCACGGTGCATTGCGGGTTGATGGCGCGAAAGGCATCGCTGAGCTGCTCTTTGTTGCGCAAATCGACTTGCACGGTTTCATGGGCAATGCCCTTTTCAGCCAATAAAATACGGGCGCGGCGTGGGCTGGGGGCGGTGGCGCAGTCGTAGAGGGTAATCATGGCTGTTCCGCTTTTTTCACCTTCGTTTGAAAATCACTGGCGTCGTGCCGCTCATGCAACTGGCTCTCGGGCTTGCCCATCACGCGGTTCACAATGCGGCCGCGCTGCACGGCGGGGCGCTTGGCGATTTCTTTCGTCCAGCGCTGCACGTGGGTGTATTCTTGCACTTGCAAAAACTCGCCCGCCTCGTATTGCAGCCCCATCGCCAACGCACCGTACCAAGCCCATACGGCCATGTCGGCAATGGTGTAGTCGTCTCCTACCAAATAATGGTTGTCGGCCAAGCGGCGGTCTAGCACGTCCAGCTGGCGTTTGACTTCCATGGCGAAGCGGTTGATGGGGTATTCCATTTTAGTAGGCGCATAGGCGTAAAAATGGCCAAAACCGCCACCCAAATACGGCGCGCTGCCCATTTGCCAAAACAACCAAGACAGGCATTCCGCCCGCTTTGCTGCCTCAGTGGGTATGTTCTTAGGTATGAAAGCATCAAACTTTTCCGCCAAATGCAGCAAAATAGCGCCGGATTCAAACACCCGAAACGGCTCCGCACCTGATGAAACGCCACTGCAATCCATCAGCGCAGGAATCTTAGAGTTCGGGTTCACCGCCACAAAGCCGCTGCCGAACTGGTCACCCTCGTTGATGCGAATCAGCCACGCGTCGTATTCCGCGCCCGTGTGGCCGGCTTCCAACAGCTCTTCCAACATCACGGTGACTTTCACGCCATTGGGTGTCGCCAGTGAATACAGCTGAAACGGGTGTTTGCCCACGGGCAAGTCCTTCTCATGCGTCGCCCCAGCTATAGGCCGATTGATATTGGCAAACTTGCCGCCGCTGGCTTGATCCCACGTCCAAACGCTGGGGGGGATGTAATCGGTCATGATTTGCCTTTATAAGTGTGATTTTTTACTATTGTTTTTATAGCTGCTTAGGCAATAAATACGCCGGCTAGAAGCATAAAATTTCTATAAAAATGCATTTAAATACTAATACTGCCTTCTAGGTAACTAACGCAATATCCTGAAACAAATACAGTGCTTGATTCGACTCTGCAATATAGTATTCCTCTGCGTTTAGATGCTTGCAAAGCTACTAAATTTGATTTGTTGAGCTTCTTTGACCAATATGGCGCTAGACCTGCATGTATTGAACCAGTAACCGGATCTTCTGCGCCGCCATTTGCAGGCCAAAAATACCGCGATACAAAATCATAGTCTTTGCCTGCGGCAGTTACCACAACATCTAGAGGATCAAGAATTTTTAATTTTTCCAAATCTGGAACAATAGATTTCACCTGCTCTTCGTTGGACATAACTGCAAAATAAGCTTGATTATTTTTTAAGTATGCGATTGGCGTAATTGACAGACCGCCTCTTAACGCCTCTGGGACTTCAGTAATTTCAATGGGTTCTCGGTTCGGAAATGCCATTTCGATAAGATTACCGTCTGTATTCTTAACAATGACGTTACCCACGGCTTTTGCCCAAAATTTTATTTCGGAAATGTCTTTTCGTTCTGAAAAAATGACGTGAGCACTAGCCAATGTGGCATGTCCACAAAAATCAACTTCTTTAATAGGTGAAAACCAACGAATTTCAAATACACCAGAAGAATTGCAAACTACAAAAGCGGTTTCCGACAAATTATTTTCACTAGCAATATTTTGCATAGCATCTGTCGCTAACCAGTCCTCTAGTAAAACAACGGCCGCTTGATTGCCAGCAAATTGGACTTTTGTAAACGCATCAACAATGTTAATTTTAAGTTTCATATTAGCTTTTTAAAATAATTTAAGTGCATTCACCCCGCAAACTCCCACTTCCTCTTCGCCCCAAGCACCGCATCCGGATACACGGCTTTGCCTCGGCTGCCGTTGTAGCGGCCTAGGCCCAGGAAGAGGTCGCCGCGTTCGCGGTCTAGGTAGTGGCGCAGGATGACGCAGCCGAAGCGGATGTTGGTTTGCATATTGAATAGATGGCTGGTGCTGTGCTTACCATCTTCTTCAGCCAGCACACGAAGCCAAAATGGCATGATTTGCATGTAGCCACGCGCTCCTACGAAGCTGATGGCGTATTTGCGGAAATTGCTTTCTACTTGGATCAAACCCAGCACCAAAGCCGTGTCCAACCCAGCACGCTTGCTTTCGTACCAAACGGTTTGCAGAAACTCTTTGCGGGTTTGAAAGTCGCGTTTTTTGGGCTGCAAACGGTCGCTCATCTCGCCCAACCAACGCAGGTATTTTAGATACGACTCCGTGTCTTTGAACTCAGGTATAGGTGGCGCTGAATTATGAACGGCAGCACGCAAAGCGATGCGAACCGAGTCCATCATCGGCTCCTCCAGCTGTCCGCCAGCCTGAGCTTGCTCTGAAAATAATAGCGGTATAGGCAATAAATACGCCGGCTGTAGTGCTTTTAGCAGCACTTTTCGCCTACTTATTTTGCTTATATCTCTAAAATCAGCGCAATCGTCGTTCAAACTCACACCTTCAGCTTAGACATGACGTGTTGCAACACCTCACCCACAGCCACCTTGGTGGCTTCTGCATCGCGGCGGTGCTGGTATTCGACTTGGCCTTCTTTGAGGCTCTTGTCGCCAATGGTGACGCGGTGCGGCACGCCTATGAGTTCCCACTCGGCAAACATGATGCCTGGGCGCTCGCCACGGTCGTCCAAGATCACATCCACACCTGCGGCCATCAGCTCGGCGTAGAGCTTTTCGCCAGCGGCTTTGACGTCTGGGCTGCGGTCTGGGCCGACCATGCAAATGACGATGGTGAATGGCGCAATCGCGTCTGGCCAGATGATGCCTTTGGCGTCGTGGTTTTGCTCGATCGCGGCGGCTGGCAGACGGGTGATGCCGATGCCGTAGCAACCCATTTCCAAGAACTGCGGTTTGCCGTTGTTGTCCAAAAATGTGGCGTTCATGGCTTTGCTGTACTTGGTGCCCAGCACGAAGATGTGACCAATTTCGATGCCGCGCTCGATGGCCAATGTGCCTTTGCCATCGGGCGAGGCGTCGCCGGCGACGACGTTGCGCAGGTCGGCGACGATCTCGGGTGCGGGCAGGTCGCGAGCCCAGTTGACACCGGTCATGTGGAAGTCGGGCTCATTGGCACCGCAGATCCAATCTGTCATGACAGCGACTTCGCGGTCAACGACGAGTTTGACGGGGAGTTTCGTGTTGATCGGGCCTAAATAACCGGGCTGGCAGCCGAAATGCGCCTCGATTTCGGGCACGGTGGCAAAACGGAAATCGGTCAAACCGGCCAGTTTGCCGACTTTGACTTCGTTCATATCGTGGTCGCCACGCAGCAGCAAGAGCCAGACCTGGGTTTTGACGATATTGCCTTTGTCGTCTTTTTGATCCGTTGCCAAGACGAGGGATTTGACGGTGTTTTGCAGTGGCAAACCCAGCAGTTCTGCCACGTCGGCACAGGTGGATTTACCAGGAGTGGCGGTTTTGGTCATCGTTTGTGAGCCGACTTTACCCGTAACTACAGGGGCAGCAGCCTCAGCTTTTTCCATATTGGCGGCATAGTCGCTGCCAGTGCTGTAGACGATGGCGTCTTCACCGGTGGCGGCGATGACCTGGAATTCTTCGCTGACTTCGCCACCAATCGCGCCACTGTCAGCGGCAACAGCACGATAACGCAGGCCAAAACGATCGAAAATATTTCGGTAGGCTTGCGCCATGATCTGGTAGCTTTTTGTTGCGCCTTCTAAATCACGGTCAAAGCTGTAGGCGTCTTTCATGGTGAACTCCCGGCCGCGCATCAGGCCAAAGCGTGGACGGCGTTCGTCGCGGAATTTAGTCTGGATTTGGTAAAAATTTTTAGGTAACTGCTTGTAACTCTTGATTTCTTGGCGAGCTAAATCAGTCACAGCTTCTTCGCTAGTGGGCTGCACGACGAAATCTCGCTCATGGCGATCCTTCAAACGCAATAGCTCTGGGCCATTGCTCGTAAAACGACCACTCTCCTGCCACAGTTCGGCTGGTTGGACCACGGGCATGGAAACTTCAATCGCTCCCGCACGGTTCATTTCCTCGCGCACGATGGCTTCGACCTTGCGGATGACGCGCAAACCCATGGGCATGTAGGTGTAAATGCCAGCGCCCAGTTTTTTGATCATGCCGGCGCGCATCATCAGCTGGTGGCTGGCGATTTCAGCATCGGCTGGGGCTTCTTTGAAGGTGGAGATGAAGAATTGAGAGGCTTTCATGGCGGGCTTTTTGTAGAACGTGAAAATTTATTGGAAATAATTAAAAACAATTAACTAGCTTGATTGTAATTTCTTGGAATTTTTAGGTGAATCTCTTGCGAGAGACAACGCTCTGTGCATAATGGACTCAATATAAAAATTTAGGGTTTGATTATGCTTGACCGCGAAGGGTTTCGACCCAACGTCGGCATCATCTTGCTCAACCAGAAAAATCAGGTTTTTTGGGGCAAACGCATTCGCACCCACTCGTGGCAGTTTCCGCAGGGTGGCATTGACCGGGGTGAAACCCCTGAGCAAGCCATGTTTCGGGAGTTGCACGAAGAAGTGGGGCTCCAGCCGGAGCATGTGCGAATTGTGGCTCGAACACGTGACTGGTTGCGCTACGAGGTGCCAGACAGGTTCATACGACGCGATGCGCGTGGCTTTTACAAAGGCCAAAAACAGATTTGGTTTCTGCTGCAAATGACCGGCTTTGACACGAGTGTCAACCTGCGGGCCACTGACCACCCCGAGTTTGACGCCTGGCGTTGGAACCAGTTTTGGGTGCCGCTGGATGCCGTGGTTGAGTTCAAACGCGGCGTTTACGAAATGGCGTTGACTGAGCTGTCGCGCTATTTGCCGCGCAACGAGCATGGGCCGCGCCATTTGCGTGCAGATTTACATGGCGATCGCAACCATGACGGCTACCACGGCCATCATGGCATCAATAGCAACCAAGTTGCCCACATGGAGATGCCGCCAGGTGGCAGCTACGAGCCTGACCCGGAAACGAGCTACGGCACAGTTTTATCGGCTTCTGAGTTGGAAACCAATTTACCGGAACCGACGCCGGCTGACCCGACGCTGCAGAAATCTACGCTATGAGAACCTTTCTTCGCTTTGCTGCTGCCATGCTCATCACGGCAACGTTTGCCGCACCCGGCTACACGCAGCTACTTGCCACTGACCCAGATTGGAAAGAAAACGATGCACCGCCGCCGCCAGTTTTGAATTTAAAAGGGCTAGTGCCTTTTGAAGTGGCTGCCGTTTCCAACTTAACGTGGGCGCTTGACCCAACGGCGGTAACGATTGTGGGCGATGGCTTGGTGCGCTACGTGGCGGTGGCCCGCAGTCAAAATGGTGTAATTAACGCTTTGTATGAAGTGATTAACTGCAGCAATGGCGAGCTAAAAACCTATGCACGTATCTTTGCGAAAGAAAGTGATGCATCCACAAAAACTTGGGCTATTGTCAAAGAGCCGCAATGGAAATCGATGTATGACATACCGTCAAAACACGCATTGGCATTGGCAAAGCAAGGCGTTTGCACGGGAAATACGGCAGCTCAAAACGTGAATCAAATCGTAACGTCATTAAAACGAACCACGCTTATTTTCAAAGACAAATCAGCGCCTTAAGTTTTAGACAACACCATGTTGTCGCGGTGAATCATCTCTGGCTCAGCCGCATAGCCCAGCACTTTTTCAAATTCGCCAGAAGCTTTGCGGCAAATCAAGCGCGCTTCTGAACTGGCGTAATTCGCCAAACCACGGGCAATTTCTAAGCCAGCAACATCGCGTACGGCAATCACATCACCGCGCGAAAAATCGCCATCAACACTGGTCATGCCAATCGGCAACAAACTCGTGCCTACGCTTTGCAGCTTGCTGACAGCACCCGCATCAACGGTGACTGAGCCGCGCAACTGCAAATGGTCCATCATCCACTGCTTGCGGGCTTGGTTTTTTTGCGTTTGTGCGATCAAGAGCGTGCCTATGGCTTCGCCTTGAGACAACCGAACCAACACTTCAGGCTCTGCGCCCCAGGCAATGACGGTAGACGCACCTGATCCTGCAGCACGCTTGGCGGCCAAAATCTTGGTGATCATGCCGCCACGGCCAATGCTGGAGCCTGCACCGCCTGCCATGGCTTCTAAAGCGGGGTCGCCGGCTTGGCCAACATGAACAAATTCAGCGTCAGGGTTGCTGCGCGGATCGGCGTTGTACAGGCCTTTTTGATCGGTCAAGATGATCAAAGCGTCCGCTTCCACCAAATTGGCCACCAAAGCGCCCAAGGTGTCGTTGTCGCCGACCTTGATTTCTTCGTTGACGACGGTGTCGTTTTCGTTGATGACGGGAACAACGCCATGTTTCAGCAGCGTCAACAGGGTCGATCTGGCGTTCAAATAGCGCTCGCGGTCGGCCAAATCAGCATGTGTAAGTAAGACTTGAGCAGAACCAAGCGCATTTTCGCGCAGCTTGGTTTCGTACATTTGCGCCAAACCCATTTGCCCAACGGCGGCGGCGGCTTGCAGCTCGTGGATAGCGCTGGGGCGCGTGGTCCAACCCAGGCGCTTCATGCCTTCGGCAATCGCGCCGCTGGAAACCATGATGACTTCGCGGCCATCAGCGCGCAGTTTGGCAATTTGGCTGCACCAGTGGGCGATGGCGGCTTCGTCCAAACCACGGCCTTCGTTGGTCACCAAGCTTGAGCCGACTTTGACGACGATGCGTTTTGCGCTCTTTAACAGCGTTTTAGTCATAAATAACGTATATTTATAGGTAAATATGGCTGCAGCCGGCATATTTATTGCCTAAGCCGCTATAAAAAATATAGCAATTTTAGATCAAATCTAAAATGCAACTTACTCAGGAATTTCCACAAAGCGCGGATCAATGTACTCCGGCGTTTGCTCAGACACCTGCTCGGCTTTGATGTGCTTGTAAATCGCTTTGACCAAGGGTTCGCAGCCTTCGCGCGTCAACGCAGAAATTTCAAAGACGGGACCTTTGAACTTCATGCGTTTCACGAAATCGGCGACGACTTCGGCGCGTTTGTCGCCATCGACCATATCCAACTTGTTCAACACCAACCAGCGAGGCTTTTTGAACAAACCGGCGTCGTACTTCTTCAGCTCTTTGGCAATCGCCTTGGCTTGCGCAACGGGGTCAACATTTTCGTCAAACGGCGCTAAGTCAATGATATGTAACAACAATCTGGTGCGTTGCAAGTGGCGAAGGAACAAATGCCCCAAGCCCGCGCCATCCGAAGCGCCTTCAATCAAACCGGGCAAATCGGCCACCACAAAGCTTTGCTCAGGGCCAACGCGAACGACACCCAAGTTGGGATGCAATGTCGTGAAAGGGTAGTCTGCAATGCGTGGACGTGCGTTCGATATAGCGGTGATAAAGGTTGATTTACCGGCATTAGGCATGCCGAGCAAACCTACATCTGCCAGCACTTTGAGCTCTAATTTGAGACTTTTACGTTCACCAGGCCACCCTGGCGTTTTTTGGCGCGGAGCGCGGTTGATCGCACTTTTGAAGCGCAAATTGCCAAATCCGCCATCACCACCCTTGGCAATGGTGATGATTTCGCCGTCTTCCAACAGCTCAAAAAGCACCTCCCCCGTTTCAGAATCGGTGATGATGGTGCCCACCGGCATTTTGAGTATGATGTCGTCGCCCGCAGCGCCAAACATGTCTGAGCCCATGCCATGCTGGCCGCGTTTGGCGTCATGTCGGCGGGAAAAGCGGAAATCGACCAGCGTGTTCAAATTGGAATCTGCCACGGCAAAGACATGGCCGCCACGGCCACCGTCGCCACCGTTGGGGCCGCCGAATTCTTTGTATTTTTCGTGCCGGAACGAGACGCAGCCCGCCCCGCCATCTCCTGCAGAAATGTCGATATAGGCTTCGTCTACAAATTTCATGGTGTTATTTTAGTTGATGTGGTCGGATGCCGACAAAGCAAAAAGCCCGCGCTGAGCGGGCTTTTTGCAACGCAAAGCGAAATTACTTAAGCTTGTACGGGTGTGATGTTAACCATGTGCTTGTTCAGCGCGCCTTTAACAGCAAACGACACCGTGCCGTCTTTGAGCGCAAACAAAGTGTGATCAACACCGATGCCCACATTGTTACCTGGGTGGAACTTGGTACCACGTTGGCGCACGATGATTGCGCCAGCAGAGATGAGTTCACCACCAAAAGCCTTCACGCCAAGCATTTTCGGCTTGGAATCACGGCCATTTCGCGTCGAGCCGCCGCCCTTTTTTTGTGCCATTTTTCTTTCTCCTGAAAGTTTCTAGAAATTAATCTCTAGAAATTATTTTTTAACACCACCGACGAGAGCGTCAGTGAGAGCTTTGAACTCAGCCATCTTGCCATCACGCAGCAACGCAGCTTGTTCAGCCCATGATGCTGGGTTTGCCAAGCTGAAACGGCCGCCAGATGCTTTGAGCATGGCTGTCACGTCATCTGCTTTGGCAGCAGCCAACAGAGCAAAAGTTGAAATACCACCGTCAACCAAGACTTTAGCAATCTTCGGGCCAATGCCTTCGATGATTTCCAAATTGTCTTTGCTACCTTTTGGTGCTGGGATGACAGCTGCAGCTTCTGCTTTAGATACGCCGCCCTTGCCATCAGCAATCGCTGCGATGAACAATTCGGTGTAGCTTTGGCGATGGCCTTGGCGTTTTTGATAATGCTTACGACGGCGCATTTTGAAAATGTGCACTTTGTCGAATAAGCCGTGAGACAGCAATGTTGCTGTAACAGTAGCACCGGATACCAAGGGCGCACCAACCACGAGATCGCTGCCGTTACCGACTGCCAACACTTGATCAATCACCACTTCTTGGCCTACATCCGCAGCAATCTGTTCTACTTTAATTTTTTCTCCAGCGACAACACGAAACTGTTTGCCACCGGTTTTTATGACCGCGTACATAATAACCTTCCTAGAAGTTCTACGGAAGAATTTCCATAGAGCCTTAAATTATAGCATGGTTTGCACCTACAAAGCCAGCCCATAGCTGACCTATGCCAGGAAGCAACAAGTCCGTAACTGCACCGCAAAATGGCTCTCGTAGCTTTCTATAATGAGCAAACTCCACGGTAATTTTATTTTGTCTGCTCAATTTAGTTCCAGTTCAGCCGCTATTGACCTCGTTGCCCCCGACATGGCGCAGGTTGATTTAGTCATTGCCAAACGACTTGACTCAGAAGTGCCCTTGGTTGGTCAAGTTTCTAGGTACATCATTTCCGCAGGTGGCAAGCGTTTACGGCCCGCTTTGTTATTGCTTATTTGTGGCGCTTTAGGCTACGAGGGCGAGCAGCGTTACAACTTAGCTGCTGTGGTCGAATTCATACATACCGCAACACTTTTGCACGACGATGTGGTCGATGAATCAAAAATGCGTCGCGGATTAGCCACAGCGAATGAATCTTTTGGCAACCCAGCTAGTGTCTTGGTGGGAGATTTTTTGTACTCGCGCGCGTTTCAAATGATGGTGGATGCGGGCGATATGCGCATCATGCAGATTTTGTCGGATGCGACCAATGTGATCGCTGAAGGCGAAGTGATGCAGCTGATGAATATGCACGACCCTTCTTTAGACGAAGCTGGTTATTTGCGAGTTATCCGCTCCAAAACGGCCAAACTCTTTGAAGCCAGTGCGCGATTAGGAGCCATTTTGGCAAAGTCAAATTCAGAGTTGGAAAATGCTTGCGCCCAATACGGACAAGCACTTGGAACGGCTTTTCAAGTTATTGACGATGTCTTGGACTATGACGGTGACCCAGCGGTCATGGGCAAAAACTTAGGAGATGATTTGCGTGAAGGCAAAGCAACCCTGCCACTCATTATTGCTATGCAACGCGGCACAGATACTCAGCGAAGCATGATCCAGCAAGCCATAGAAACTGGAGATTTGTCCCAATTAAACACCATTTTGGCAGTTGTAAGAGACACAGGTGCATTAGCGGCATCCAGGCAGGCGGCGGCCTCTGAGGCTGAGCGCGCCATCAAAGCACTCGACACACTCAAACCTAGCCAATATAGAGATGCCTTATTACAATTAGCAAGTCAATTGTTGATTAGGCACGCATAATCAAACTGATATGCAAAAAAAATAGCTGGCTTGTGTATTCTTATATATTCATTTTCTAGGAACCTATGGCAACCATTGCAAGTAAAAGCGTTAAAGAATTTGTCTTCGAATGGGAAGGCAAAGACCGCAAAGGAAAGCAGGTTCGTGGAGAAATACGTGCAGCCAGTGAAAACATAGTTCAGGCCTCACTACGCCGTCAGGGTGTGTTGCCAACCAAGATCAAAAAGCGCTCCACACGCTCTGGCAAAGCCATCAAGCCCAAAGATATCGCCATTTTTACCCGCCAGTTTGCAACCATGATGAAAGCCGGCGTTCCGCTTTTGCAAACTTTTGACATTGTTGGGCGCGGCAATCCCAATCCTAGCGTCACAAAACTTTTAAGCGATATTCGCGCAGAAGTTGAAACGGGTACTGCGCTTAGCTCTGCGTTTCGTAAATATCCCAAATACTTCAACGCCTTGTACTGCAATTTGATCGAAGCCGGTGAAACTGCAGGTATTTTGGAAGCCTTGCTTGACCGTTTAGCCACTTACATGGAGAAAACGGAAGCGATTAAGTCGAAAATCAAGTCTGCGTTGATGTACCCCATCGCTGTGGTGGTGGTGGCTTTTGTGGTGGTGACCATCATTATGATTTTTGTGATTCCAGCGTTTAAGAGTGTGTTTAGCTCTTTTGGCGCAGATTTGCCAGCGCCCACCTTGTTTGTCATGGCCATGAGCGCGTTCTTCGTCAGCTACTGGTGGCTGATTTTTAGCGTGATTGGTGGCGGCATTTACTTCTTTATGCAAGCTTGGCAACGCAACGAAAAAATGCAAATGGTGATGGACCGTCTTTTGCTTAAAGTTCCCGTCTTTGGTGTTTTGGTAGAAAAGTCGTGCGTGGCACGCTGGACACGGACTTTATCAACCATGTTTGCCGCTGGCGTGCCGCTGGTTGAAGCGCTAGATTCAGTCGGTGGTGCTGCGGGCAACTCTGTGTATTTGAATGCCACGACCAGCATTCAACGTGAAGTTTCCACGGGAACAAGCTTGACCAATGCCATGACCAATGCGCGCGTGTTCCCTTCAATGGTGCTGCAGATGTGCGCCATTGGCGAAGAATCCGGCACAATTGACCACATGCTTGGTAAAGCAGCCGACTTTTACGAGGCTGAAGTTGACGATATGGTCGCAGGTTTGTCGAGTTTGCTTGAACCCATCATCATTGTCTTTCTAGGCACCATCATTGGTGGCATTGTCGTTGCTATGTACTTACCAATTTTCAAATTGGGACAAGTCGTTTAATGCTGTCGATAGAAGTACTGCAAGCCGGCTTAGTCGGCTTCATCGGTGTATTGGTGGGTAGTTTTCTCAACGTGGTGATTCACCGTTTGCCCAAAATGATGGAGAAACAATGGGCTGCCGAGGTGGCAGAATTCAAAGGCGAAGTGCTTCCTGATGAACCCGCATTCAACTTGATGCTGCCGCGCTCGCATTGTCCAAAATGCAACCATCAAATCCAATGGTATGAAAATATTCCCGTATTGAGTTACTTGTTTTTGCGTGGGAAATGCTCCGCGTGCAAAACTCCCATTAGCTTGCGATATCCAACAATCGAGCTTGTCACGGGCGCACTTTTCTTTTACTGCATATGGCACTGGGGGCTCACCCCAATTGGTTTGGCTTGGTGCGGATTTAGTGCCGTGTTGCTTTCATTGTCTCTGATTGATTGGGACACGACTTTGCTGCCTGACGACATGACACTGCCTTTGCTTTGGGCTGGTTTGTTGTTAGCGGCTTTGAAGGTGACAAATGTTTCACTTGAATCCGCAGTTTGGGGTGCTACCGCTGGTTATTTTTCGCTATGGCTTATCTATTGGGTATTCAAGCTAATCACCGGTAAAGAAGGCATGGGTTACGGAGACTTCAAACTGTTTGCGGCTTTGGGTGCTTGGTTTGGCTGGCAGGGATTGATTCCAATTATCTTGATGGCTTCGGTTATCGGTGCAGTCATTGGTATTGCGCTCAAATTTTCCAGCAAATTACGTGAAGGTGGTTACATCCCTTTTGGGCCTTTTTTAGGTTTAGCTGGGTTCAGCGCCATGTTTTTTGGACCACAAGCTATTTTGAAACTTGTAGGCCTGGCTTCACTTTAAGTGACAACTAGTCTAATGCTGCATCAACCAACGCGTTTAGGATTGACTGGCGGCATTGGCAGTGGCAAAAGCACTGTCGCAGACATGTTGGCAGCTTTAGGAGCTGTGGTCATTGATGCTGACGCTATTTCTCGCAGCCTTACCGCGACGCATGGCGCGGCCATAGAAGCGATCAAACAGCAGTTTGGTGAAGCCATGATCAGCGCAGACGGCAGCTTAAACCGCAACCGCATGCGTGATTTGGTCTTTACAGACTCTGATGCAAAAAAACGACTTGAAAGTATCATTCACCCCCTGATCAAGCTTGAAATGCAGCGACAAGACCAAGCAGCGCGTGCTTCTGGGGCGACGCTGATTGTGTATGACATTCCGCTGTTGGTTGAATCACAAAATTGGCGGGCAGTTTTGGACCAAGTATTGGTGATTGATTGCTTAGAAAAAACGCAAATTAAACGTGTCATGCTACGAAACACCTTGAAACAAGTGGACGTAGAGAAAATAATCGCCAGCCAAGCCAGTCGAAAAATGCGGAACAGCGCGGCTGATATCCTTATATTCAATGATAGTATCACCGTCGAACAGCTTCGAGAGCAAGTGACGCATATTGCACAGCACTTACAGCACCCATTCGATGAACGGAAAAAATTGTGATCCTCTACGAATACCCATTTAACGAAAGAATCCGGACTTACCTTCGGCTTGAACATTTGTTCAATCGTCTTGGCGAATTATCTTCGCGCGAGTCTGCGCTTGACCACCATTACGCTTTGACCACCATTTTTGAAGTGATGGACGTTGGCTCGCGTGCAGATCTTAAGTCTGACGTGATGAAAGATTTAGAGAAGCAAAAACAAGTATTTAACAGCTACCGCGGCAACCCAGCCATTGCCGAAGGCGCACTTGATGATGTGATTGCCGAGCTAGAGCATTGCTTTACCTCGCTCAACAATTTAGCCGGCAAAGCGGGTCAATCGCTCACAGAAAACGATTGGTTGATGAGCGTACGCAGCCGCATGGGGATTCCTGGCGGAACATGCGAATTTGACTTGCCCGCATATTACGCATGGCAAAACGCTTCATTTTTACGTCGCCAAACAGATATTGCACGCTGGTCTGAGCCATTGTCACCTTTGGCTAATGCTATCTTTTTACTTTTAAAAATCTTGCGCGAATCAGGTTCTGCACAAAAAATGATTGCTAGTAGTGGTCAATTTCAACAGAATTTACCGCAAGGCAAACCCTATCAACTGCTGCGTATGCGGATTAATTCGTCGATGAATTTGATTCCCGAAATCAGTGGCAATCGTTTGATTGTGATGATTCGTTTGATGCGTCAAGATGATGCGGAACGACTGCACCCTGTTGCAGAAGATGCGGCCTTTGAATTGACGCTTTGCTCATGACGATTTCATCAAATCAATCCGCAAAAATAGTTGCTTGCCCGCAGTGCGGTGGTGACAGTGTTTTTGCTGCCAGCAATGTTTATCGCCCATTTTGCAGTGAACGTTGCAAAAATATAGACTTCGGCGCCTGGGCAAGTGAGAGCTTTAGGATGCCAGCAGACGCACCCCCCGATGATCAAGTCTATGGCGACGCAAAATTACAATAAATATGGCTCTAGCCGGTGTATTTTATTCTTATAATGCTATAATTTTTATAGCATTTTTATAGCATTTTTAAAAACTAACTCATTTCAACTTCTAGCCACTGCAGTACGGGAATTGTGCCGGCCAGCACGGGTGCGACTTGAACTGGCAAACTTTGCCACGCAAATTGCTGTGATTCACGCATGTGCAATTGCCCAGTCCAAGTGGATACTTTGCAAAAAGTCAAACGCACCAAGGCATGCGGGTAATCGACCACACTTGATCGCCAAATGTGTGCGTCTTCAATGACAACCCCAATTTCTTCTGTCAATTCACGGCGCAGTGCTTCTACGACAGTTTCATTGGCCTCAAGTTTGCCGCCAGGAAACTCCCAATAGCCTGCATAAGCTTTGCCAACAGGTCGTGTTGTCATTAAAAAATCGCCATTCGAGCGAATCAAAATACCAACCGCAACTTCTGTGACTGGTCTTTGGCCTAGCGTCGTTCGAGCAATCTCGGGGTCAACGACCTTGACGTCTTCCACTCAAGCTCGCCCAGCAAAATCTCGAGCAAATTGGTAGGCGACGCGACCACTGCGGGAACCGCGCTCCAAAGCCCAAACCAAGGATTGTGGCCGTGCTTCAGGTACTTTTTGAGCATCAATACCAAAGAAATTCAACCATTGGGCCACGATGGCCAGATACTCGTCTTGGTTGAATGGGTAAAAACTGATCCATAAGCCAAATCGCTCAGACAATGAGATCTTCTCTTCAACGCCTTCACCGGGATGCACTTCGCCATCGTCCGTGTGTTGATAGGTCAGATTTTCTTTCATGTACTCAGGCAGCAAATGCCTTCGGTTGCTGGTGGCATAAATGAGTACATTTGGCGATGCCGCAGCGATGGAGCCATCCAATATCGACTTCAAAGCTTTGTAGCCTGGCTCGCCTTCCTCGAAACTCAAATCATCGCAATAGACAATGAATTTCTCGGGGCGATCTGACACAACATCAACAATGTCCGGCAAATCAACCAAATCAGCTTTATCGACCTCAATCAAGCGCAGCCCAAGGGCTGAGTATTCGTTCAAACAAGCTTTGATCAGCGATGATTTGCCCGTTCCACGTGCGCCAGTCAGCAAAACATTGTTGGCCGATTTGCCACCTACAAATTGTTTGGTATTGCGTTCAATTTTTTCTTTTTGAACATCAATTTCCTTTAAGTCATCCAGCCGAGTCACACCAATATGGCGTACAGGCTCCAAGGTACCATGGTTGTTGCTACGTTTTCTGTATCTGAAGGCAATGGCTGCATTCCAGTCTGGCGCACTCAATGCCTGCGGCAATGTGGCTTCAAGTCGTGCTACGAGTGATTCAGCACGTAGCAAAAAACGTTCGAAATTTTCGTTCATGATGCAATCGAGTTAAGAGCGATAATCCGCATTGATTTTGACGTAGTCGTAAGACAAATCACAGGTCCAAACCGTTTCACTGGCTTGACCACGACCGAGCACGACTCGGACAGTGATCTCAGATTGCATCATGACGCGCTGACCATCAGACTCTTGGTAGTTTGGATTACGCCCACCTTGGGTGGCCACATTCACATTGTCTAAAAAAAGATCTATTTTGGTTTGATCAAGATCGTCAATACCGGCATAACCAACAGCAGCCAAAATGCGACCTAGGTTTGGATCACTGGCGAAAAAAGCCGTCTTTACCAAGGGTGAATGCGCTATCGCGTAAGCAACCTTTCGGCATTCTTCACTGGTTTTTCCGCCATCTACCTGAATTGATATAAATTTAGTAGCACCTTCACCATCGCGCACAATAGCTTGAGCCAAGTTGCGTGCCACTTCCAGCATGGCGGTTTTTAGCGCGCTACCATCGGTACTCGCCCAACTTGAAATCGGCGTGTTGCCAGCTTTGTTGGTCGCGATGACGACGAAAGAATCGTTGGTAGATGTGTCACCGTCCACTGTCACGCAATTGAATGAGCCATTTACAAGCTCTGTTGCCAGCTGCTGCATGGCTTCGGGGGCGACACAAGCGTCTGTCGCCATAAATCCCAGCATCGTAGCCATGTTAGGCCGTATCATGCCAGCGCCTTTGCTGATACCCGTGATCCTGATGATCTTACCAGCGAGTTGAATTTGTTTGCTGAATGCTTTAGGTACGGTGTCCGTCGTCATGATCGCTTCTGCAGCACGCAGCCAGTGGCTCGTTTTGGCATCACCAATAGCAGCATCTAAGCCTGCGGCGATACGGTCATGTGGCAAAGACTCCATGATGACGCCGGTCGAAAAAGGCAATATCTGCTGAGGAGTAAGTCCTAACTTTTCCGCCAAGGCTCGGCAAGTAGACCGCGCACGCATCAAACCGTCTTCGCCTGTCCCGGCATTTGCATTGCCAGTATTGATCACCATGGCACGTATGCCACCAGCTGAGTTGGTGTTACTGAATGCCAGATGCTCTCTGCAAACTTGAACGGGCGCTGCACAAAACCGATTTTGTGTAAACACGCCAGCCACAGAGGCACCCGCATCCATCAACACAACCGTTAAATCTTTGCGATTTGCCTTTCGAACACCAGCTTCGGTCACACCGATTCGAAGTCCTTCAATATCCAGTAAAGAAGATGCTAGAGGAGCAGTTAAGTTAACAGGCATTGCATACTTTCAAACAAAGCTTTCAAAAACAGTTTTAAGCTAATTTTCCGTGGCACTGTTTGTATTTTTTACCACTTCCACAAGGGCAAGGTTCATTGCGACCCACTCGACCTACTGGCGGTAAGCCTGCGGCATTTGAACTAGCCGTTGCCTCATCAAGCACCGTTATAGCCTCTCCAGTCTCTGTAGGCGCTGTGTAGGTCACATTGGCAATTTTTTCAGCACGATTTTCCATGTCATCCGCCACACGTTCAATCTCTTCGCTAGACTGAACTTTAACAGTCATCAAAACTTTGGTGACATCAAATTTAACGGCATCTAGGAGTTGGCCGAACAACTCGAAAGCTTCCCGCTTGTACTCTTGCTTCGGCTGCTTTTGAGCGTAACCTCGCAGGTGAATACCTTGTCGCAAATAATCCAATGAACTCAAATGATCACGCCAATGGCTGTCAATGTTTTGCAACAAAACCATGCGCTCGAAATGCGTGAAATTATCTTCGCCGATTTGATCGACTTTGCTGTTAAAGCTCGAATTGGCAGCCTTAACCACTTTTTCTAAAACTTCTTCATCTTCAATGGCGGAAGCTGCTTGTACTTCTTGCAACAAAGGCAAGCTGATTTGCCAGTCTTGAGACAAAGCTTTTTCCAAGCCAGCTAAATCCCATTGCTCTTCAACAGTACCTTCCGGCACATATTGGCGCACCAAATCCGTGAAACATCCTTCACGCAATGATTTAATTTGTTCGCTTAAGCTAACCGCATCCAAAATATCATTGCGTTGCTGGTAAATCACTTTACGCTGATCGTTAGCAACATCATCGTATTCAAGCAATTGCTTACGAATATCAAAATTACGTGCTTCTACTTTGCGCTGAGCACTTTCGATGCTGCGAGTCACAATACCCGCTTCAATCGCTTCACCATCAGGCATTTTGAGCCTATCCATGATTGATTTGACACGATCGCCCGCAAAAATACGCATCAACGAATCATCAAGACTCAAGAAAAAGCGTGATGAGCCGTTGTCACCTTGACGGCCAGAACGACCACGCAATTGATTATCAATACGTCGCGACTCATGTCGCTCCGTAGCGACGATACGCAGACCGCCGACAGATTTTACAAACTCATGATCTGTTGCCCAATTGGTACGCAATTGTTCAATTTGCTTTTGCCTAGCTGCTTCATCTAGCGATTCGTCTTGCTCAGTCGCATCAATCGCCATCTGCAAATTGCCGCCCAACACAATGTCTGTACCACGGCCAGCCATGTTGGTCGCGATGGTAATCATCTTTGGTCGACCCGCCTGTGCGACGATATCAGCCTCGCGCGCATGTTGCTTGGCATTGAGCACTTGGTGCGGCAAGCCTTCTTTAGTCAGCAATTGGTCAATGATCTCAGAGTTCTCGATCGACGTTGTGCCCACCAAAACAGGTTGCCCACGCTCATAGCAATCACGAATATCTTTGACAGCTGCTTCGTATTTTTCACGCGTGGTTTTGTAAACACGGTCTAGCTGGTCTTCACGCTGGCTGGGGCGATTAGGTGGCATCACCAGCGTTTCTAAGCCATATATCTCTTGAAATTCGTAGGCTTCTGTATCCGCTGTACCTGTCATACCCGCTAATTTGCCATACAAGCGGAAATAATTTTGAAAAGTAATGGATGCAAGCGTTTGATTTTCTGCTTGGATAGCCACGCCTTCTTTGGCTTCAACCGCTTGGTGCAAACCATCACTCCAGCGGCGGCCTGACATCAAGCGCCCCGTAAACTCATCCACAATGACGATTTCGCCCTCTTGCACGACGTAATGCTGGTCACGATGGAATAAATTCTTAGCCCTAAGCGCTGCGTACAAATGATGCACCAAGGTGATATTGGCCGGATCGTACAAAGTTGAACCCTCAGGGATCAAGCCCATGTTGTACAAAACACGCTCCGCGTTTTCATGCCCTATTTCTGTCAGAAACACCTGCTGTGTTTTTTCATCCAACGTGAAATCGCCTGGCTTGGTAACTCCCTCACCTGTTCGTGGATCTGCTTCACCCTCTTGTCGAGTCAGTGTTGGCGCTACTTTATTCATAGCAACATACATCTCAGTATGATCTTCTGCTTGCCCACTGATGATCAAAGGTGTTCTGGCTTCGTCGATCAAAATAGAATCGACCTCGTCAACAATGGCGTAATTCAAGCCGCGTTGTACACGATCATTGACTTCGTAAACCATGTTGTCGCGCAAGTAATCGAAGCCGTATTCGTTGTTAGTGCCATAGGTAATATCAGCAGCATATGCGGCCTGCTTCTCTTCTCGCGGCATGTTTGGTAAATTGATGCCAACGCTCAAGCCTAGGAAGTTATAAAGTTTACCCATCCAGCGTGCGTCGCGATTGGCCAGATAGTCATTCACCGTCACAACATGAACGCCTTTACCAGTCAGCGCGTTCAAATACACAGGTAAAGTGGCGGTCAAAGTTTTACCTTCACCCGTTCCCATTTCGGAAATTTTCCCGTAATGCAATGACATGCCACCCAACATTTGCACGTCAAAATGACGCAACTTCATGATCCGTTTGGAACCCTCGCGCACAACTGCAAAAGCTTCTGGCAGCAAAGAATCTAAAGACTCGCCCTGCGCAACCCTGTCTTTCAACTCTTGTGTTTTACTTTTTAACTGCTCATCACTGAGCAACTCTAACGAGGGCTCTAAAGCATTGATGTTGACAATGACTTTGCGATATTGCTTAAGCTGTCTGTCGTTACGGCTACCAAAAATTTGCGTGAGAAAGTTACTTGCCATGAATACTTGAGCCAACTTACGCACTTATCGTACGCAAGCCAGAGTCGCTAGTTAATGTTATTAATAAATATGGGGAGCAACAAACTAATTTCAACGTTTGCTTGCAACGGCTATTAACCGTAGATTTTACCTTTGCTGGCAGCCGATTCTCAAAAAATCAATTATTTGAGCGATTTTGAGGCTACAGACTTTGCACCCAGGTTTTTATCGTTTTTTGCTACCAACTCATTGATCATAGTTTGACCAGCAGTTAAGAACTTTTGCGGGTCTTGAGGAATACCTTGAACCAAGACCTCAAAATGCAAATGTGGCCCCGTGGATCGACCCGAGGTTCCTACATCAGCGATTTTTTGACCGCGTTTAATCAAATCACCTTTTTTTACATGCACTTGCGAAGCATGTGCATATCTAGTTATCAAATCATTACCATGATCAATTTCAATCATGTTGCCATATGCCGCATGAAACTCTTGGGTAACAACTACACCTCCGGCTGCAGCCACGATTGGTGTGCCGGTAGACGCTTGGAAATCCAAACCTGTATGCAAGGCTGATCTACCATTGAAGGGGTCAATCCGCCAGCCAAAAAAAGATCCCAAATTACCAGAGGCTACAGGATGCTGCGTCGGAATCAATAGTTTTTTGATTTTCAAATCAAACAACCGTGATTCAACCACTGTCAGCATGTCAACGCGCTGACCTGTATGAGCTTCCAGATCGCTCAATGCAGCCTGCAACTCCTCCATGCTTAATGATCGCGCAGAAACTAGTGCGCCACCGCTGCCACGTTTGCTAGCCTCAGTTACAGGCAATCCTGCGAGTCCGGAAACACGCTCACCCAATGCATCCAATTGCAGCAATTTGGCTTGCATTTCACCCACTTTTTTAGCCATAGCATCTAAATTCTCTCGCAGAAAACGTTCACGCTGAACCGTGTCATCTTTTGCTACCAATTTAACAACGCTGCCGACAATCGGCCAGCCAGCACGAGCTGCAGTGAGGAAAACCCAGTGGTATAGTCCAACAGAAACCAGCATCAAACACATTGCACTCAGCAAACCAAGCAGAATTAACTTGGCTCCGCTTAAATGCATGGCTTTACTTTTTGCAAGCCAAGCGTCAGTGATAATCAAATGCATAAGCTACTACTCCCAAATACTTAAGCCATGAACCGTCGCAAAACGCCCTACTCGATTGAAGAGGCGACAAAAGAGTCGCCAACTTTGGCGAAACTGATAGATTTATCGCGTGAATCGAATGCCATGCTGCAATCCATCCAACCCTTCATTCCCTCAACCCTAAAGTCTGCCATAAAAGCAGGACCCGTTGATGGGACTACGTGGTGCTTGATTGTCGAGGGGAATGCCGCAGTCGCTAAATTAAGACAGCTGTTGCCTAGATTTCAAGCACACCTGCTTTCAACAGGAAAGCAAGTTACTGACATACGTTTAAAAGTGCATTTAGCGAAAAAAAATATTTGACGCTAAACTTCTAAACGTAAAAATGGTGCCGATTATCGGAGTCGAACTGATGACCTACCGCTTACAAGGCGGGTGCTCTACCAACTGAGCTAAATCGGCGTATCTTGTATTCTAACTTGAAATTCTAGCAACTCTGTACTGCTGCTTCGAATATTTTCAATTACTTGACGATTTTTAATGCTGGTCGTGTTGCTGCAGGTGCTTTCGGTGTTTGCTCTACCTTCTCAGCTTTGACTTCTTCGCTAGGCTTGTCGTCTAAAACAGCAACATTTGGACCAACATTTGGGAAGGCCATGCCTTGACTGGTCTCGCGCGCGTATATCGCCATAACGCGATTTACAGGCACCAAAATATCCCGTGCTACGCCTGAAAATCGAGCCTTAAATTCAATGTAGTCATTACCCAATTTCAAACCGCTTGTGGCATCAAAGCTGAGATTTAAAACGATCTCTTTGTCTTTGACGTGCTCTTTGGGAACTTGCGTATTGGCATCGACCTGCACCGTGATGAGCGGCGTGAATCCATTGTCTACACACCATTCGTGCAGTGCACGAATGAGGTAAGGACGCGTCGATGTGGATTCAGTCGAATTGATCACATTGCATTCTCATTTTTGCCAAGCTAATTACTTGCGCATCACCTTCTCAGATGGTGTCAACGCTTCAATGTAGGCTGGGCGAGAGAAAATACGCTCTGCATATTTGAGCAAAGGCGCAGCGTTTTTGCTGAGTTCAATGCCATAGAAATCCAATCGCCACAGCAGCGGCGCAATCGCCACGTCCAACATCGAAAAATTATCACCCAACATGTACTTATTTTTCAAGAAAACGGGGGCGAGCTGCGTCAAACGGTCACGAATGTGAGAACGCGCTTTGTCTAAAACTTTGTCATTGCCTTTGTTCGCACGGTTTTCTAAAGTACTCACATGCACAAACAATTCTTTCTCGAAATTGAGCAAGAACAAACGCACACGCGCACGGTCTACTGGGTCGCCAGGCATCAATTGCGGATGAGGGAAGCGCTCGTCAATGTACTCATTGATGATGTTTGATTCGTACAAAATCAAATCGCGTTCCACCAAGATGGGCACTTGGCCGTAGGGATTCATCAAGCTGATGTCTTCTGATTTGTTGTACAAATCAACGTCACGGATTTCAAAATCCATACCTTTTTCGAACAACACAAAACGACTACGATGAGAGAAGGGACACGTGGTTCCCGAATAAAGCACCATCATGGTGAAGACTCCTAAAAATCAAAAAGAGTGGGAACCTTAGAAGGCTACCCCACTAAGAAACCCATCTCAGACAAAAGCCACAGCTGGATCAAGAAAATAAAACCTGTGATCGAACTTCTTACTTGACATCTTTCCAGTAAGACGCATTCAGACGCCACGCAATCACGGAGAACATCAACAAGAACAACAGCACCCACACACCAACGCGTACGCGACTGGCTTGTGCTGGCTCTGCCATCCACTGCATATAACCCACCAAATCGCCAATCGCTTGGTCGTATTGCAAAGGCGTCATGGAACCAGGTTTTACTTGTTCCCATTTGCCTGTGAATGTTTTCACCACATGACCATGTTCTTCAACTTCATTGAAAAGTGGTTTGCGCTCGCCTTGCAACTCCCACAGCACGTGCGGCATCGCAACATTGGGCAAAGCCAAATTATTCCAACCCGTTGCTTTGGTTTCATCGCGGTAATAAGTGCGCAGATATGTGTACAAATAATCAGCCCCTGTGCCGCCACTACCTGCACGTGAACGTGCAATCACGGTCAAATCAGGCGGGTTTGCACCTAGCCAGTCTTTGGCTTGCTTAGGGTCGATAGCGGCCTTCATGGTTTCACCCACTTTGTCGGTCGCAAACAGCAAGTTGTCTTTGATTTGCGCTTCTGTCAAACCAATGTCTTTCAAGCGGTTGTAGCGCATGTAAGCAGCAGAGTGGCAGTTCAAGCAATAGTTGACAAACAACTTGGCGCCATTTTGCAAGGATGCCATGTCGTTGATTTTATTGGGCGCTTTGTCCCAAGCAACGCCTTCTGAGCTGGCTTGCACAGCTGTGACAAAACCCAAAGACAGAATCAAACCAATAAGATTTAGGAGTAGTTTTTTCATTTTTATGGTTCTCCTCGAATCAATGCACAGCAAAAATAATGCGATCAGGCACAGCCTTCGGCGTACCCAACTTACTCCACCAAGGCATCAACAAGAAGAAGCCGAAATAAAACAAAGTACCGAGTTGAGACACGCGCTCGCCAATGGCTGACGGTGGCTGAACACCCAAGTAACCCAAAACCAAGAAGTTGATCACGAAAATACCATACATGTATTTGTGCCAATCAGGACGGTAGCGAATTGACTTCACTGGGCTGTTGTCCAACCAAGGCAAGAAGAACAAAATAATGACCGCGCCGCCCATCACAAGCACGCCCCAGAACTTCGCATCAATTGCCAACATCATGGCGCTGATACCCACAGCGGCAACAATAGCCGCGCCTTTGAACAGCGTTGGCAATTTTGATTTGAACGCAGCAAACGCAGCCGCACCCAAGACGCAAGCAATCAAGGCATACATCATTTGTGAGGTGATGGCACGCAGCATCGAGTAATACGGTGTGAAGTACCAGACCGGTGCAATGTGTGCTGGCGTTTTCAACGGATCGGCTGGGATGAAGTTGTTGTACTCCAAGAAGTAACCACCAAACTCAGGCGCGAAGAAGATGATGGCGGTGAACACCATCAAGAACATGCTGACCGCAAAAATGTCGTGCACGGTGTAGTAAGGATGAAACGGAATGCCGTCAACAGGGTGACCAGCAGCATCCTTAAGTGCGTTCGGGCCTTTGATTTCAACGCCGTCTGGGTTGTTAGAACCCACTTCATGCAAAGCAATGATGTGCGCAGCCACCAAGCCGAGCAAAACCAAGGGCACAGCGATCACGTGGAAGCTGAAGAAACGGTTTAATGTCGCATCACCCACCACATAGTCACCACGAATCAGCAAAGCCAAATCTGGGCCGATGAACGGGATAGCGGCAAACAAGTTAACAATCACTTGAGCGCCCCAGTAGCTCATTTGTCCCCATGGCAGCAAGTAGCCCATGAAAGCTTCGGCCATCAAGCACAAGAAAATCGCGCAGCCGAAAATCCAAACCAATTCACGCGGCTTACGGTAGCTGCCGTAAATCAAACCACGGAACATGTGCATATAGACAACGACGAAGAACATCGACGCGCCCGTGGAGTGCATATAACGCACCAACCAGCCCCAAGGCACATCGCGCATGATGTACTCAACTGAAGCGAAAGCCAAAGCCGCGTCTGGCTTGTAATGCATCACCAAAAAGATGCCTGTGACAATTTGAATCACCAGCACCAACAGTGCCAATGAGCCAAACATGTACCAAAAGTTGAAGTTTTTAGGGGCGTAATACTCGCTCAAATGCTCTTTGTAGAGCTTGCTGGCTGGGAAACGGTTGTCAACCCAGTTCAGCAATTTTTCGCCAGCGGGGGCGTTGGGGGAAATTTCTTTATAAACGGCCATGACTTGTTCCCTTAAGCTTTTTTATCTTCGCCAATGATCAGGCGAGTGTCAGACAAGAACATGTGCGGTGGCACTTCCAAGTTGTCCGGTGCAGGCTTGTTTTTGTAAACGCGGCCAGCCATGTCGAACGTTGAACCATGGCATGGGCACAAAAAGCCGCCTGTCCAGTCGTTTGGCAGAGAAGGCTGTGCGCCTGGGGTGAACTTGTCAGACGGAGAGCAGCCCAAATGTGAGCAGATACCGACGGCGACGAAAATTTCAGGCTTGATCGAACGCGCTTCATTACGGGCGTACTCGGGTGTCAACTCATCTGGCTTACGCTCAGATTTAGGGTCAGCCAACTGACTATCCACCGTTTTAAGCGCTGCCAATTGCTCAGGCGTGCGCTTGACGATCCAAACTGGCTTGCCACGCCATTCCACGGTTAACTTTTCGCCCGGTTTCAGGGCTGAAATATCAACTTCAACCGCAGCGCCAGCAGCTTTGGCACGCTCAGACGGTGAGAAACTGCTGACGAAGGGGACGGCTACAAAGCCAGCGCCCACTGCGCCAGCGCAGCTGGAGGCTATTAGCCATGTTCTTTTACTGGTGTCGACGCTTGCGCTCATAGGTGCATTCTTTTGTGAAATTTAACGAAATGGGGTGCGAATCAGGGTTAACCTCGTATTGTAGCTGACCGCTCAAAGCAAAATCAACCAAGAGCCCACCCAAAAGCACCCTTTGACAGCATTTTTATGGCACTTTTCTAGCCTTTTTCTAGGCTACTGGTGCTGAAAAAAGCCAAGTTGACAGACAACTTACAAACGCCATAATCGCCGAGTTAGCTTTTTAATGAACAACAAGGGAAATAAATTATGAGCATGATGTCTGAATTCAAAGAATTCGCCCTAAAGGGCAATGTGATGGACCTGGCAGTCGGTGTGATCATCGGTGGCGCATTCGGCAAAATCGTTGACTCCATCGTGGGCGATTTGATCATGCCTATCGTGGGCAAAATCTTCGGTGGCATCAACTTCTCAGAGATGTACATCATGCTGGCGCCCCCAGCTAAAGCCGTCGAAGGCGCTACCAGCTACGCCTCGCTCAAAGCCGCAGGCGCTAACTTGTTTGCTTACGGCAACTTTTTGACCATTGCTGTCAACTTCATCATCTTGGCTTTCATCATCTTCATGATGGTTAAACAAATGAACAAGATGAAAAAGGCAACGCCTCCAGCACCTGCACCAGCTACACCAGAAGACGTCGTTTTGCTGCGCCAAATCCGCGACAGCTTGGCTAAATAAGCTGGCTTTTTAGCTAATTTTCAAGTTCAAAAACCGCCTGCAGGGTAACTTGCAGGCGGTTTTTTTTCGTTCATTGAAACCATATTTGCTCTACATTTAATAGCAATTTAGACAATAAATACAACTGCTAGAGCATAAGTTTTTTCATGCAATTTCATAGCTTGGAACCCTGCAGCATTTTCTGAATATGTTGTATGCTTACTACTGCATGGTGACATTTGTCACATTTTGAGATTAAATTAAATTAATGATTTTTCACCGTTAACTAAAATACACACAGCCAAATACCTCAATTTCGCACCATTCCATTCAAATAATTTCCCCTTGAAATTCAAACCCAAATATCAATACAAGCTGCCCGCACTGCTACTAGTTTTAACTTGTATTGCTGAAATAGGTTACGCAAATAATGCAGATTTGATTGAGCTAGCTAGACAGGGAAACCACGCCCCAGCCATTGAGGCATTGCAGTCTCAAGTCAAAGAAAACAACGCGGACCAAAACGCATTGGCAGATTTGGTGACTATTTTGGGATGGGCTGGGCGATGGGATGAGGCGCTTTTAGCTGCTTCAAACTTAGATACAAAACTGGCACCCATCTACGGTGTAAAGTCATACGGATTGGCAGCCAGACGCACAGGAAATCTGGCGCTGGCGCTTGCACAATATGACACGGCCATTGCCAGAAGCCTGCCTTCAGTTGCATACGACTTACAAGCAGCCCGGGTCACCGTGCTGTGTGAGATGGGTAAATGTCTACAAGCTGTGGCTGAAGCAGAAAAACTGCTCGAAAATCACATCCGGCCTGAGCCTGTTACAAGCCATGAACTTTTGATTGCATTGGCAAAGGCTTATCTCGCTTTAGAGCGGAAAACTGAAGCTTTGGCGATTTATCAAAGAATTCTTCAAGTTAAACCTAAAAATACCGAAATCATCAAGGAACAAACATTTTTACTGGCGAGCTTGAGAGCGGCAAAATTAGCGAAACAAGAAGCACTGAGCAACCCGCAAATTTTTAGCGAAGAAGGCTTTAGAAACTTGACGCATCATGAAGTTTCACAGCAAATTCGCTTCGGCGAGGCAGAATTGGGTGTTTATTGGAATCCTGAAAAATTCACAGCTATTCAGCAAGCCATCCAAGACGGCATCAAACTCAAACAATCCAACCTGCTTGCAGGCGATTTCGACAGCCATCTATCAAACAACACTGCTTGGGATAGCTTGATTGCGCTGCGAGATAATTCACAAGCGACTGCTGTTATTGAGGGATACCAACAACTGCGCGACAGAGCAGCCAAGTCCAACACAGCATTCAAAACGCCTGGGTATGCAGTTTCAGCCGTGGCTGATTCGTATTTGTATATCAAACAACCCCTACCAGCCATAGCGCTTTACCAACAAGCTTTGAGTGAAAAACTTGCGAATGAAGAAGTAAATACTGAATGGCAAATTAGCCTCGTATATGCGTACCTAGATAACAATGATTTTGAAAAAGCAAAATCATTGATGCAAGAAGCATTAAAAGCAACACCAGAAATTAAAAATAAAAATATTCCAGGCTTTGAAACTGTTAATCCTGTTCACGCGCAGTGGCGTGTCATGGAAATCTTAGTTCACCTGTATTCAGATGAATTACCCAAAGCAAAAGAATTACTTGAAAAATTCCGTACTATTGGGCCACATAACACCGAAGTTAGAAATGCGAATGCTTCGCTTTTGCAGGCTTTAGGTTTAAACAAAGCTGCAGTTGCACAATATTTAGAATCAAGTGTTGATTATGCGCATGATGCATCAAATCGTATAGGACTTGCAAACTTGCTTTTAGCCAATCGTGAATATAAATTGGCAAGAGAGCAGATTGCAGAATTAGCGACCATATTTCCCTATTCGGGAAACGTTTTAAGGGCAACGAAAGAATTAGCCGTACACGACAGCATTGAAATATCGACAACTATTAATGCTACAGATTCAGATTTAAACCGTCCAGATGATTTAAACATTAGCAACGGAAAAGAGTTGCGAATAACGACTGAAATCAAATCGGCATCGATTAATGAAAATTATAAAATTGGTGGCTATGTGTTTGATCGAACCATGAAAGGTTTAGATAAAACAATCCATGATCGTATTCTTGGTGTTGCTTTGCATATTGCAAAACCCGATTACTTGGTCACGGCCAGTATAAATCGCAGTTTGTTATTAAAAGACAAACTTGGCGGCACATTCAATGCAACTTGGATGCCAAGCGATCACTGGCAATTTGCAGGGAAAATAGACTTATTAAGTACGGACACACCGCTACGAGCATTAGATACGGGTGTCAAAGCCGATGTGGCGGGTATGAGTGCGAGCTATAAGCCTGATGACTCCAGCATTTGGAGTGTCAACACAGAGGTTTGGCGATTCAGCGACACGAATAGGCGGAACACTTACTCACTAACTCAACGACAACGTTTGAATTACGCCCCTAACTGGCGCATTCATAGCAAACTATCTGCGTATTATTCCACCAACACGAACTCTGATGTTTCATACTTCAGCCCTAAAAATGACTCGTTGTTAGAGGCAGAAATAGAAATCGACCATTTAACTTGGCGCGATTATGAGCATAGTTTGCGCCAACATTTTTGGGCGTCTATTGGCAGCTACACGCAGTCTGATTTTGGGACAAATACCAATTGGGCAGTTAAGTACTCACAAGAATGGCGCAACGACCCCTGGTGGTCACTCAGTTATGGCATTGGACTTCACCAGCGGCATTTTAATGGCACACCAGAAAAGCATAAGTTCTTTTTTGCCAGTGGCACAAGATATTTTTAATCATGCATAAATTTTTAAAGTCATTCATATTAGTACTGATTGCCATCAGTCAATGGAGTTGCACAAGCTCACCTGAATTGGCAATACGATTAACGCCACCCATATACAGTGCGCCCAGTCCAAATTCGTTGAGAATATTTTGTTATCACGATATACGTGACGATTTATCATCCACATTAAAAAATAGCCCAGATGCCAGCGCCGTAGATACCAAAGCTTTTACCGAACAACTGTCTTGGCTTTATCACAATGGTTGGGTATCGGTAGGTATTGATGAGCTGATTGCCTCACGCAGTGGCGGCAAGCCCTTGCCACCCAAAGCGTTTATGTTGACGTTTGATGATGGCTATAAAAGCCATTACACCCACGCCTATCCACTGCTAAAAGCCTTTAAATATAAAGCTGTTTTTGGTTTAGTCGGTGATTGGCTGCAAGACACGCCGGATGGTTTAGTCAATTACAGCGATAAAAAATGGGCGCGCAAGGAGTTTCTCACGTGGCAGCAAGTCAATGAGATGACGAAATCGGGCTTGGTAGAAATGGCATCCCATTCGCATGGTATGCACAAAGGCGTTTTGGCAAACCCGCAGGGCAACTTAGAGCCAGCCGCAGTGACGCGACAGATCATGGTTTCGTGGCAAAACAGAACTGCCACGTATGAAGACGATATTACCTACCATTTGCGCGTTAAACGCGACTTGGCGAGCATGAATGCCTTGATTAAACAGCATACTGGCGTCTCTCCAAGAGCGGTTATTTGGCCCTATGGTCGCTATAACAGTACGCTTTTGAATGCCGCCAAAGAGGAATCACTGCCTATTGCATTTACTTTGACGCCTGGTTTGAATCTAGCAAGCCAGCCTTTGAATCAATTAAAGCGTGAGCATATATTATTCAATACAAACTTAACTGATTTTATCAACAGCACACGAAATACCGGCACCATCACTGACGATTCCGGTCCCTTGCGCGTGATGCATATTGATCTTGATTATATTTATGACATTAATCCTGAGCAGCAAGAAAGAAATCTTTCTAAATTAATCAACCGCGTGGTTGACTTAAAACCTAGCACTGTATTTTTGCAAGCATTTTCGGATCCTGACGGCGATGGTTCAGCCGATGCTTTGTATTTTCCAAACCGTCACTTACCTATGCGTGCAGACTTGTTTAATCGCGTGTCGTGGCAGCTCAGCACCCGAGCGGATGTGCGGGTATTTGCTTGGATGCCGATCACTGCATTCCATTTGAATAACAACAATCATTCCAAACTACTCAATACCATCACGCAAAAAACAGGAAAACCGGATAGGGTCTGGCCATTACGCGCATCGGTGTTTGACACTAAGGCCAAAGAAATCATTACCCATATTTACGAAGATTTGGGTAAGAGTTCGATATTTGCAGGAATTTTGTTCCACGACGACGGTGTGCTAACAGATGATGAGGATGCCAGCCCCGCAGCGATTGCCGCCTATGCCAAAGCAGGCCTATCAGCTAATTTTGCGACTATTCGAAAAGATGCGAAGCAACTTAGAAAATGGTCACAACTTAAAGCAACAACGATTACTGACTTTACGATTCATTTATCAAAAGTACTCAAACAATACCAACCTGATTTATTAACAGCGCGAAATTTATTTGCTAGACCGGCGCTTGATGAAAACTCTATCGATGTTTTCTCGCAGTCGTACCAGCAGTTTTTAGATATTTACGATTACACGGCTTTGATGGCCATGCCGTATATGGAAAAAGCGGATGAACCAAACAAATGGTTGAAAGAATTAGCACACAAAGTGGCTCAAAACCCAAATGGCCTGCGCCGCACTATTTTTGAGCTTCAAACCAAAGACTGGAATACAGGTGAAAAAATCAATGAAAAAATACTTTCGGAGCAGTTTCATATGCTGCGCAGCAATGGTGCAAGAAATTTAGCTTACTACCCTGACGATTTTATAAGTGGACATCCGGCCGTAGATGTCATCAAAGAATCTTTCTCATTGCGTACTGAGCCAATTCGCAGATAAAAGTAAAAAATCAAACGTGATTTTAACCAGAGAATTATTCACAACTCCCAACGAACAATTACCCTTCTTTGTGTTTGTTCGTGGCTTGTCTGTGTTCGTTTTTTATTACCCTCTTTTTATGGCCTACCTGTGGATGTGGGGTGGTTTGATTTATTATTGGTGGTATGAACGGTACGATCATCATAAATTCCTGATTGCGCCCATACTTCCAGAGTATCCTTTTGTAACGATTATTATCCCTTGTTATAACGAAGAGGCGAATGTCTTGGAGGTTATTGGTCATTTGATGGTGATGAATTACCCCAACTATGAGGTGATTGCCGTTAATGATGGGAGCAAGGACAACACCGGCAGGCTGCTGGACTCCTTGGCAGCGCAATTTCCCAAATTGCGCGTGATTCACCAAGCTTTAAATCAGGGTAAAGCGGTAGGCCTCAACACGGCTACGGTGTTGGCAAAAGGTGAGCACCTGTTGTGTATTGATGGTGACGCCGTCTTGGACCATGACGCCATTCTCTGGATGGTGCGCCACTTTCTCAGGAACCCCTTTTTAGGAGCCGTCACGGGCAATCCAAGAATTCGGACGCGCTCCAGTTTGTTAGGCGCCATCCAGGTGGGTGAGTTTTCCGCCATCATCGGACTCATTAAAAGAACACAGCATGTCTACGGCCAACTGTTTTGCGTCTCCGGGGTTTGCTCCATGTTCAAACGAGCCGCATTGCTGAAAGTGGACATGTGGAGTCCTGACATGCTGACCGAAGACATTGATATCAGCTGGAAGCTACAACTGCAAGGTTATGAAATGTACTACGAGCCAAGAGCGCTATGCTGGATACTGATGCCGGAGACGCTGATGGGTCTTTGGAAGCAACGTTTGCGCTGGGCCATGGGCGGCATACAAGTCATCTTTAACTACAAGCATATTATTGTCAATTTAAAATATAAGCATATGTGGCCGATTTGGTATGAATATGTCACCAGTATTATTTGGTCGTACTCTATGGCCTTTATTTTTGGCGCTTGGGTTTACAGTTTATTTACATCAGCCCATTTAAAAACTGTATTTACAGAGTTCGTTCCTGGCTGGCATGGCGTGGTCTTGGGGACGACTTGCTTGCTACAATTTTTTATCAGTATTTCGCTTGAACGCCGTTATGACTATGGTTTGCGTCGGCACTATTTTTGGATCATTTGGTACCCTCTGGCGTATTGGCTGCTGACGACCATGACCACTCTCTACGCCATACCTAAAACACTGTTGCGAAAAAGTAATGCGCGAGCCACCTGGGTCAGTCCCGACCGAGGTTTGCAGAACGCTAAAAGTGTCAGCGATGTATGAGGGCTCGGATTCATAAAATATATCTTTCCCGACGAGCCAAGAGTCTCGTCAGAAAAAAAAATCGCTTATTGACACCGCACCAGCGCCGTTGGCGTGGTTTACATGAGGCTCCCCCTGTTGGCAGCAGCCCACTTATCTTCTCGGATACAACACTTCAAAAACCCGTTGAACGAGTAATGTGGAACATCTTCACACTGGCTATCTGGTCAGGATGGATCTATTTATGGCTGCCGCTGCTGATTTTGTTCCATTGGCTGCCAGGTGGTTATGCTGGATATGACCAGAGAACATCTCCTGTCATCAAGTTTGAAAATTTCAAGCTATTCTTGATTTACTCCGTCATCATTTTATGCATAGGCGTGATTATGGCGGTGCGCCTGACCATAAAAATCAAAAAGGTGCGGCGGCAGCAGCATGTTCAACCACCGCCGCCTGCACCTGAACAGCTTGCCGCATTCACGCACATGCCAAGCGAAGATTTGGTTAAGTATGCCCAATGTCATCGTGTGCTGGCGCACCATGACAGTCATGGCCGGTTGCAGTGGATTGAAAACTTGGATGTACATGAAGAGCCCAAAGGGCTGCCAGCGAAACTGGATCACGCAGGATCACGTAACAAAAAAATAAAAAAGCCTAAATAACCCGTAAATTTTTCGCCATCTTGAGGGCTGCTATCAAGCTTGCAGCATCGGCTTTCCCCGTACCGGCAATGTCAAACGCCGTCCCATGGTCCGGGCTGGTACGCACCAGTGGCAACCCGAGCGTCACATTCACGCCCCGCTCCACACCCAGGTACTTCACAGGTATCAACCCTTGGTCATGGTACATGGCGATAACGGCGTCGAATTCGCCTAACTTCTTTTCAGCTAAACCATTGCTACCATTAATAATTTTATCCCGCGCCCGCATAAAAATCGTGTCTGGCGCGAAGGGACCCACCACATCAATGCCCTCTTTTTGCGCTGTGGCTATGGCTGGCGAAATGATGTCAATCTCTTCCCGCCCAAACAATCCGCCCTCACCCGCATGCGGATTCAGCCCTGCCACGCCAATACGCATGCGCTTTTGTGACGCTTTTTGTTGGTTATTCGCGACATCTACACCCGCTGTTCTGTGCAAAAAATCACGGGTTATGCGAATAGTTTCTAACACGTTGTCGTAAGTAACCGCCTCAATCGCGTCCCGCAGCGACATATGAATGCTGACCAGCACGGTTTTCAGCTCATCGTTGGCCAACATCATGCGGACAGAGACTTGGGCGATAGTTTTGCCTAAAAAAGCAGCAGTTTCAGCCTGTAGCAGCTCGGTGTGCCCCGGAAACGCCACGCCCGCAGCGTGTAAAGCCTCCTTATGCAGCGGCGCCGTGACCAAGGCTGCGATCTGCCCCTTCAACGCCGCCCTAGCCGCCCAAACCACCGCATCCGCAGCGGCTTTGCCTGATACGGCGCTGATTTTTCCCAACTCAAAAGATGCAGAAATGTTCTCTTTTTGCTCACCTATTTGTAGCACTCTAAGCAATGAATACGCCGGCTTACTGCCAATTTCACCTTCTAAAATTGCATCAATTTTGATAGCAGACCCGACAAACCCAGCTGCCCGCTTGAGCGTTGCCACATCGCCCACGACAAAGCAGTTTTTTGTCAGTTCAGGCTCTTGCATAAATGCCTTGACGATGATTTCTGGGCCGATACCGGCGGGGTCGCCCATGGTGATGGCGATAGGAAGAGCCGTTGGCAAGTTACTCATAAATTAAGCTGGATTGTCTATCTCAATAAACTCGTGCTCAATCCCCAACTGCGCCGCCACATGCCCCGCCACCGCGGGTGCGCCGTAGCGCTCGGTCGCATGGTGGCCGCAGGCAAAGTAGGCGACGCCGCATTCGCGCGCTAGATGGGCTTGGGGCTCGGACATTTCGCCGGTGATGAAGGCGTCTGCCCCTGCCGCAATGGCAGCTTCAAAATAGCTTTGCGCGCCACCGGTGCACCATGCTATATTTTTAATAGCTGTTGATGCAACAAATACGCCGGCTACATGCCTTTTTAGGGTTTTTTCTAGGTGTTTTTTAAGATTTTCGGATGAATACGGCAGATTTTGAGCAGTTTGCACAATATTGGCCATCCAACCCAGCGATTGGTCGCCAAAATAGGTAATGTCACCTCTTGTCACAGCTTGGGGGGTGATAAAGCCGAGTTTTTGACCCAATTGGGCGTTGTTACCCAGCTCGGGGTGTGCATCTAACGGCAGGTGGTAGGCGAAGAGGTTGATGTCGTGGGCGAGGAGGAGTTTTAGGCGCTCTTTCATCCAACCCGTCACTACCCCCGTCTGTCCGCGCCAAAACAGGCCGTGGTGGACGAAAATGGCGTCCGCTTTGGCATCAATGGCGGCTTCTATCAAAGCACGGCTAGCGGTGACGCCGGAGACGATTTTGCGGATGTGCGCTTTGCCTTCGACCTGCAGGCCATTGGGGCCGTAGTCGGTAAAGCGTTCGGGCTGGAGCAGGCTGCTGAAAGTGGCAAGTAACGCTTGTCGGTCGATCATTGGAGTTGAAACGTTGAAGTTAAATGAAATGAGGTAAACCTATAGAATTTTGTCATTGTGCCCCCACTTTGCTACGTATGAGGGCTAATTCAGCTGTTTTAAGCCCGTTTTATTTCTCTTTTCAATGGGACAATGTTGATATGAAACGATTTTGGCTCTTTTTCTCTCAATCAGTAACCGTTTTATTGGCGGCGCTATTCATCATCACGACGCTGAAACCGGCTTGGCTGGGTAGTTCTGCGGGCTGGCTGGGTAGCTCAAAAGCGCAAGTGGCGGGTATCACCGTGACAGAAGCACCTGCGCCTATTGCTGGTGCAGCGCCTGTAGGCAGCTTTCGCGCGGCGGCACAAAAAGCGTCTGCCGCGGTGGTGAGCATCAACGTCAGTAAAAACACGGCGAAAAACTCGCAAATGGATGACCCGTGGTTCAAATTTTTCTTCGGCGAGCGCGGCCAAGGTCAGCAAGGTGGCCAAGGCAGCCCCGGCTCTGAGCCGCAGCAAGCTGGCTTGGGCAGCGGCGTGATTGTGAGTGCAGACGGCTATATTTTGACCAACAACCACGTGGTAGATGGTGCGGATGAGATTGAAGTGATCCTGAACGACAGCCGCCGCGCCGTTGCCAAGGTGATTGGCACCGACCCAGATTCTGACCTCGCCATCCTCAAAATCACGCTGGACAAACTGCCAGCGATTGTGCTTGGCAACTCAGATTCGCTGCAAGTGGGCGACCAAGTTTTAGCCATTGGCAACCCCTTTGGCGTGGGGCAAACGGTGACCAGCGGCATTGTGAGCGCTTTAGGACGCAATCAGCTGGGGATCAACACCTTTGAAAACTTCATCCAAACCGATGCAGCCATCAACCCGGGTAACTCTGGCGGTGCGCTGGTCGATGTGAATGGTAATTTGCAGGGCATCAACACCGCGATTTATTCACGCTCTGGCGGCAGCTTGGGTATTGGGTTTGCGATTCCCGTATCCACTGCCAAGCAAGTGATGGAAGGCATTGTGAAAGACGGCGTGGTGACGCGTGGCTGGATAGGCGTTGAGCCGCAAGATCTGTCGCCTGAGCTTGCGGTTACGTTTGGAATCAAAAATTCAACCAAATCCGGTGATGCTTTACAAGGGGTCATCATCACCGGCGTTTTGCAGGGTGCGCCAGCGGCCAAAGCGGGCATTGTTCCGGGGGACGTCATTGTGAGTATTGCTGGAAAACCAATTCGTAACGTTTCGGAATTATTGACACAAGTGTCAAGCATCAAACCCGGAAACAGTGAGAAATTTGGCATTATTCGCAAAGAAATGCCATTGGAACTGATGGTTGCAGCCGGAACACGTCCACGGCCTAAGGGGCAGGCGCGTTAAAGTAGGGTAAGTCATTATTTTTCAACCTATTGCTTAACCCACAGGAAACGAACATGAAAAAATTAACTTTGTTAAAAATCGCCAGCGCAGCCCTTTTAGTCACAGCTGGCTTGGCAGCTCAAGCTGCTGGCCCTGATTGGAGTTTGATCATCACCGGCCCAGGCGTGGTCATTCCACCCGCACCTACGCAAGTTGCGCCCGTACGCGTTGCGCCCATTGTGGTGGCGCCATCCATCGCTATGCCGCCACCTGCGCAAGTGACCGGTGTGCAAGGCAATTGGCAAGACAATGGTTGGGAGCGCGACCGTGATCGTCAATTTCAAGACCGTTTTCAAGAACGCTTCCATGAGCGTGAACTTTATTACTTAGAGCGTGAGCGCGCTTTCCAAGCCCGCGAAGCCGCATTTTTAGAGCGCGAGCGCCAACGCCAATTGGTGGTTGAAAACAACCGTGCAGCCGCCGCCGCCATCAACGACCGCCAAGATGCGCAACTCGACAAAGTGGTTGAAGGCGTGAACAACGGCCAAATCACCCGCGACCAATTTGCCGCTTTGATGGCGCAGCAAAAGGAGATTCGCAACAAAGAGCGCACATTTTTAGCGGATGGCTTCTTGTCACAACCAGAGTACCAAGCGCTGCAAGCGGACATGGACACAGTGGATCAAGCGATTCGCTTTGCATCTCGCGGTCGTCCGCAGCCACGTGAGCGTATTTATTACCCGCAAAATCGCTAAACTGATTTAGCGCTTCCCCAAAGCCGCAAGACCTTAAATTCTTGCGGCTTTGTTGTTTTTTAGTTTGTAGATATAATCAGGACTAATCCGAGGAGCGATGCAGTTCACACCAGTTGAACGAGGCTCGGACAGCATGCTAGATTGAAGCCCTAAAGTTCAAACGCACTGCACCAACCGCGCTCACCCACTGTTCTGTGAGGTGAAGCCGGTGAATTAACATTCCCCCAAAAGTTTCGTCAAACAGCCTCAGTGGTTAACCATATCTATTTAACTTTAAATATTTGGAGTGAGCTATGAATCCGGTCGCAAAATCGAAAACTACTGCTGAGAAAACTACAGCAAAACCAGTAACAAAACCAGCTGCTAAGCCAACAGCAAAAGCTATAGTCAATGCAATCGTTGCAGCTGCCAAGCAAGACTACGCCGTTGCCGACATGAGCCTTGCCGCTTTTGGCCGCAAAGAGCTGAACATCGCCGAGACAGAAATGCCAGGTTTGATGTCCATCCGTGAAGAGTTTACCAAGGCACAGCCGCTCAAAGGCGCGCGTATCACTGGCTCTTTGCACATGACGATTCAAACCGCCGTGCTGGTTGAGACTTTGCAAGCCTTGGGCGCTGAAGTGCGCTGGGCTTCTTGCAACATTTTCTCGACGCAAGACCACGCCGCTGCCGCCTTGGTCGCCGCTGGTACACCCGTGTTTGCGTACAAAGGCATGAGCCTGGATGTGTATTGGGATTACACGCACCGCATTTTTGAATTCACCGGCAAAAAAGGCACGGCTGGCGAAGGTCCAAATATGATTTTGGACGACGGTGGCGATGCTACTTTGCTGATGCATTTGGGTTCGCTTGCTGAGAAAGACCTCAAAGTCATCTCCAAGCCTGGTAGCGAAGAAGAGATCTGCCTGTTCAACGCGATCAAAGCCAAACTCCAGCTGGATCCAACTTGGTACAGCCGCCGCCTGAAAAACATCATGGGTGTGACGGAAGAAACCACCACTGGCGTGCTGCGTTTGAACGAAATGTCGGCCAAAGGCACCTTGAAGTTGCGCGCTATCAACGTGAACGACTCTGTCACCAAATCTAAATTCGACAACCTGTACGGCTGCCGCGAGTCTTTGGTTGACGCGATCAAACGCGCCACCGACGTGATGATTGCCGGTAAAGTGGCTTTGGTGGCTGGCTACGGCGACGTGGGCAAGGGTTCTGCCCAAGCTTTGCGCGCGCTGAGCGCCCAAGTCTGGGTGACAGAAGTGGATCCGATCAACGCGCTGCAAGCCGCGATGGAAGGCTACAAAGTCGTGACCATGGAATACGCTGCTGACAAGTGCGATATTTTTGTCTCCGCCACCGGCAACAAAAACGTCATCACCTACAAGCACATGGACGCGATGAAAAACAACGCTATCGTTTGTAACATTGGTCACTTTGACAATGAAATCGACGTTGCATCACTCGCCAAATGCAAGTGGGAAGAGATCAAACCACAAGTTGACCACGTGATTTTCCCGAAAGCCGGCAAAAAAGCGTCTAAGCGCATCATCTTGTTGGCACAAGGCCGTTTGGTTAACTTGGGCTGCGGCACAGGCCACCCAAGCTTTGTGATGTCTTCTAGCTTTGCGAACCAGACGATTGCACAAATCGAATTGTTCACCAAGCCAAAAGAATACAAGATCGGCAAAGTGTATGTCTTGCCCAAGCTTTTGGATGAAAAAGTGGCACGTTTGCACCTGAAAAAGGTGGGCGCTGTGTTGACTGAGTTGACCACAGAACAGGCAAACTACATTGGCGTGAACAAGGATGGCCCATACAAGGCTGACACTTACCGCTATTGATTCCCGCACCCTTTGTCATTCCCACGAAGGCGGGAATGACGTCCATTATGCTATGAAATACATAGCGCTACTGGAAAATAATACGCCGGCTAGCGCTATTTTTACCTACAAAACAACTACGCATGCGTGCAGATCAACTTCTCGTCCACCGTGGCCTAGCCAGCACCCGCGCACAAGCACAGCGGCTGATTGCCAGCGGTGTGCAGTGGCTCAAACTGGGTCACCACCACACCGCTCAGGGGGCAATGAGCGGTGCCGAAATTGGCGCACCATCTGGTGCAACGAGCTCTACGCTGTATTGGCAGCGTATCGCCAAAAACGGCGACATCTTGCCAGATGACGCGCAAATTGAGTTGCTCAACGATGCCGAAGCCCGCTACGTTTCACGCGGTGGTTTGAAGCTGGAAGGCGCGCTCAAACAGCTTGGTTTGTCTGTCAAAGGCGCGACTTGCTTAGACGTGGGTCAATCAACCGGTGGTTTTACCGACTGCTTGTTGCAACAAGGTGCAGCTCGCGTGGTTGGCGTTGACGTTGGTTTTGGTCAATTGCATGACAAGCTGCGCTCGGACGAACGCGTCTTGTGCTTTGAACGCGTGAATGCACGTGAGCCTGGGGTGATTGCAGCTGAAATTGCGAAACTGCTGGCTGGTGAGGAAGAGCTTGATGCAGATTTGGATGAAGATTCAGAGTTTTACGACGATGAAAACGTTGAATTCACTCCTAAAAACATAGCTATTCAGGCAATAAATACGCCGGCTAGTGACCTATTTGAACCTGATTTTGTCGCAGAATTTGATGTCATCGTCGGTGACCTGTCTTTTATATCCCAAACCCTCGTCTTACCCGCCATTGCACCCTTGCTGAAACCAAATGGCTGCTTGGTCATGCTGGTGAAGCCGCAGTTTGAGCTGAACTTTGGGCAAGTTGGCAAAGGCGGCATCGTGCGTGAAGCGGCTTTGTACGAACAGGTTGAAAAGCGTGTGCGCGAAGCTTATGCCGAAGAAGGCTTGACCGTTCACGCTTGGCTGGAGTCAGCGATTCAAGGCGGCGACGGCAACCGTGAGTTTTTTATTCATGCATCAAAAGCAGAAGTCAAAGCAAAATAAAACATATTTAAGAGAATCAGTATGACAACTCATTTACCGATTAGCCTAGAGTTTTTTCCACCGAAGACGCCCGAAGGCTTCGACAAGCTGCGCGTCGTACGTCAAGCGTTGTACCCGCTGAAGCCTCAGTTTTGCTCAGTCACTTTCGGCGCTGGTGGTTCAACGCAAGCCGGAACATTTGGCACGGTCAACGAAATTTTGGCAGAGGGCGTGGACGCTGCATCGCACTTCTCCTGTGTAGGCGCAACCAAAGCCACGGTACGCGAGCAATTGGCAGAATTGCGTGCCAATGGTGTGAAACGCTTGGTGGCTCTTCGTGGTGACTTGCCCAGTGGCTACGGCGCAGGTGGCGAATTTCAGTACGCCAGCGACCTCGTAGCATTTATTCGCTCTGAAACGGGCGATACTTTTTACCTTGAAGTCGCCAGCTACCCAGAGGTACACCCGCAGGCAAAATCGCCCGAATCGGACATGCAAGCCTTTGTCACCAAGGTCAAAGCGGGCGCAGATTCGTCCATCACCCAGTATTTTTACAACGCAGCGGCCTACTTTCACTTCATGGAAGAGTGCGCCAAGCACAACATCACCATTCCGGTGATTCCAGGCATCATGCCCATCACCAGCTCAACCCAGCTGATGCGTTTTTCTGACGCGTGTGGTGCTGAGATTCCACGTTGGATTCGCCTGCGTTTGAACGCTTTTGGCGACGATACCGCCTCCATCAAAGCCTTTGGCTTGGATGTGGTGAGCAGTTTGTGCGAAGAGTTGATCAATGGTGGCGCACCGGGTATTCACTTTTACACCATGAACCAAAGCGCAGCGACACTGGCGATTTGTAAAAACCTGGGCTTATAAAACCTATTTTTGGCAACGAGCGAGTGCGTCAATTACACTCGCAAAATGGCCACCAATTTAAACGGGCAACTCGTCGTTGCCATTTCATCCCGCGCTTTGTTCGACTTTGAGCAAGAAAACGAAGTTTTCGAGCAAGGCGACGACCGCGCCTACATGGACTTGCAGCTGTCCAAGCTTGACGAACCCGCCAAGCCTGGTGTGGCTTTTTCATTGGTTAAAAAGCTGCTTGCCTTCAATTCTGGTGACATCAAACGGGTAGAAGTCGTCATCCTGTCACGCAATGACCCGGTCTCAGGCATGCGCGTCTTTCGCTCAGCACAACACTACGGTCTCGCTGTGCAACGCGGCACCTTCACACGTGGCCAGCCGCCATGGCGCTATTTGAAGCCGTTGCATGCCAATTTGTTTTTATCCACACATTTGAGCGACGTACGCGCCGCGCTAGATGCCGGCGTGCCTGCCGCGCAGGTCTACCCACAATCGACCCACGCCAGCAGCGCGCACCCGAATGAAGTACGTATCGCTTTTGACGGCGATGCCGTGCTTTTCAGCGACGAAGCGGAACGCGTGTTTCAAGAACAGGGTTTATCGGCTTTTCAACAGCATGAAAAAGACAACGCCAATTTACCCCTGAGCGGTGGGCCATTCAAACCGTTGCTTGAAGCCTTGCACCGCTTACAGCAAGAAGGCACGCCGACCATGCGGCTGCGCACTGCCCTGGTCACCGCCCGCAGCGCGCCCGCGCATGAACGCGCTATTCGCACCTTGATGAACTGGAACATCGAGGTGGACGAAGCCATGTTCTTGGGCGGCTTGGCCAAAGGCGAGTTTTTGCGTGAGTTTGAACCCGACTTTTTCTTTGACGACCAAACCGGTCACGTCAATTCTGCCGCCATGCATGTGCCATCTGGACATGTGGCCAGTGGCGTGTCGAACGCATAAATCATTTTTTTGAGGTACGTAGATGCAACTTATCGCTAAATTCAAATCCTTCAATGCCTTCGTGAAACGCGTTGTCAAGCTGTCAATGCCTTATTTCAATTCTGAAGAAAAATGGAAGGCTCGTGGGTTTTTATTGGCGATTGTGCTGCTTAATTTAGGCACTGTTTTCATGGCGGTGCAGTTCAACGAATGGTACAAAGTTTTTTACGACGCGCTGGAAAAGCGTGACCAACCTGTGTTTTGGACGCAATTAGGCCGCTTCAGTTACTTGGCTTTTGGTGCGATCATCATTGCGGTTTATAAGTTTTACATGACGCAGTTGTTAGAAATGCGTTGGCGCAAATGGATGACGGCGCATTATTTGGAACGCTGGCTCACGAACCAAACGTTTTACAAATTGGAATTGTTGCGGTTTGCAGCTTCTGCAAACTCTGAAACCAATACAGACAACCCAGATCAGCGCATCTCAGAAGACGTCAACCAATTCACCAGTGCCACGGTTTCTCTCAGCATGGGCTTGCTCAATTCTGTGGTGACCTTGTTGAGCTTCATCGGTATTTTGTGGGCGCTCTCGGGCGCGTTCTCTTTCTCGCTGGGTGGCAGCAGCTACACCATTCCGGGGTTTATGGTCTGGGCAGCTGTCGTGTATTGCGCGGTGGGCAGTGTGCTGACGCATTACATCGGCCGCTCACAAATCAAGCTCAACTTTTTCCAGCAACGCTACGAGGCGGACTTTCGCCACCACATGGTGCGGGTACGCGAATACAGCGAATCTATCGCCCTCGATAAAGGCGAAAAAGTGGAAGCTACACAGCTTGGAAACCGTTTTACCACCGTTTTAGCCAACTACCTAAAACTGCTGCAAGCACAGAAAAAGTTGATCTGGTTCACCAGTTTTTTTGGGCAAGCAGCGGTGATTTTTCCATTCGTTGTCGCCGCGCCGCGTTTTTTCAGTGGTGCTATTCAACTGGGCGAATTGATGCAAATTTCGAGCGCTTTTGGCCAAGTGCAGGGCTCGCTGAGTTGGTTTGTCGACAGCTACAGCGGTTTAGCCTCTTGGCGCGCCACCACGGACCGGTTGACCAGCTTTAACGACAGCATGGCTGCCAGTGAGGCGCTGGCAGGGCAGCAAACTGAGCAACAGACAACACTTGGTTCAGACGCAAATACGCTAACCGCAAACGACTTGACGCTGTCGCTCCCCAATGGCCAAGTGCTGCTGGCGCATGCGGCGCTCACGGCGCAAGCGGGCGACGCTATTTTGCTCAACGGCCCCTCAGGCAGCGGCAAATCAACGCTGTTCCGCGCTTTCGCAGGCATCTGGCCATTCAGCAAAGGGCACATTCACATGCCTGCGAACGCCATGTTTATTCCACAGCACCCCTATTTTCCTAACGGCCCTTTGCGTGATGCATTGGCTTACCCTGAGCCAGCGACCAAATATGACGATGCAGCGCTGCAAGCCGCCTTGACCGATGCCTTGCTGCCACAACTAGCCAACCGCTTAGACGACAAAGAGGCTTGGGGGCAAATGCTCTCAGGCGGTGAACAACAACGCTTAGCCATCGCCCGCGTCTTGCTTAAAAAACCGCAATGGGTATTTGCCGACGAAGCGACCAGTGCACTTGATGCAGAAGCTGAAAATACACTCTACAAACGGCTTCTAACCGGCGTATTGCTTGCCAAAGGTGCTATTATATCTATAGCACACAGACCGAGCGTGGCAGCCTTTCACAACCAAACCTGGACGCTTGAAAAATCTACGACCGCCGATGCTTCCAGCGATTCAACGCCAGCAACTTACTCGGTAGCTCATTCGACTACCGCCCCCCAACGGTCATAACCCATCGCTCATAACCTTTTTTCCGTAAATCACAAGCGGGGCACTCGCCGCAGCCATAACCCCATGCGTGGCGATGCACACGGTCACCCAAGTAGCAGGTGTGGGTATGTTCGATGATCAAATCGACCAAGGGCTGTCCACCGAGGGACGCGGCCAAAGCCCAGGTGTCGGCCTTGTCTATCCACATCAGCGGCGTTTCAATCAAAAACCGCTTGTCCATGCCCAATGAAAGCGCGAGCTGCATGGCTTTCATGGTGTCGTCGCGGCAATCCGGGTAGCCTGAAAAGTCAGTCTCGCACACGCCGGTGACCAGCACCTGCAAATCACGGCGGTAGGCCAGTGCGGCCGCCAATGTTAAAAACAGCAAATTGCGACCCGGCACAAAGGTATTCGGCAAGCCCGAGCTTTCCATTTTGAAAGCCACATCGCGCGTGAGTGAGGTGTCGCTGACCTGGCCCAGTACGGCCAAGTCAAGCAGGTGGTCTTCACCCAGCTTGTGCGCCCAGTGCGGGAATTTTTCTTTCAGTTCACGCAGCACATTGAGCCGCGCCTCCAGCTCCACAATATGCCGCTGGCCGTAGTCAAAGGCTACGGTTTCAACCCGCTCGTATTTAGACAGCGCCTGGGCCAGGCAGGTGGTGGAGTCTTGACCGCCTGAGAACAGAACAAGGGCGGTTTTGTGAATGGCGGAGGTAGGCATGGCCACATTGTGCCAAGCCTGAAGCTTTCAATCTGGAAACGGAACGGGGAGGGTGCGTTGCATCAGCAGGTTTCAGAAGCCGCTAGGCCTTCAGCACCACCCGGTAGCGCGCCTTGCCAGCGCGCAGGTGGTCGATGGCGGCGTTCACGTCGTTCATCGCAAATTGCTCGACCTGCGGCGCAATGCCGTGGCGCACACAAAACTCCATCATCTGGGTCAACACCACGGGCGATGCGGTGGGCGATGCAGAAATACTGCGCTGCCACGACAGCAGCCCACGACTGAGCACTTTCATTGCCTCGGTCACCACGCCCACCATGTGCAGCCGGCCCTTGGGCGCCAGCGTGCCAATCAGGTCGTCCCAGGCCAGGCTGGCCCCAGCGGTGACCAGCAACACGTCAAATTGCCCGGCTACGGCCTTAAGCTCGGCTGCATCCACACTGGACACGCTGCGGTGCGCGCCCAGCAGCAGCGCTTCGTCGCGCTTGGCCGCACTCGACGTGAACGCCGTCACCTCACAGCCCCAGGCTTTGGCAAACTTGACCGCCAG
>JAYUCJ010000212.1:0-2915 GCA_043740415.1 Polaromonas sp. | reverse complement strand
GTGGCTATGAAATCATAGCTGGCGAAGAGTTGATTCAAGGCAAACACGTGATTGTGGCAACGGGTTCGACTGCCCGTGCATTGCCAGGCGCACCCTTTGACGAAGAAAACATCTTGTCCAACGATGGTGCTTTGCGTATGGGCGCAGTTCCTAAGATGTTGGGCTTGATTGGCTCTGGTGTCATCGGCTTAGAAATGGGCTCGGTATGGCGTCGTTTGGGCGCTGAAGTGACCATTTTGGAAGGTTTGCCCACATTCTTGGGCGCAGTGGATGAGCAAATCGCTAAAGAAGCGCACAAAGCGTTTGTCAAGCAAGGTTTGAAGATTGAGCTGGGCGTCAAGGTGGGTGAGATTAAAAACGGCAAAAAGTCCGTTTCTATTGCCTACACCAATGCCAAAGGCGAATCGCAAACGCTAGACGTTGGCAAGTTGATCATATCTATTGGCCGCGTCGCCAACACGATAGGTTTGGGGGCGGAAGCCATCGGTTTGACGCTGGACGAGCGCGGTGCGATTGTGGTGGATGGTGATTGTAAAACCAACCTGCCCAATGTGTGGGCAGTCGGTGACGTGGTGCGCGGCCCGATGCTGGCGCACAAAGCCGAAGAAGAGGGCGTGGCCGTGGCTGAGCGTATTGCTGGGCAGCATGGGCACGTTAACTTCAACACCATTCCTTGGGTGATTTACACCAACCCTGAAATTGCCTGGGTTGGACAGACTGAACAGCAGCTCAAGTCGGCTGGCCGTGCCTACAAAGCCGGTACGTTCCCCTTCATGGCGAATGGTCGTGCGCGGGCTTTGGGTGACACCACTGGCATGGTGAAAATGCTGGCAGATGCAACGACTGATGAAATCTTGGGCGTGCATATTGTTGGCCCCATGGCCGGCGAGTTGATTGCTGAGTGCGTCGTCGCCATGGAATTCAGAGCAAGTGCTGAAGACATTGCACGTATTTGCCATGCGCATCCGTCACTGTCAGAGGCAACCAAAGAAGCTGCTTTGGCAGTGGACAAGCGGACCTTGAATTTCTAAAGCCACTGAGTCGCCAAGACTATGTCGGTACGAGCGGCTTACGAAGCTGAATTAGCAACGCGGGGTTACAAAAGTGACCCTGCGCAACTTAAGGCCGTGGTTGCGCTGGAGCGTTGCGCGCTGGAATGGAGCGAATACAAGCAAAAGCGCTCGAATGCCATTAAAAAATTACTCGTGCATGCACCCGTTCCGCGTGGTGTTTACCTTTATGGCGGAGTCGGGCGAGGCAAGAGTTTTTTGATGGATTGTTTTTACAATGCTGTCCCGTTAAAGCGAAAAACACGCTTGCACTTTCACGAGTTCATGCGTGAGGTGCACCGCGAGTTGCGTGAATTGCAAGGCATTGTGAACCCGCTTGATGAATTAGCCAAACGTATGGCTAAGCGATTTCGTCTGATTTGCTTTGATGAATTTCATGTGTCTGAAATCACTGATGCATTGATTTTGCATCGCCTGTTGGCTGCGCTGTTTGAGCAAGGTGTTGGCTTCATGACAACTTCAAATTTCAAACCCGATGATTTGTACCCTGGCGGTATGCATCGAGACCGAATTTTGCCAGCAATTGCCTTGCTGAATGCGAATTTGGAAGTTGTCAATGTTGACAACGGAACCGATTACCGAAGTCGCACGCTTGAGCAAATCAAGATGTACCACCAGCCGTGGGGAGCGCTGGCTGATGCGGAAATGAGAGATGCCTTCGCTAAATTGGCCGAATCGGTAGATGAAGACCCTGTGCTGCACATTGAAGCCAGAGAGATACACGCCAATCGCAAGGCTGGTGGCGTGGTGTGGTTTGACTTTAAAACGCTGTGTGGTGGCCCACGATCACAAAATGATTATCTTGAGATTGCAACCCAATTTCACACGGTTTTGCTAAGCAATGTGCCGGCTATGCCACCTCGTTTGTCCAGCGAAGCAAGACGTTTTACCTGGTTGGTTGACGTGCTGTATGACAGACGCGTTAAACTGATCATGTCAGCTGAAGTAGCACCAGAAACGTTGTACACGGAAGGGCCGCTGGCGCATGAGTTTCCACGCACTGTGTCGAGAATCAACGAAATGCAATCAGTTGCGTATTTGAATTTAGAACGACGGACGGTAGATACTGATTTAATATGAGGCGCGTTTATTTTGCTATTGTTTTTGCAGCACTTCAGGTAATAAATACGCCGGCTATGGCTCAAAATGACACATCAAATGCTGATTCTAAACTGACTTTAGAGTTGACTGAACTCAAACAAGAAAAATTGTCTGTTGAGTCCAAATTCAAGACACTAGAAGCTGCTTGTTACAAAAAATTTGCAGTCAGCAATTGTCTGCAAGAGGTTAAAACTGAAAAATTGCGTGCTTTGGGTGACATAAAACGTCGAGAGCTTGTGATCAATGATGCAAAACGACAGCTCAAAGCTGATGAAATCAACAAAAAATCAAAGAAATTGGTTGAAAAAGTTGATGTGCCAGCCTCAGTTTCTGATGCTTCAAAATCTGCAAAATCTGATAAGCCAAGGCGTTCTGACAATAACCGTGCAGCACGAGTTCCAAAAGATCAAAGCAAGCTAAGTGAACAGCGCACATTAGCGGCGCAGCAGCGCGTTTTAGAATCAAATAAAAAGCAAGCTGCATCGCAACAAAAAGCAAAGTTGCGGGCCAAGAAGTTAACTGAAGCGGAAGAGCAGGCTGCAAAATTTAATAAAAAATTACTTGAAGCAGAAGCGCACAAAAATGCAGTTGAGAAAGCCAAGGCTGAAAAAACAAAACCTAAGTCAGCACCGCTTTCTATACCCTCAGCCGAGCAAATGAAACCCTAGATCAGTTGTATCTAACGATGGCTATTGATAAATTGTCGCCACGTCGCTTGCTTCGGGTTCGCGCGGTTGTGATGAT
>JAYUCJ010000211.1:0-1126 GCA_043740415.1 Polaromonas sp. | reverse complement strand
CAACGCACCCGCCCTTCCAAAACCTTCGGCGAGCGCAACCCAAAATAAATGCGAACACGCGGAGCTTGACAGTTAGCACATTGACTGCCCAAGCAGATCTGCGTTGGTAATTCGCAACATTCGAAATCGTAACCACCCTAAAGTGCGCACAAATGCACGCGGGCGCAATGTTTTGGGTAATTTTGGATCGCTCGAATTGATAAAATGTTAACAGCGTGTAAGTTAGTGAAGTTCACAAAACGTGAAGCTCACAAAAGACTAAAAATCGAGCGTTGGCAATGAAATTGCACGTCAGCAGGTCTCAATTTGAAACCTGTCCAACCCCCTCGAGAACCCGTTTTCAGTTTCAAATGACATCCATGCCAAATTGTAAATCCTTCCTCCTCTCGTCACTGCTTCTGGGCCTGGGCCTGCTCTTTGGCACGACGGCCATCGCTCAGCAGGCCAACGCGATCACCGCCAAGCCGGTTGAGGCAACGCTGTCCGTGTTCCAGGTTGGCAAAGGTGCCGACGGAAAAGAAGCGCTGCTGCCTGCCGACAAAGCCGCTCCCGGCGATACGCTTGAATACGAGGCGGTCTACAAAAGCAACAGCAAATCAGCCGTCAAGTCGCTCGCTGCCACGCTGCCTTTGCCAGTCGGCACGAGCTACGTCCCCGGCAGTGCAAAACCCGCCAATGCCCAAGCCTCGGTAGATGGCAAGACGTTTGCGGCCATTCCGCTCAAAACCATGGTCAAAACCGCCGATGGCAAGCCCCAAGAGCGCCTCGTACCCTATTCGGAATACCGCGCACTTCGCTGGGCATTGGGCGACTTGCCAGTCAATGAGAAGCTGACGGTCAGCGCGCGTGTGCGGCTCGATTCCGTTGCCGGTTCTGTGGCCGCGCCGGCCAAGGCCAATTAAGGTGACGGGCACCTTGTTTCATGTGTTGGATCCGCCGTGGGAGGGTGCCGGATAGACAAATCATTCAGGCAATGCTTTCCCAAGCCAAATTTGCCTCAAAGTTTCCGCTGCCCCAATCTGGGGCATTTTTTCAAAGCCAAGTTCAGTCGCCATTAATTACCCGAGGAGATGTCAGTAATGACCAATACACAAAGTGCGTGGTTCAATGCCGGAGCCAAGCTCAA
>JAYUCJ010000210.1:0-2930 GCA_043740415.1 Polaromonas sp. | reverse complement strand
AATTGGAATATACCAGCAAATGTGATAAATGCGGTAAAGATTCTAGTACCTAAGCTTATTGGTGCTTGGTGGTAACCTAGAGTCAAATCCATAATACCAAAAATTGAAGCGCGATGTGCACCAATTCGTATTATCATTTGTTGTATGTTCGGGATTGGCCAACTCGCTGAAGCGGTGGCATCGTTTAGGTTACGAAAATCGATACAAAATCGAAAACCCCCCGGTTTAGGTGCAATCATTACTTGAGAGTAAAATGATGCAGGTGAGACTTCGATGATACCAGCAGCCAGCATTTGCTGTGTTTGCTTCTGTATTTCATCTTGTTTCAATTGGGTTTGTACACGTACAGGGCCTCTGTTACGGTACGACTCCCACATACTTTTGTCTACGTCTAGCTCAAAAGGAGGAATATCTGCTGATTTCGCTCGAAGCTTGTCAGAAAAGATATCCTTAAACTCTAAAAGAAGGGTTTTAATACCTTCTTGGAGTTCAGGTGTACCCTCGATTACTACACGAGAAAGAAACTCTTCATCAGAAAGTTCTTCTGTGCCAGTATCGGGTTCACGAAAGGGACCGAACGTGTCCTTTCTATCGCTGTCGATCTCATCGGCACCGATGATTTCAACCTCAGACAGTTGTTCAGTCTGCCTGAGAACTGTGGCAACAGGGCCCCATGTTTGGGCTGGCGTATCATTGGGGGCAGTCGGAGAAGCTACTTCCGTCATGCCTATGAGAGGGGTGTCATCAAAGTGCACCCTCTTAGTTGGGCGCGTCCGACCATGGTAGCCGGTCCCAACTAGAAGAGGGCTTAACCCATTGTATGGTCCATTGGCTAAGGCTGCAGCCGTCGCATCAATGTCACACCCACAGAGAGCTGTTGAACAATGTAGGTGGCGATCGGGTTCAATCACCATCTCATTTTTTACTACCACTTCATTGAAAAAGAAGTTCGGTAGGAGGGATACCAATTTGTATTTTTTAATTGATTCCCTGCCAATGATAAGGTCGATAGGTCCCGTAAGAGAAATTCGGCATGTTAACGATATTGAATACTTTTTATCTTTAATGGAAAATGAAACCAAAATATCGACAACTTTATTAGAGTCAATACAATGATTATCAAGTCCAGAACACACGCGCAATGGTTGACCAGCTCTAAGACTGTCAGAGCCATGAATTCTCCTAAGAAGGCTAACTGTAATAAAGTTGCCTGGTAAACTACCCGAATCTAATAGGGCTTTAGCCTCTACGACCGGCGTTGTTATACCCGTTCGAGGGGCTCCTCCCCCGGTTATCCCTATCGCCCGTGTTTGGGGGCTGGTAGGGTTGGTACTTGTTAAAGGTACCGGAGCTTGAACCGCTTTGAGCACTTGAGGCGTTGTCTGTGTACATAAAGTAACAGTAACGTTAAGATACTCAGAGCGTTCATTGTCAACGATTGTAGAACATACAGTCGGAGGCAAAAACTTACTTCTTGATTGGTTCACATTCCCTGAAGGGTTTGTGGAAGGAGTAGCAGGATGCAGTCGGTCAACTGGTCTAGGGTTTGACCCTTGATAACCAGTAGTGACATGCTTTGTGCGTTTGTTTTGCAGGTTAGAAGCCGTTCTAGTGTTATAGTCATTTTTTAACAAAAGAAAATCGGTCTTCTTAACTGCTTCGTAACCGGGTACGAGTTTGTTAGGAGTGAATTTATCACAACCAACTCTCGCCCATATGGTAGACGCGTGAGAGTTTTTCCAAGACTTCTCAGTGTTGTTTGCCATTGGGTGCGTTGACCATTTGCAGTGACTTTTAGTGTGTCCCCAGCCGTGACAAGTTTCGCACCTGTCAACTGTCACAGGAGTCTGTGCAGTGACATCGGTAGGTTGTCTGTCAGGATTGTAATCCTGTGTGACATCAGGAGAAGTTCCCTCCCTGTCACGACTATCGATACGGTATTTGAAGTGATCAGGACCGTGGGAGTTGGCGATACGGATGGACTGACGTACCAAAGACAGAACAGTTTTGATTCTGCTCGAAGCCAGTTCAACGGTGTCTAAACCACCCTTGAGATCTGCAACTGTCATTTCGGAAAACATCTTAGCCATGCCCGTATTCTTTGGTAACTTTTTGTACAACTCTTTTGCAAGAACGTCGTTATGTACCGGGTCGATAACCATTCCTAAAAAATGGTCTTCGACAGCGTTACAATATGCCGAGAGATATTTTTCTTCAACAGATTGATCTGTCATGAAGTATTCGAAGTCAAGTTCACGACAACGTTGGTCAATTGATTTGATCTGTGGAGCAGTCTCAGGAGCGTAAATCTTCATAATGATTTCGGCGATATTCAGAAGACTATATTCAGTGCCGTCTGTTTTCACGGGCCACCCATTGATGTCGGTTTGCGCCACCAATGGTCGATATGTAACGTCATGTAGACGAAAGCGTATCAGGCGTAAAGCCTTTGCTTGGATATGACTTCTCCAAGTACCCTTAAAAGTTGGGTCACGAGCTTGAATGAGAAACTTTCTGGCTAGTTTCGCATCCACAACGTCTGCAAGGATAGTAGAATCCTTCATGTTGAAAACTGTTGTCTGAGTTTGATCCTCAGCAGCACGTTTTTGAATTGGCGGATCATTGCCAACAACATATCCTTGCTGCAAGATGTGGCCAGTACTCGTATTGCCTGAAACAATCGAAGACGAATTGCCTAAAGCAATCGTTGGAAGCGTGTTGCCTGAAACAACCGTAGGAAGCGCGTTGCCTAAAACAACCGCTGGTATATTCTGTATTCCCACAGAGGAAGAGGAAGACGAAGATGAAGAAGAAGTTTCCTCCTGAAAAGGTAACATCTCTTCATCCTGTTGATAATCGTCTTCTTCTGCTGCATTCTCCGGAGTTGCATCATCATCATCATTCTGCTGATCGTTGTCATCTATGATTGA
>JAYUCJ010000209.1:0-21419 GCA_043740415.1 Polaromonas sp. | reverse complement strand
CGTCAAGCCCGGTGCCGCGCCCGGTGCATTGCTCGATGGGCAGGCCAGTGAAGCGCGCCATCAGCAAGGCCGCCGCCGAGGTGTTGGCGATACCCATTTCACCGAGCAGCAAGGCGTTGCCGGGCAACGCCTTGACGATGGCTTCGCCGTGGGCGATGGCGGCTGCGCACACCGCGCGGCTCATCGCCGGGCTTTGCGTACAGTCGTCGCTGCCGTAGGCCGCCTTGGCCACGATCAAGCCGGGGCGCGACTGCGCGCCTTCACCGCGCCCGGCAAGGAAATCGTGCCGCACACCGCAGTCCACCACCGTGAGCGCAATGCCGTGCTGGCGCGCGAGCACGGAAACGGCTGCACCGCCGGCGAGAAAATTTTCCACCATCTGCCAGGTCACGTCACTGGGGAAAGCCGAGACGCCACGCGCCGTCAAACCGTGGTCGCCGGCAAACACCAACATCTGCGGCTGGTCGAGTTGTGGCGATTCTGTGCCCAAAATCTGCCCGATTTGCAGCGCCAAACCCTCCAGTTGACCGAGCGAACCCAGTGGTTTGGTTTTGTTGTCGATTTTGTGTTGCAGCTTGGCGGTGAAGGCGGGGTTGCTGATGTCTTGCAGAATTGGGAGGGAGAAAGTGGTCATGCTTGTGTACGTTTGAGTTTTGTAAGTGTTTTAAATTCCGTTCGCCCTGAGCCTGTCGAAGGGTTCATGAAGACTTCGACAGGCTCAGTCCGAACGGGGGTATCTGTGAAAGTGAGTTATTTGATAAGTGAATCCAAAAAATCAGTCTCAAAATGCTGCGTGATGTAATCGGCCAAGCCGTCAAACACAACATCCAAAGTCGGCGTGGTCGCGCCAAACAGCGCTTGCAGCACAGCGGGGTCTTCAAACATGCCGTGCAGGTACAGGCCCAGCACGTTGCCAGCGGGGTTTTGCCAGCCCAGCGCCTCTGGCAGCACAGCGACAGCCACATCGCCCGCTTTGGCCATGGCGGGGTGTTGTGCGGTTTGGCCATGGTGGATTTCATAGCCGGCCACGGTCACATCGCTCAACTTGGACCACAAGCCGGTCAAGTTGCCAAACTGGGTCTGGCGATGTTGCACGGTTTTGGCGATTTCAAAGTTGGTGACCAGGGGCAGCAGCCCCAGGCCGGGCGCATTTCCGTCAATGTCGTGCATATCGATCAGCGCCTCGCCCAGCATCTGCAAGCCACCGCAGATACCCAACACCGCTTTGCCTTGCGCCGCATGTGTGGCAATGCCGGCGTCCAAGCCTTGCGAGCGCAGCCAGGCCAGGTCGCCACTCGTGTGCTTGCTGCCGGGCAAGATCACCCAATCGGCATCGATAATTTCGATGGGGCTGCGTACCCATTTCAGGCGCACACCGGGCACGTTTTTCAGCGCTTGGAATTCGTCCAGATTGCTGATGCGGGGGTAGGCTACCACGGCAATCGTGGTGGTGACAGTGCCAGAGGCCATGCTTCGATCGTCAAACACACCGTCTTCTTCAGGCAGGCCATGCTGCCACCACATGGGTAGCGTCGCAACGACAGGCACACCTGTCAATTCCTGCAACATCTCCGGCCCAGGCGCGAGCAATGCTGCATCACCTCTGAATTTATTCAACACAAAGCCTTTGATCAGCGCCTGCTCATCAGCTGGCAACATCGCAAACGTGCCGTACAAATGGGCAAATGCGCCGCCCCGGTCAATATCGGTGACCAGCAGGCAGGCAGCATGGGCGTGCAGTGCCACGCGCATGTTGACGATGTCGCTCGATTTGAGGTTGATCTCGGCGGGCGAGCCTGCGCCTTCAATCACGACCACATCGTTCTCGGCCATCAGCTCGTTCAAAGCGCGTTGCACCGTCGGCCAGACGCGTTCGCTGCGATCGCGCCACGGGGCGTGGGTCAGCTCGTCGTTCACCTGCCCCAGCAAAATGACCTGGCTGTGGGTGTCGCGCTCGGGTTTGAGCAAGAGCGGGTTCATGCGGACTTCGGGGACGGCGTTGGCGGCTAAAGATTGAAAGTATTGGGCGCTGCCGATCTCGCCCCCATCCACCACCCTGGCGTTGTTGCTCATGTTCTGCGCCTTGAAGGGCGCGACTTTCAGCCCTTGACGGGCGTAGTAGCGACACAGCGCGGTGGTCAACCAGCTTTTGCCAGCTCCGCTGGTGGTGCCTAGGACCATAACGGCCTTAGCCGTTATTTTGTCATTGCCGGTTTTTGCAGTCATGCCATATCCTTTATTCTGTTCTTGATGATGTTGAGCCAAGCTTGCTGCAAGGCATCTTGTGCGGCGGGCGGCTGGACGCTCACGCGCACTTGGCCGGGCAAGCCGAACGACGCTGTGTCCCGCAGTTTGATGCTTTGGCTGCGCAGCGCCGCCAAAGCCTGCTCTAAAGTGAAGCCGTCGGCCAACTTGGGCGCAGCGCAAAAGAAGTTGGTGACGCTGGGCTGGTAGGTCCAAGCTAGCGATTCAAGCAGCTCGGTTTGACGCATTTTCCAGACTTGCAACGTTTGCAGGCTGTCGGCGAGCCAATCTTGAACGTCTGCTGTGACCCAACTGTCCAGCAAAGCCACACCGTGCGCCCCCAGCGGCCATGAGGCAGACAGGCCGCTCAATTGATGAGCCAACTTTTCTGAACCCAGCGGCGCAATCGCGTAAGCCGCCCGTACCCCCGTCAAACCCAGTGCTTTGTTGGGCGAGTAGAGTTGCCAAACCGCGCTATGAGAGCCACCATTCAAGCCACCATTCAAGCCATCATTCAAGCCATCATTCAAGCCCTCATTCGAGCCGTCACTCCCGCGAAGGCGGGAATCCATAGGCGCACCACCACTCAATTGCAAGGGTGCATAAGCCAAATCGAGGACCTGAATAGCGTCGGGGGAGACTGCAATGTCGCCTGAATTGACCTGCCCCAGCGGGCTGGATGGTTGACAATGCCAGACCAAGTCGGCATCTTTGGCGTTCATGGACATGGACAAACCCCAAGCGTGAGCGGCGTGGGTGTAATCGCCAAAGCTGTGCGGCGGCACAAAAACGGCGCTGACGTCTTGCAACTTGGCCAAGGCGGTGATGCGAAAAATGAACTCGCTGGCGCTGCCGGCGATGACGATGCGCCAAGACTCTACACCGTGAAACGCCGCCAACTTGCCGCGCAATGTCGTGTAACTGGGGTCAGGATACCGCGTAGCGTCTGCTTGCGTGATAGCCAATTGTGCAACGGGGCAAGGGCCGCAGGCGTTGCTGTTGGTGGAAAAGTCAAACGCTGGTAAACCCAGCGCGTCGGTGCCGCCGTGGATGCGGGTGGGCACAGCGCGGGTTGCTTGCAGATTCATGCACGCCCCAAAAATGCTATTAAAAGCAGAGCTATGCAGGCAATAAATATGCCGGCTAGGGTAGCTTTTGAGGACAATTTGATGGATTTTAACGTATCTGGCGCATTCGGGGCGTTTCCAGACGGGTTCAAAGTGTAAACATCGGGCTTGGCGAGCTGAATATTCAAAACCAGTGCCACAGCCGCCATGGGCCAGCCGCTGTTGGGGGATGGCGTTTTGGCGGCTTCTTGCCGCAAACGTGACCAGAACGACGTCACCTGGCACCCAGACGCCAGCCACAGCAGCACAGCGGTGATGCGTGCGGGCAGCCAGGACAGCAGATCGTCCGCCCGCGCCGCCCACTTGCCGGCCCATTCCCAGTTTCGGCCCTTATAGACACCCTTGTAACCCCACATCGCATCAGCGGTGTTGGCAAAGCGGTAGACCGCCGCGCCGGGCAGACCCAGTAAAACAAACCAAAAGATCGGGGCGATGACCGAGTCGTTCAAGTTTTCAGCCAGGGTTTCAATCGCGCTTTCGCGGATTTGCGCTTCGGTCAAAGTGGTGGTGTCGCGGCTGACGAGCATGGTAAGCCGCGTCCTGCCAGCTTCTAAGGATTGCTGCAAAGCCATTTCAACTGCTTGCACCTCACAACGCAGCATGCGCCAGGCAAACATGGGTTTGAGCAGCAAACCAAGCAGCAAGGCCGCCCACATAGCAGGCAGCTGAAAAATCACCCATTGCAAACTACAGGTTACTATCAAAATAAGAGCTGCTACGGTAATCCATACGCCGGCTCCAGCTAGAAATGAGGGGTAATCAGCCGCGTTTTCATCTTTAGCTGGTTGGGGCAAGACCTTGGCTGCCGCCCAGTTCAAGAAGTTACCCATCCACACCACCGGGTGCAGACGCGCAGGCGGCTCGCCGAAGAAGTGGTCGATGGCAAAGGCAATCAGCAAAGCGCTTGCAAAAACACCACCAAACTCAGAAGTTTGAACCACCTCAACCCACTGCTCGAATTAACGCTGTGAGTGGCAATGCCGTATTCATATGCCAATCAGCACGCATCACGCCATGCTTCCCCACTTGTGCAAATTCAAGAGGCCTGGGGCGAGTTGTCCCTTTTGCAGGTGTTTTGGTTTGATAAACGACCACGCCGAAAAATTTTGGTTTAATCTTCTGATTTTGCTTAATTTCAAATATGCGGAAAAAATAGTCGCAAAATGCGACACCACAATCTATTTGATCTTGCGCGTTGCCAGTGCTTTTAGAATTTTTACATTCGATAACAAACACCAAGGGCTCGCCGCTTTCACTCAAACAGCAAACTGTTAAATCATTTCTGGTGTTGAATCCTGCGCTCAAAATTTCAAATGGATTACAGCTTGGCATATCTAAACTGAAAGCCACATGCTTTGCGGACGCTATGACAACAAACTCGCTGACAGCGCCATGAGCGTGTGTTTCACGGTGGGTCAACTTGCCAGCAAGTGCGACGCAGTGAAATTTTGCATCAATCGTGTCCCTGACACTCTGAAAAAAATCATCCGTCTTCATTGCTTAGAAACGGGGTCGTTAATAACAATGGTTTCCGACTCAAGAATGGGATGCAATGACTCGTCAAGTGCATAGTAAATATCATTATTACTTTCGTTGAGATTATTGATAGCATCATCCATACTTTTAACTTCAATACCGAACTCAGACGACACAGTAGATGCCATAACAGATTTATTAGTAAAATGATATGCCGCTACTTTATCTACACTAAGTCGTTCTAAACCATTTACATCGTATTTGAATTTTTTCTCCAAATCATCACGGCTTGTAAAATCATTCGCCAACATAATCATATTATTCAACTCTCGAATAATATAATCAGAGTGTGTACTAATCACAACCTTGATACCTCTATTCACCAATCGAACGAGTAAACGAGCGACCAAGCGCTGATTATCTGGATGCAGATTGAGTTCTGGCTCATCGATCATTAAACAATCACCAGACTTTGCTTGAAGCTCAAGCCAAGCCCACAATCCATAGAGGCTTTTAACAGTTGAAGATGTTAAGTGAATACCCAGCTCTGCATCACTTTTATATGGTTTTGCAGTGATAACGCCTTCTTTACTTACTTTGTAGCGTACGTTTGCAATTTCTTTTTGAAGCGTCAATGCTTGATCATGAAAATCACCACCATTTTTGGTAATTCTAGGGGCGCGTTTCAAAAAATCTATATATGACTCAATCGGTTCAGCATATTGAGCCACCATCATATCGCGAAACAAATCAACGGGATTTGAATCATCGCGTTTTAGATGGCGAACTAAAGCTGAATTTTTTGCATCTAAATCGAGATAAAAAAGATTTAATCCTCCACGCTCAGCAGGAAGTAGAAAAACGCTTTCAATTTGAGAGCTTAATATTAAGTCAATTAATAATGAAGAAACAATTTCCGCAACCAATGAAAGCGGTAACTTATTTGCCCCCAAAGCTGTTAGTGCAACACTAAATTTATTTTCCTCATCACATATTAATCTAACATCTAAAGTACCAGTACTACCTACCTCGATAGATCTCTTAAAATCTTTATGCTTTTTTGCAAACTCAATGAGCTGATCTAGATTCAACGTCAGTCGTATCTGTGCCTCTTTAAACATATCTTGCGGCGCTCTAAATACATCAGGCAAATGCTTGCGAAGACCATCTGCAATACCTCTTTCGATAGTAACCCAATGCTGATCACAAAAAGTTTGCAAAGGAATTTGTACATTGCCCTCTGCCCTTAGTTGCTCAGCAAATCTTTCTGCAAATTCAAATACATGTCTTGTCCGGCGTTTAAACAGTGCCCACAGCAAATACATTGCATACGTTTTTCCAGTGTTATTGCCACCACTAAATACTGTTAGCTGTGCTGGTATCAGCTCAACTTCTGCTTTTAATGCACCAATATTATTTAGAATAACTTTCATTACTTGCATACCTTATTATCAAATTACGCTTGTTTGCTCAAATACATGCTGCGAATTGACTATCATTTTGACATACAACTCAAAGTTTCAATCCTCAATCCCGCGCTGCGCTGGCACACCCGCTTTGAAGGCGTGTTTGACCATCGTCATCTCGGTCACGGTGTCGGCCAGTTCAATGATTTCGGGCGGGCAGCGGCGGCCTGTGATGACCACATGCACATGCTTGGGGCGATCAAACAGGGTTTGTACGACTTCTTCGACGCCGCCCGCTGCCTCCATCCAGCCGTAAATCAACGGGTAGGTGAATTCATCGAGCACGACCATGAAGTATTCGCCACCCATGATGGCGGCTTTGGCGCGTTGCCAGCCGTCGCGTGCCAGTTGCGCGGAATGTTCTAGGTCTTGACTTTTCCAGCTGAAACCATCACCCAAACCTTCAATCGGAATGCCCAGCTGCTCAAACATACGGTGTTCGCCAAAGCGGGCCGTGGGCACTTTCATGAACTGGAAAATCTTGACTGCTTTGCTTCGACCGTGCGCACGCAAAGCCAAACCAAAAGCAGCCGTGCTTTTGCCTTTACCGTCGCCCGTGTTGACGATGAGCAAGCCACGGCGTTCGCCCTCGGGCTTGTCGTAAGGTTTGCATTCTGGCGGCATTTCAAGTTGCATGTTTTTTCCTAAAACTTTCGTATTTTTGTAAATTACTTGCTCTTTATTTAGCATTTAATTGCTACATTTTTGGTAGCGATACAAGCATATTTTCTATCGGCTTGATGGCAATTCTGTTCTCGAAAACGTGTTCCAAAGCGCGGTGCGTAACGATATCTGCAGTCGTGCCAAAATGCGTCACCCTGCCAGCGGCCACGATGAGCATGTCATCCGCCTGCAGCGCCATGGTGGTTTCGTGCAGCACGCTGACCACGGTTTTGCCCTCAAGCACCAGTTGGCGCACCAAGGCCAGCCAGTCGGACTGGTGCGGCGGGTCCAGATTCGCCAACGGCTCGTCCATCAGCAACACATCGGCTTGCACCGCCAAAGCACGCGCCAAGAGCACACGCTGACGCTCGCCGCCCGAAAGCTGACCCAGCGCCCTGCCCCGCCATTCCCAAGCCTGGGTGCTGCGCAGGGCTTGCTCAACGGCGGCGAGATCGGCCTGATTCGGCGCGGCCAACCAGGCCTGGTGCGGCAAACGACCCAGCATGGTGACGTCAAACACGGTCAAATCGTCGGCACTGGCCTCGTTTTGGCCCAGCCAGGCCAGTTTTTTGGCTCTTTCACGGGGTGCGAAGTGCGACATGACTTCGCCAAACAGGTGAACACGTCCTTCGTGCGGCAACACACCCGCCAGCACCTTGAGCAGCGTCGATTTACCCGCACCGTTGGGGCCGACAATGCTGGTCCAGCGGCCAGCTTCAAACTGCACGCTGATGTTATGCAACACCAGTGTGTTTGAGAGATTAGCCGATATTTTATCTGCCTGAAGCGCTATTTTATTCATAGCAATGTGTGTCAATGATGCGGTCAAACCGTCGTAGTGACTTGGCGGGAATGCATGCCGAGTCGTTTGACCAGCGCCAAATCGGCATCGGTATCGGGGTTGCCGGTGGTCAGCAGCTTTTCGCCAAAAAAGATGGAATTCGCACCCGCCATGAAACACATGGCCTGCACAGCGTCGCCCATCTCACGGCGGCCAGCGGACAAGCGCACGCGGGCGGTGGGCATGGTGATGCGGGCTACTGCTATGGTGCGGACAAATTCCAGCGGGTCCAGCGGTGCCAAGTCGGCCATCGGCGTGCCTTTGACACGAACGAGGTGGTTGATCGGCACCGACTCAGGATACGGTCTGAGATTGGCCAGTTGCGCGATCAAAGCCGCACGCTGCTGGCGCGACTCGCCCATGCCGACAATGCCGCCGCAGCAGACTTTGACGCCCGCACCGCGCACGTTGATCAGCGTGTCGAGCCGGTCCTGGTAGTCGCGGGTGGTGATGACGTCGCCGTAGAACTCGGGCGAGGTGTCCAGGTTGTGGTTGTAGTAGTCCAAGCCTGCGTCGGCCAGCGCCTGGGCTTGTTTGTCTTCCAGCATGCCCAGTGTGGCGCAGGACTCCAGCCCAAGTGACTTGACGGTGCGAATCAACTCGGCTACTTTTTCAATGTCGCGGTCTTTCGGCGCACGCCAAGCGGCACCCATGCAAAAGCGTGTTGCACCGGCGGCCTTGGCGGCTTTGGCGGCCACCAGGACTTCGTCGCACTCCATCAGCTTGGTCGCTTCGACGCCAGTGTCGTAGCGTGCTGCTTGCGGGCAGTAGGCGCAGTCTTCCGGGCAGCCACCGGTTTTGACGGACAAGAGCGTGGCGAACTCGACTTCGTGCGGGTTAAAGTTTTGACGGTGAATAGTCTGCGCTTGAAACATCAAATCAGCAAAGGGCAAGTCCATCAAGGCTTCAATGGCGGCGACCGTCCATGGGGCGTCGTCTGTCGCTGCGCGTTTGGACAGGTTCACCACTGGGGTTTGGAATTTGAGAGGAGTTTCAATGACTTGCATGTTTAATATATTTAAAAAATAAATGTGAATTGATGATCAATAATTGCGATTTTTTCAATGCTTGCGCATGAGCCACAACAAATAGCTGCCACCTAAAACGGCGGTTAGCACGCCGACCGGCAATTCCTGCGGCGCAATCAAACTGCGCGCCAAAATATCAGCCAAGAGCAGCAGCACGCCGCCCATCAAGCTGGATAGAACGATCAACTTGCCATGTGTAGTTTTCACCACTGAGCGCACCAAATGCGGCGCAGCTAGGCCGACGAAAGCAATCAAACCCGTCTGCGCCACTGCCGTGCCCGTCGCCAGTGCCAGCAGCGCTATCAACGCAGAACGCAAAGTGCCCAAAGGCAAACCCAGCGTGATAGCAGTTGATTCGCCCAGCGCCAAACCGTCCAGCACCCGCGAAAGCGCCCAAGCTAAGACGAGGCAAGGAACAAGAACAGCCGCCATGACGGTACAAGCCATCCAGCCCACAAACCCAGTTGACCCGAGCATAAAAGCTGTCATCGCCTGCAAAATAGTGGGTGATAGCAAAGTGAACAATGAGCTGATCGCGCCTAAAACGACACCCACCACCACACCAGCAAGCAACAAACGCAGCGTGTGCTGAACGCCACGCGCCAAAGCCAATGTGAGCAAAACGGCAGCAACTGCGCCAATGAAAGCAGCACCCGTCAATCCCAAACGCACCAGCCACTGCGCAGCAAACGGACTAACACCCACAGCGCCGAAGAACGACAATGCAATCGCAACGCCAAGCGTCGCGCCCGATGCACTACCCAGCAAATACGGGTCAGCCAGTGGATTGCGAAACAAGCCCTGCGCCACAGCACCTGCAAGACCCAGCAACGTACCCGCCAAAAACGCGCCCAAGGTGCGCGGTGCACGGATATCAATAACGATCTGCTGTGCCAGCTGAGTTTGGAGGGGGTCTTGCCACATCAGCCAAACATTTTCTAAACCTGTGCTGCCCACGCTCAACCCGACGACAGCAAGCAAAGCGAACGCCAACAAAAGCGCTGCACCTAGTGCCCAAGCGCGGCGATGTTGTTGCAAATGCTGCAAAGGTTGCAAAGCTCGCAAAACTTGTGTATCGGTCATGGTGCTTTGCTTTTCAGGCATGTCGCCATCAGCAGCGCGGCCTCTGCCATACGAGGACCTGGTCGCACCAAAATTTCTGATTCTTCGTTTGAGAAAATACACAAGCGTTTTTCACGAAATGCACGCATGCTCTGCCAACCTGGGCGCTGCTCTAAACCAGCACTGCCGCGTAAACCCACCATGATGACGTCAGGATTGGCACGCACCACAAACTCTGGGTTAATCTTAGGAAAGGGCCCCAGTGCTGCTGGAATGATGTTTTTAGCGCCAAGCCGTGTCAGCGTTTCACCCATGAAAGAAGATTCACCCGCTGCGTAGGGCGCAGGATTCACTTCAAAATAGACGGTTGGTGGCTTTGCGCCTGAAGAAGCGCCCGCTCCACGAGCAGGCAGCATCTTTGCAGCTCTCGCTATGCCTGCATCAATGTTTTGCCACAAACGTGCCGCGCCCTGCTCTTCTGGCACGTCCAGTAACTGCCCTAGCTTCTTCAAAACACGTTGCACATCAGCATGCGTTTTAGGCTCTAAAGCGATAACCTTGATGCCCAATGCTTCTAGCCTGTCAAAAGCGCGGCTGGAAACCGCCATCAACACGACATCTGGCTTCAGTGCAACAATCGCTTCAATATTGGGGTCTAAACCACCTCCCACTTGCGGCAAACGGGTTAGCGCCAGCGGCCAATTGGAATAGCGGTCAACACCCACCAAGCGCTGGCATCGACCCAGCTCGCAAACCGACTCTGCCAGCGAGGGCAAAATACTGACGATGCGTTGGGGCGATTGCTTGAAGTGAACCACCACACCGCGATCGTCCGTCACATCAAACGCTTTGCTCTGCGCGGCGGCGTTGCCAATGTGCAGACTCGCAGCCACCAAAACGCAAGTCAACAACGTGGATAGAACCGAATCAAATAATTTTTTCATTTCAAATTTAAAGGCAAGCCTGCGGCCATCAAAGTAACTTTGTCGCAAGCCTGCGCGATCACTTGGTTTAACGTTCCAAGTGCATCCACAAAAGTGCGCACCTCTATCCCCATAGGAATGACGCCCAGCCCGATTTCGTTGCTGACAATGACGATGGGGCCTGCAGCCTTCGAAATTGCTACAGATAGCATAGCTGTATAAGTAATTAATCCGCCGGCTATAGGCTTATTTTTAACATCCATTGGCATCAGCAGATTGGTCAACCACAGCGTCAAACAATCGACCACCAACAAAGTGTCGGATTGGCTCAAACGCCGGATGGTTTGGACCAAATGCACAGGTTCTTCTACCGTAGTAAGGTTAGGCACACGCGCGGCACGGTCATGCTGATGGCGAGCAATGCGTTGTCGCATTTCTTCGTCCCACGGCTGGGCGGTGGCGATTAAAACTGCTTTGTGATCTGGCGATTGCAGCAACCAGTCTTTTGCTATCATCTCGGCACGACGAGATTTACCACTTTTCTGACCACCTAAAATCAGTTCATGCATATTGTTCACCCCAAGCCATGATGATTTTATGCATTTGCGCCACGCCATCGGACAATGCCGCAGGGCCTGGCTGCAAAATATCTGGAGATTTGATCTCAAAGAGTTGACTATTTTTGACTGCGGGTACGTCTTGCCAGCCTACTCTAGCGGCTACATTCTCAGGTCTGAACTTCTTACCGCACCAAGAACCAAAAATAATGTCGGGGCTGCGCTGCACAATCTCCAGCGGATCAGCAATGATGCGGCCTTTGCCCAAGGGCATGGCGGCCAGCTCAGGAAAACAATCGTCCCCACCAGCAATGCCTATGAGCTCTGACACCCAGGCAATACAGCTCATATTGGGCGTATCCCACTCCTCAAAAAACACCACCGGTCTTCGGATTAATTGCTTCGACTGCTCTTTTATTTGCAGCAATTTTGATTGCATATCCGCTATCAATTGCAAACCGAGTTCAACCTTGCCGACCATCGCTGCCACTTGGTACATCATGGAAAATATCTCAGCCACGCTGCGCTGGTTAAACACCGTGACTTGCACACCGTGGCGGATCAACGCGGCTGCAATATCCGCCTGCAGATCTGAAAAACCAAAGACGCAATCGGGTTTGAGTTCTAGGATTTTTTCGATCTTGGCACTCAAAAATGCGCTGACCTTGGGCTTTTCCTCCCTTGCACGGCGTGGCCGCACGGTGTAGCCCGAAATACCGACGATGCGACGCTCTTCGCCCAGCAGATACAACCACTCGGTCGTTTCTTCAGTCATGCAGACAATGCGTTGCGGACCAAGTAATGATGTATCGAGAAATGAACTCATCTTGCATCCTTCAAAAAGAGCCGAGCCGCAGCCGAGGGACTGGAGGCGAACCATGCATGAAAGTAACTGGCGCGGACGGAACCAGCTTGGTACAAAGCCTCGCCCTCACCGCGCAAGGTCTTGCCTCGTGCAGCTGAGCTGCGCGTTATTGGCTCCAAATCCGTACTGCATGTTGAGTAATGGAAGGTATGACCTCTCAACGGTTCTAGAGGTTCTAATGATGCTTCAAACGCATCCAATTGCTGTGGCCCCAGCGCTGCCAATCGTTTTTGCATGGTCACCTGCCCTGACAGCAAACCCCACATAGCATGAATCTCGCCATCGACCGTTTCAATACTATCAAACAGCGCCATCATGCCACCACATTCTGCCCAAACGGGTTTGCCATTTTGAACATGCTGGCGAATGCTCGCAGCCATGCTTGTGTTGTTCGCCAAGGTTTGCGTATGCAGCTCCGGGTAACCACCCGGCAACCACAGCGCGTCGCAAACGGGTAATTCAACGTCCTTCAAAGGCGAAAAATAGACGACTTCTGCGCCCAGCTGTTGCAAACAGTCGATATTAGCGGTGTAAATGAAGCAAAACGCAGCATCTTTGGCGACGGCAATGGTTGTGCCGGTTAAGGACTTTGTTGGGGCAACCTTAGCTTCTGGAGCATCGAATGCAACTTCCCAAGCCTTCAAATCAGCCGCACTCTTTTGCCCCAAAGGCGTGGTGGCCAAGGCGTCTGCAGCGACATCTAAGCGAGCTATCGCATCGGTCAACTCAGTGGCCACCACCAAACCCAAATGTCGTTCGGGCAGCGTCAGCGCTTCATCACGCATCAAAGCGCCCTGCCACTGCAGCGGGTCACGCAGGCTGACTTTGAGCATATCGGCATGTCCAACTGAGGCGACACGGTTTGCCAGCACACCGGCAAACTTCAAACCATCACGATACGTTTGCAGGCCATGTGCCAACGCGCCAAAGGTGCCGGCCATCGCACCAGCGTCAATCACCGCCAACACATGCAGACCGAAGTGTTGCGCCAAATCAGCTGCATTTGGTTCGCCATCGTACAAACCCATAACGCCTTCGATGATGATGAGGTCAGCCACTTGCGCAGCCTCATGCAGACGTAGCGCACAATCCGCCTCGCCCGTCATCCACAAATCAAGCTGATATACCGGCGCGTCACTGGCCAGCTCAAGCCAGTATGGATCTAAAAAATCGGGACCGCATTTGAAAACGCGAACCGTTAAACCTTGACGCGTGTACAAACGCGCCAAGGCACAAGCCACCGTGGTTTTACCCTGCCCAGAGGCAGGAGCAGCGACCAAAATGGCTGGGCAAGTAGCTTTTGGCATACTTTTTTAGTTTTTCTCTGCGTTTACTTCATGGCGTAGCGCAAAGTCACAAACACGGAACGACCAGGTTGGTTAAAACCATAAGCGGTTTCGTAAGACTTGTTGGCCAAGTTGTTCAGCTTGGTTTGCAAGCTCAGGTCTTTGCTGATGGCGTAATTCACAAACACATCCATGGTGGTGTAGCTGTCCAATGCGACTGCGTTTTTCGTGTCATCGAAGCGTGAACCCACACTCAGCAACGAGCCGCCAAATGTCCAAGCACCCGTCGTGTAGTCAGCACCCAAAGTGACTTGATTGCGCGCACGGCGTGGCAGCTGTTTGCCTGTCAACTCGTTGCTTGGATCAAGCAAATCAGCCGTGGCATGCACGTTGAATGCGCCGAATGCACCATCGTAGCCCAATGTCCAGCCATTGATGCGCGCGCGCGGAATATTCTCCGCTTTGGTGGTTCCAGTGATAAAACCTTGGATTTTGTTGTCAAAGTGAACCAGTTTCACCGTCTGGCCGTTTTCGCTATACGCCACACCCAGATCAAGGTTGCGGCCCTTTTCTGGTTGCAGTGCGGTATTGCCAAAGCCTGGGTAGTACAGCTGGTTGAACGACGGCGCGACAAAACTTGTGCCGTATGACGCATTGACGCGCCAAGCCGGGTTGATTTTGTAGCCATAGCCCGCAAACCAGGTGTTGTTATCACCGAATTGCGAGTTGCTATCGCGGCGCACATTGGCTTGCCAGCTGTGGCTGCCTGATGCGCCATTCAAGCCCGCAAAGTAAGACGATACCGTGCGTTGCGTCACGTCATACGCGGTTGAACTGTCCACCTTTTGCGTCAAACGCTCAACGCCGACCAAAGCCACGCCCACAGGTGTGTCAATGTCGTTTTGCCAAGAAATTTGGTTTTGTTGCGTATTGAATTTGCTTGGCAGAAACGCTGCTTCAATAGCATTGGAATTGTCTACCGATTGGGCTACGCGCAATTGCGTTTTCCAATTCGACAATACTTTGCCCTCGATGCCGGCACGCAGCGTTTGCGTACGCACTGCGGTGCGGGTGTCGCCCGTCGGGCCGTCGTCGTAATGGCTCACGCCGTCAGCGTACAACAAGCCTGCATCAAGACGCCAATCTGGGTTGATTTGGTAGGCCACAGACGCGTTGACGGCGTCTTGCTTGAAACCATCACGGTCAGCGTTGTAGTTGCCAAAAGCGACTTTGCTATTGGTGGTTGAAAAACCTTTGTCTTGCGTTTTCTGAACACCAATGGCGTAGCTCAAAGCACCGTCGCCACCATTAATACCTGCAGTGGCTTGGGCAAACGAATTTGAGCCTGATGACAATGAAGCATAAGGACTAAAACCTTTAACACCTTTACGTATAAACACCTGCACCACACCGCCCACGGCTTCGCTGCCGTACAACGCAGATGCCGGGCCTTTGAGCACTTCAATACGCTCAATCATGTCCAGCGGAATATTGTCCCAACTAGGCGCACCCGTGGTTGCCGAGCCGTAACGTACGCCATCAATCAACAAAATAGTGTGGCGTGTTTCTGTTCCCCGAATAAACACACCCGTATTTTTGCCCAAACCACCATTGGAAGTCATTTGCACACCTGCGCTGCGGGCGAGTACTTCCGTCAAAGTGCGACCCGTGGAGGCTTCAATGGCGGCGCGGTCCAGCACGACCACGTCGCTGACCAAGTCGTCAGCGCGGGTTTGGATGCGTGAAGCGGTGACGACGACTTCTTTGAGTTGCGCTGTTGTTTGAGTTTGTGCAAACACGCTAGGTGCAGCAAATGCGGATGCCAAGGCGAGCGGAAGCGCAGCGAGGCGCAATGAGGAAATGCAAGTTTTCATTTGAATAAAGATACCAAGATTAAAACCCTTTACCGTCGTCCCCGACAGCACATGGGCATAACGGCTGCAAGTTTTTAAGCGTGCAGCCACCTTGTTGGCCGGTATCCGGGCTGGTGAAACAACCTCCATCGCCTTCCCAAGCATGTGTTCAAAACGCTCAGTGGCCGAGATGGAAGCGGAATATCAAGCGGTTTTATACGCTTTTGATTCGTTCACTTACCGTTGCGGGGGCAGCACAGGTTGGGCAAATGGCATGTAAATCCCACTTTACCCCCCTGTTTCCCGTTGAACTGCAGCGTGCGAACCACACTGCGAGCACCAACAGCCCCTATTCTAAGCGCCAAGCTTGCAATTTCCCTACAAAAAGCGGGGATGCCCCCTACAATGTCTCCTGCCATGCAAAAACATACCCAGCAGACACAACTTGACCAAGTGACAGAACGTGTTGAGCGCTTGCTCGTGCGGCATCTTGAATTACAGCGAACCAACGCTTTGTTGACCGAGCAGCTTGCCATGCTCACGCATGAGCGCGATTCGCTCAAGTCTCGCCTGGGCGCAGCGCGTGCGCGGGTGGATGCTTTGCTAGAGCGCTTGCCCGAAGCCATGGGCAGCGATGCCGTGAAGGAAAGCGCATGAAGCAAATTGAAGTACAAATCATGAGCCAAAGCTATTTGCTTGGCTGCCCAGAAGGTGGCGAAGCGCAAATGATGGCAGCGGTGGGCAAAGTAGACGCCGCGATGTGCAAAATCCGCGATGCCGCCAAAATCAAAGCCCGTGACCGGATTGCCGTGCTGGCAGCGCTGAACTTGGCCTTTGAGGTGAATGAAATATCGACCAACACTACCCCCGTTGACGTGGCCCAACTCGATCTTGAAGCGGCACCCAGCCAACAACTCACCGACTTGATTGCCAAGCTGGACGAAGCTTTGGGTGACGACGGTCGTTTGCTTTAACATAAAAGCAAGCTGCAAAGTTGCTATTTGAGTAACCTGCAGATTAAGTTTGTAAAAAACCAAATTTCAGCCGCTTTGCGCTTTCAATTCACGGTTTGCAGGTCTACAATTACCTTGTCTGCGGTGCTTGCTGTGCTGTAATTTCCTAGAACCAATGCTTTTAAAGCTCGGGCTTGGAACATCGTCTTGCTAGCGTGATCGTCTCGCGTTAGATGAACCCAAAGCGAGGCTGACCTCGCCCACCTGAACCCCGGTTCAGGATGCCGGTTCAGCAGCATTCGCAGACAACCTTATTTTGCTTGCGTTTTGGCTTAAACTCTGACTCAAACGTCCGTTTACAGCTACAAACACCCCTTCCCCATTACTGCTTTTATGTCATTCTTTACTTTGTTTGACCCCGTGCTCGTGGTCGAGTTGCTCACACTTGGCCTGTGCACTGGCTTTTTGGCAGGTTTGCTCGGCATTGGCGGCGGCATGTTGATGGTGCCTTTCATCACTTTCATATTGACCAGCAAGGGCTTCCCCACCGAGCACATCGTGAAAATGGCCGTTGCCACCTCGTTGGCCACCATTTGCTTCACCTCGATTTCATCCGTTTGGGCGCACCACAAGCGCGGCGCGGTGCTGTGGCCGGTGGCCATTGCGCTTGCACCGGGTATCTTATTAGGCTCATTGATTGGTGCACAGCTCGCCGTGGCGCTGCCGGGCAAGATTTTGAGCGTGCTTTTCGCCGTCTTCGTCGCCTTTTCAGCCACGCAGATGTTTTTGAACCGCAAACCCAAGCCCAACCGCGTACTGCCAGGCTTTGCGGGTATGTTCAGTGTGGGTGGTTTGATTGGCAGCCTGTCATCCCTCGTCGGCGCCGGCGGCGCGTTTATCTCTGTGCCCTTCATGACGTGGAGCAACGTCAAAATCCACAACGCCGTAGCCACCTCCTCCGCCCTGGGCTTCCCCATCGCCTTCGCGGGAACACTGGGCTACATCTGGGCAGGCTGGAACTTACCGCCCATGCTGAACGGCTCAACCGGTTTAAGCGGCAACCTAGGCTACCTCTACCTCCCCGGCGTCATCATCGTCTCCCTAGCCAGCATGTGCACCGCCCCGCTAGGCGCCAAAACCGCCCACAAAATCGACATTGCTCCGCTGAAAAAGGTGTTTGCGAGCGTGTTGTATGTGTTGGCGGCGTATTTTTTGTTCCATTGAGCACAACATAGACTGCAGCGTATCTGCTGATACTCAGCTATATTTACTTAGCTATATTTTTATTTTTGAGATACTCTCAGCAAAATTAGCGTACCCAGCACGCCAGACAATATCGACCCCATCAGCACACCCAGCCTCAACTGGGTGTCAAACGCTGCGCCCTGTCCTGCAAACGCCAGCCCGCCAATAAACAGGCTCATCGTGAAACCCACGCCACACAGCACACAGACACCAAACAGCTGCATCCAGCTGGCTTGATCAGGCAAACGCGCAGGTGTCAAACGAATCATCAAGTACGCCGCGACAAACACCCCTACAGCTTTACCCAAAAGCAAACCTGCGGTGATGCCCAGCGGCACGGTTTGCAGAAGAGTCGAAAAACTAACCCCTTGCAATGACACGCCCGCATTGGCAAAAGCAAACACCGGCAACACCCCAAACGCCACCCAGGGGTGCAGCGCGTGCTCAGCCGTTTTGAGGGGTGATTTACTGTGTCCACCCTTGCTGGAATCAACCAACGGAATCGCCAGCGCCGTCACCACCCCTGCCAGCGTGGCATGCACGCCAGACTTGAGCACAAACAGCCACACCACCAGACCAACCAGCACATACAGCCCCAAGTTCATGACCCTTACCCGATTCATAGTAAACAGCACCACAATGCCCGCCCCCGCTGCCAAAAGCATGGGCACAGACACCTGCGCCGTGTAGAACACCGCAATAATCACAATCGCGCCCAAATCATCCATGATCGCGACCGCCGTCAAAAACACCTTCAGCGACACCGGCACTCGCTTGCCCAGCAGCGCCAAAATACCCAGTGCAAAGGCAATGTCAGTCGCCGCCGGAATCGCCCAGCCACGCAAGGCTGTTGCATCACCCCAGTTGATCGCGCTGTAGATCAGCGCTGGCACCAGCATGCCGCCCAAAGCCGCACCCGCTGGCAGCATGGCTTGGCTGAGCGAGGCCAACTCGCCCTCCAACAGCTCTCGTTTGATCTCCAGCCCCACCAAAAAGAAGAAAACTGCCATCCACAGGTCGTTGATCCACACCAACAGCGGCTTGGACAGCACCAGCCAATCGCCCCCAATACGAACTTCACCGCGAACTTGCAGCAACTGCTCGTACCCGTCGCTCCAAGGCGAGTTGCTGATAATCATCGCTAGCAGCGCCGCCACGGCCAACACAATGCCACCGCCCGATTGAGAGTGGATAAATTCATTGGCGCGGCGGTGGATCGTCTTTAACAATGCAAACTCCTGCGGTTAAACTCGATTCCACGTAATCATAGTCTAGGTAGCTATGGATATCGCGATATCGCTCAACCCACTTTTGTGTTATTCTTACGTTTTTAAGCACCAATCTTAAAGTAAGAATTTAAGTAAAAATATGTCAACAGCCACCCTTTCAACCAAATTTCAAATCGGCATTCCTAAGGATGTGCGTGAGCGTTTGCACTTAGAAGCTGGGCAAAAAATCAGCTTCGTCGAAAAATCTGGCTTGGTGCATTTACTACCTGTGCCGACGCTGGATGCGCTCAAAGGCTTGGCGCGTGGTGCTAATACGGCCAATTACCGCGACAGAAGCGATCGCAACGACCGTTTGAACCACGTCTCTCGCTAAACTTCTTTTTACTCTATTTCGTGAAAGTTTTAGTCGATACCTGCGGCTGGATTGAATGGCTGACCGACTCGCCGCTGGCCCAGCATTTTGAAGCTGCCCTGCGCGATGTTGATAACCTGATCGTGCCCACCGCTGTGCAAATGGAGCTTTACAAGTGGCTTTTGCGCGAACGCAGCATGGAAGAAGCCATGCGTGTCATCAACTACAGCACGCAAGCGCAAGTCGTTCCGCTGACGCAAAACATCGCTTTGACGGCTGGCGATTTGAGTATGGAACATAATTTGTCCTTTGCCGACGCGATTGTTTACGCCACCGCGCAAGTCAGCCAAGCTACATTACTGACTTCTGATGCACATTTCAAAGATTTAGCTGACGTTCAGTACATCACTAAATCTTCAAAAATTAATCAATAAATTTTAAAAACTCAACCAAAATTCCCCCAAATCCACCCAAATCCACCCAAATCTACCTAAGAACGCTCCCATGACCACCCACATCAAACAAGCCGACCTCATCGAAACCATTGCTGGCGCCCTGCAGTACATCAGCTACTACCACCCAGCAGATTACATCGCCCACCTGGCCCGCGCGTATGAGGCCGAAAAAAGCTCGGCCGCCAAAGACGCGATTGCCCAGATTTTGACCAACAGCCGCATGAGCGCCACCGGCCACCGCCCGATTTGCCAAGACACCGGCATTGTCAACGTGTTCTTGAAAATCGGCATGGATGTGCGCTTTGACGGCTTCACCGGCACGATCGACGACGCCATCAACGAAGGCGTGCGCCAAGGTTACAACCACCCCGACAACACCCTGCGCGCCTCCATCGTGAGCGACCCGCAGTTTGACCGCAAAAACACCAAAGACAACACCCCCGCCGTCATCAACATCGAAATCGTCGCGGGTGGCAAGTTGGATATCACCGTGGCGGCCAAAGGCGGCGGCTCTGAGAACAAATCCAAGCTGGTGATGCTGAACCCCAGCGATTCCATCGTCGATTGGGTGCTGAAAACCGTACCCACCATGGGCGCAGGCTGGTGCCCGCCGGGCATGCTGGGCATCGGCATTGGTGGCACGGCTGAAAAAGCGGTATTACTCGCCAAACAGTCGCTGATGGAAGACATCGACATGTACGAGCTGCAGGCCAAGTCGTCCCGTGGCGAGGCTTTGAGCAAGGTGGAAAACCTGCGTTTAGAAATCTTTGAAAAGGTCAACGCTTTGGGCATTGGCGCGCAGGGTTTGGGCGGTTTGACCACCGTGTTGGACGTCAAAATCAACATGTACCCGACGCACGCAGCGGGCAAACCCGTGGCGATGATCCCCAACTGCGCCGCCACCCGCCATGCCCACATGGTGATGGACGGCAGCGGCCCAGCCTTGTTAACACCGCCAAGTTTGGATATGTGGCCTGATGTGCATTGGACGCCAGATTATGTGAAAAGCCAAAAAGTTGACCTCAACACCCTGACCGCCGCCGAAGTAGCCAGCTGGAAACCTGGCCAAACCCTGCTCTTGAATGGCAAAATGCTGACCGGCCGTGATGCTGCGCACCAGCGCATCCAAGACATGCTGGCCAAAGGTGAAAAGCTGCCCGTCGATTTCACCAACCGCGTGATCTACTACGTCGGCCCGGTCGACCCGGTGCGCGACGAAGCCGTCGGCCCCGCTGGCCCCACCACCGCCACCCGCATGGACAAATTTGTGGACATGATGCTCAGCCAAACCGGTTTGATCAGCATGATTGGCAAAGGCGAGCGCGGCCCCGTCGCCATCGAAGCCATCAAAAAGCACAAAAGCGCCTCCCTCATGGCCGTAGGCGGCGCCGCCTATTTGGTCAGCAAAGCCATCAAAACCGCCAAAGTGGTCGGGTTTGCCGATTTGGGCATGGAAGCGATTTACGAATTTGACGTTGTCGACATGCCCGTCACCGTCGCCGTAGATTCCGGCGGCACCAGCGCCCATATCACCGGACCAGCTGAGTGGGAAAAGCGGATTGCGACAGGTGAATTCAAAGGTATTTCGGTCAGCGCCAGCTAAAAAGTGGCGGAAAACGACTTGAAGAACGCCCCTATCGGCGTTTTCGACAGCGGCATCGGCGGGCTGAGCATCCTCAAAGCTCTGCGCACCGAGCTGCCGCACGAGTCCTTCGTCTACATCGCCGACAGCGGCAACGCACCCTATGGCGAAAAGGGTGACGACTTCGTCATAGCCCGCTCCCGCGCCCTCAC
>JAYUCJ010000208.1:0-7603 GCA_043740415.1 Polaromonas sp. | reverse complement strand
TGACAACATTAGCGGTGTTGATTGGCTCTGTTTTGTTGTAAAAGTTGAAGCTGGGCGCTTCATTCAATGACACAGAGGCTGGCTTCTCAATTTCGGCTTTCACCGCAATGGGGGTCGTGATGCTCGCGAAGACATCTGTCATGCTTGGTTTGACAAACGCGGCGGCGGGCGTCGAAGCGGCAAGCGCCGTCACCTTTGAAGCGCGGACGGCTGGTGCTGGCTCAGTGATGGTCACCACCGGCGCAGCAATTTCAACAGGTTTGATCGTTGCAGCGGGCTTGGTTGCTGCAGTTTGCGCAGGTTGCGCTACAGCCTCAGTCTTCACATGGGACATCGCATCAAGCAAAGTCAAAATAACGGTAAGCTTGATGGGGCGGGGTAACACCGGCCAACCCGTGCCATAGTCTGAAGCACCCACAATGATTACTTTTTGCCAAGATGCCACTTGCGAGCGAAAACTTGTCACGTCTTGTTCTGACGTAGCGTTGAAAAGCACCACGCGCGCTTCACTTGACAGTGTTGTCAAGCCCCAATGAGGTGCGCGTCTACCAGCCAGACGGAAAAAGGTTTCGATGGTTGATTTTTCGTAGCTTGAAAAACCAATCGGAAGAATGTTGTAACCGACCATGTCTCTGATCCTCTTGTTAGATTCTTTTGCGCGATGGCTGAAAATCAAATATTTGAACGAATATATAAATCATAAATACTATTTATAAGTATTTACCCAAAAAAAAATAATGGTGTGTCCAAAAATGCCGATGACGTGATTTATTCCGGCTTTGTCGTGGAATAACGACTAAAAAACGTCACATCCGCCAGAAATACGGCAAATGGCCCGCTACTTTACTTATTACCCATGCGCCAGACTGCTTGCCAGAGTTACCATGCCTATGCCGATACCTAGCCAGAGAATCTGCGCTGCCGTTTGCTTGAAGCTAAGGCGTTTTTGCAGCTGGGGAATCAAATCTGCCAGCGCCACGTAGATGAAGCTGCTGCTGACCATGACCAAGAAGTAGGGCAAGTAGTCTTGCAGCTGGTTGACCAGCCAGTAGCCGGCAAGGCCGCCAATGGCGGTCACCGCGCCGGCGAGCGAGACTTTGACCAAGGCGATGCGTTTGTTGCTGCTGCTTTGGTTGAGCACCACCAGGTCGCCCATGTGGTGCGGAATTTCATGCGCCAACACGGCCAGCGCGGCGACCCAGCCCAGGCGGGTGTCTGCCATGAAGGCGGATGCGATCAGCACGCCGTCACCAAAGCAGTGCACGCTGTCGCCTGTCAGCAGCGCCCAGCTGCCGGGCTGCGGAATATGGCTGTGATGGTGGCTGTGGCCGTGATGCTGGTCATGATTGTGCGCGGCAGGGTCGGTGCAATCGACCGCGTTGTGCGAAATCAGGGGTGAAAAAGGCAATATCGCGGGTTCAGCGGTGTTTAGCGGCTTGTGATGGTGCTCATGGCCGTGGTGCCACAACTCGGCTTTGTCGAGCAAAAAGAAGAAAATCAACCCCGCCAGCAAGGTGCCAAACAGCGCTTTCGCACCCGCTTGCCCCTCAAACGCCTCAGGCAACAAGTGCATGAAGGCGGTGGCCAACAGCGCGCCTGCCGCCAGGCTGAGCATGTGCTGGGTATAGCGTGCCAAAGCGCCAAAACTCAGGGCTGCTGCCACCCAAACACTGCCAATACCGGCGGCCATGGTGGCCAAGATGATGTAAAAAAGGGTCATGAAGACAACGAAAAATAAAAAACGAGTTGGAAAAGTTAAATCAGAAGAGATCAGATGAGTTTAACCAGCTCGCTGGCGGTCAACGTGTTGGCCTTAGACCAAGCGTCCGCCGCTGTGCCATGGCGATACGTGGCGATGCAGGCGGCTGAAAATGCAGTCGCACCGGCGGCCAGCACCGCGCCCACCACGCCTGCCAGCACGTCGCCCGTGCCTGCCGTGGCTAGTTTGGCGTTGCCACTGGCGTTGATGTGCGGTGTCAAACCCGGTGCGGCGATGACGCTGCCCGTGCCTTTGAGGATGACGACGCAGCCAAAGCGATCAGCCAGTGTTTGCGCCGCCGCCAAGCGGTTGGCCTGCACTTGCGCGGCTGACATGCCAAGCAAATGCGCTGCTTCTAGGGGGTGCGGGGTCAAAACGGTTGATAACCCGCGCTTTGAGCGAGCAATCAGCTGCGTTTGCAGCGACGTGTCAACCGCTATCGCGTTCAGCGCATCCGCATCCAGCACCAAGCGCGGCGTTTGCGACAGCACTTTCGGCAAGACATGGCGCACGGCGTCGCCACCACCACAGCCGCACACCACGGTTTGCTCGCGCACAGCCAGGGTTTCAAGCTGGCGAAACATCAGCTCGGGTTGCAGGGGGTCTACCGCCATGCGTTGGCCGGCATGGGCAATATCTGCGTCAGCATCCAGCAAAACCACAAAAACCCGCCCTGCCCCCGCATGCAAAGCGGCTCGACCCGCCAGCAGGGCTGCACCCGTCATGCCCGCAGCGCCGCCCACCACGGCCACATCGCCAAAGCTGCCTTTGTGGCTGGCGTGCAGACGCGCCGGTAAGCTGGTGCGGTCCGCCCCTAACAGCCACGCGATGGGATTTTCAGATTGGCAGATTTTGGCCTCAACGCCTAAAGCGTTGATTTCGGCATTAACGCCTAAATCGTCGAACCAAACCTCACCCGCTGCGTCTTTGCCGTGGGCGGTGAACAAGCCGGGCTTCAAAGTCAGCAGGGACAGGCAAAAAACAGGTGCATTTTGGCACCTAGCCGGCGTATTTATTTCCTGAGGTGCTACGCTATTAATAGCAACTTCAGATTTGACGAAATTGCCAGTATTGGCATCTAACCCGCTGGGTACATCAACACAGAGTATGGCCGGCGCGGTTTGCTGCATGTGGCGCAGCCAGTCGGCCAGCACGCCGGTGAGAGGCTTGCTTTGCCCAATGCCTAACAGGGCATCGATGGCAAAGTCGTACTCAACGGGCGGCTCAGACGCGAAGGTTACCCCCCCTTGCCGTGCTCGGTGCAACGACAGCAGGGCATCGGCAGGACAGCGGGCTTCGTCACCCAGCCACGTCACCACGGGGTTTCTGCCCCACAGTTTCAAGTGCATGGCCGCCTCCAAGCCATCGCCACCATTGTTGCCCGGGCCGCAAGCCAGCCAGAAGGTCTGCGCGTGCGGGGCGAGAGCGCAGGCCAGACGCGCCACGGCCAAACCGGCGCGTTGCATCAAGGTGTGCGGTGCCAGCTGCGCGGCTGCCGCTTGCTCGATACGGCGGGTGGCGGCGACGCTGTGCAGCGGGTGGCTGGTGTGACGATTCAGGCGAATGAGCGACATATTTCACTCATCTAGAGCTTATGCCGGAAATTCTGGCGTTGGCTGCAAGGTTGACAACGGCAAGTCGCTGACTTCTTTCAACAAATTCGCCAGCTGCAAACCCGCCGCTTTGATGAGCGCGTGGCCTTTGGCTGCCGTGGCGGCTGCCGCGTTGCCCGCCGCGCCTTGGGGGTTGTAGTCTTGCATCTGCCAGCCCAGCTTGGCACTCGTGCCGTTGCCCAGCACGGGATATTTCGCAGCGCGGTCTTGCGAGGTGCTGTGAAAGTTTTGAGCCTGTGCCATATCTACAAATTGTTCGCGCAAAGCCAGCATCATCGAGGTTTCAATGTCGCCCGCATGGATGCCAAAGCGGTGTTCATGCGCTGGAAACAAGCCCATCACCGCATCACCCAAGGGCAGGTTGTACCAGTTGGTGGAATAAACGATCAAATCATGCTCGGTGCGTAAATCCCGCGCCACGATGTCCATGATGCTGGCTTGGCCGCCGTGGCTGTTCAACAACACCAGCTTTTTGATGCCGCTGCGTGCCACGCTGCTGCCAATGTCCATCCACAGGCTGATGATGGTTTGCGCAGACAAGGTGAGCGTGCCAGGAAAGCGAATGTGCTCGTTGCTTTTGCCGATGTGCTGGGTGGGCAGAAACAAAACGGGCAAATCAGCCGGTAAATGCGGCAAGGATGCGTTGACGACACCATCGACCAAGGTTGCATCCACGCTCACCGGCAAATGCGGGCCATGCTGCTCGGTGGCGGCAACAGGCAGCACCGCAACAACTTGAGCGATATCTTGGCTGGCGGCCAATCGGGCAAAATGGCGGGTCGTTAAATCTGACCAAAAATGGGAGGGAAGCTGCATCAAAGCATCTTATCAAACAAACCCACATCAGCAAACGAGTCAGCAAAGCCGCGCTTGAATGCGCTAAAGTTATGGTTGTTCACCTCCATTTATCGTTATGAAAAGAGATTGCATATGAAGTTAAAAGACAAAATCGCCATCGTCACCGGCGCCGCCAGCGGCATTGGCAAAGAAATCGCCCTGACCTACGCCAAAGAAGGCGCGAAAGTGGCGATTGCTGATTTGAACCAGGACGCCGCTGAAGCCGCCGCAGCCGAGATGCGCGCTTTGGGCTTGCAGGCCATGGGCGTGGCGATGGATGTGACCGATGAAGCGCAGGTCAACGCCGGGGTTGCATCCGTCGTAGCGGCTTGGGGCACAGTAGATATTTTGGTCAGCAATGCGGGCATCCAGATCGTCCACCCTGTAGAAGAATTCAGCCTGGTCGAGTGGCGCAAGATGCTGGCCATCCACCTGGACGGCGCGTTTTTAACCACCAAAGCCTGCCTGCCGCACATGTACGCCGGTAAGCGCGGCGGCAGCGTGATCTACATGGGCTCGGTGCATTCGCATGTGGCGTCGATGTTGAAAGCGCCCTACGTCACCGCCAAACACGGCTTGATGGGCTTGTCCAAAGTCGTGGCCAAAGAAGGCGCAGCGCATGGTGTGCGTTCCAACGTGATCTGCCCCGGCTTTGTCCGCACGCCGCTGGTGGACAAGCAAATCCCCGAGCAGGCTGCCAAATTCGGCATCACCGAGGCAGAAGTCATCAAAAACATCATGCTGAAAGACACGGTAGATGGCGAATTCACCACCGTGCAGGACGTGGCCGAGGTGGCGCTGATGTTTGCGGCCTTCCCGAGCAATGCGTTGACGGGGCAGTCGCTGATTGTGAGTCATGGGTGGACGATGCAGTAGTTATTGATGTAAAATGCTATTGCAGACAAGCGCAGGAATGTAGAGGTCATTGGCGACAATGGCAGCCCGAATGGGTGGGAAACTCGAACCTGGGGTCTGCATTTTTTTCGTCTCAACAAACAGGTCAACGCGTAAACACAGCCACATGCGGGCATTCAACCTGCAATAGCTCGGCAGATTTTGGCCAAAACTTGAGCCCATAGCCAAGCGCCCCCGTTTTGTCATGCTTGTAGACCGTGGGTTTGAGCAATTCAAAATAGCGACCCTCCACCTCACCATACTGCGTTAAGTTAAGCGCAAAGTAAAGACTGGATGCCACTGCATCTGCCATTTGCAAACCCGCCAATTGATCGTGATTGATGGCCTGTACTTTAGACGGGTCAATCACAGACCAATCAACACGAATATCGGGCGAGGGATTGTCTTTGAGACGCTGCAAATAATCCCGCAAATCGTCATAAGACATCGCACTGCGATTAGAAAAAATCAGTTCGCATGTGCCATCGCCCTCATTGGTTTTTCTGGCATCTCTGCACAACCAAGATACACGCTCCAAAAGCAACCGTGTTGCATAACGGTAAAGGCGATGCGCCTCGTTTTGGAACACCTCGGGCTCCGTGATCGAAGGCTTATAAATCAACACACTCACAGTGCGGATGGGAGCGCCCGCCACGGCACGCACATACGGTACGCGCTGTTCGTGGCGTAAATCTCGAAAGTGCAACGCATATTTAGGTGGCTTACCCAATAGCTCACGCACAGCGCGGAGCGTCTTCACCGCCTCCAAGTCTTTTGATTTGCGAAACACCACGGCAGAAAGCACCAGCCAGCGGCTACTGCCTGACTCTTGCGGACGAAAGACAAACCCCTCATCACCTGATTCGTCTATGTAGGCGGTAAAACTGGCGGTCATGGCGTGTCTTCAGTGGTTTCAAAACTTGAATTTACCACTAGTTTGCGTTCATCTGAAAATTACCATGAGCACCGTCATGGATTCCCGCCTGCGCGGGAATGACAGGATTTGTGGGCTAATATCAACGCATTCATGAACTTCACAGACTTCTACGCCAAATGGGGCGCAGGCGGCACGGCTGCCAGCCTGAACGAACGCCAAGGTGCGCAGCCGCATTTCATGGATTTGTGCGCTTTGTTGGGCGTGCCCACGCCGGGCAGCAGCCGGCAAGATGGCCAGAGTGACTACATTTTTGAGCAAGACACGCTCTTGCTGGGCGAAGCGCGGGGCTATGCCGATGTGTTCAAACGCGGCCACTTCGCGTGGGAAAACAAAAAACCAGGCAGTAATTTAGATACCGCACTAAACCAGCTGCTTCGATACAGCTTGGCGCTAAGCAATCCGCCGCTGTTGGTCGTTTGCGACAGACTAACTATTCGCATTCACACCCAGTTTACCGGCCACCCCAGCGCAGTCCATACCGTCAAGATTGAAGAACTCGACAAACTGGAAAAACAGGCACTTTTGCGTCGCCTATGGCTAGATCCAGAAAGTTTCAGACCCAAAGACACCACGCGTGACATCACTGAAGACGCCGCCAAAAGTTTTGCCACGTTGGCTGAGCGTTTGCGTAACCGTGGCTTGGTAGTTGACAAAAAGGGCATTCCCACGGGGGGCGGTACAGCAGTCAATAAACCAGAAGTGGTCGCCCACTTCCTTACTCAGTGTCTGTTTTGCTTTTTCTTTGATGACGTCAAACTCTTGCCAAAGCGTTTGTTTGAAGGGCTGGTTAACAACAAAAACCTGACTTCCGACAAACTAACTGCCGCTCTAACCAATTTGTTCACCACCATGAAAGACGGCGGATTGTATGGTAATGACGACATTGCGCGCTTTAATGGCGGTCTGTTTCAAACTATCAACGTGCCGAAGCTAGATCTTTTGGACGTGAGCGAGCTTCGCAAGGCAGCTGAAAAAAACTGGACAGCTATTGATGCATCTATCTTCGGCACGCTTTTTGAACGCGGCTTAGACCCAAGAAAACGAAGCCAGCTCGGTGCGCATTACACCGACCCCGCGACTATCGAGCGAATTATTAACCCTGTCATTCGTCGCCCTTTACTGCAAAAATGGGAGCAATCCAAGCAAGAAATACGCCGGCTAATGGCTAAAAGCAAGCTACACAAGCGTGGAGAGTTCAAAATCGGAAGCCGTCGATACCCAGCCACGGCAGGCGACGCGTCCTACCAAAAAGCAGAAAAAGAGTTCGTCAACTGGCTTGACCACCTTAAAAACTACCGCATCCTTGACCCTGCCTGTGGTAGCGGCAATTTTTTGTACCTTGGGCTCAAAACACTCAAAGACGTTGAAGTTTTCAGTCATCAAGAGGCAGAGGATTTAGGATTAGACCGCCAAACTGAACTCGTCACCGGTCCGCACAACATGTTGGGCTTGGAGCTGAACGAATACGCCGCCGAGCTGGCGCGGGTGACCGTCTGGATTGGCGAGCTGCAGTGGCGGCTGACCCACGGCTACGAGTTCAAAACCAACCCCGTGCTGGAGCCG
>JAYUCJ010000207.1:0-1152 GCA_043740415.1 Polaromonas sp. | reverse complement strand
GTACAACATGGACGAGATCGAATCCATGGAAATGGTGCTCAAGCAAATGAAGGCGACCAAGAACAATGGCGAGTTTTTTGAGATGATGCGCAGAGGCGGCTAATTCGTCGATTAATTCGCCGATCAATTCGGCGGCCAGTTAATCAGAGCGTGTTTTGAAAGGTTGATTACCGGCTGGCACAGCCGGTGCAACGGGTACAGCAGCCGGTGCAGGCTGCTGTGCTACAGGTGCTGGCTTTGAAGTCTCCTTCAGCGCAGCAGTCAGAACATCAAAACTAGCTCTGCTTTCGCCCAGCCTTGAAAAGTCCAAAGCCGTCATCCCGACATCATTTTTTAAGGTGATGTCTGCACCCTCATCAATCAGCAGTTTCACAGCTTGAGCCGTGCCGTATTGCGCAGCCATCATCAGCGGGGTGGTTTTGTTGGGTGATTCGGTGTCAATGTAGGCATGTTCTTCTAGCAGCAGCTTGATCATCTCCAAATGCCCGCCCGTGGCGGCGTAATGCAGCGGCGTCCAGCCGGTTTTGTACACGTCGGCTCCCCGTGCGATCAAGCGTTTGGCAACGGCAGTGTGTCCTTTCAACGCTGCCATCATCAGCGGGGTTTCGTCGTTTTTGCTGCGGGTGTCCACCTTGGTGCCCGACAAATCCAGCAAGGTTTTGGCGACTTTCAGCGAGCCTTCCATCAGCGCGATGTGCAAACCGTGGCGACCTTCGCTGTCTAGCGTATTCGCATCAAAACCGCGAAACAACACGGTGACCAATGCGCCATCGTTGTCGTTTTTGATGGCTGTGAAGTAGTCGTCAATCGGTGCGGACAAGGCTGCCAAAGGAAACACAACCGCAGCAATCAAGCTGCAAGCCTTTGTTTTTAATATATTTTTCAATGCATTCATAGTGCGCATCATGACACAACACCCTGAAACAAATTGTCAAAATTGCTACTGGTCACGCGCCCCACTTCCTCGACGTCTAAACCTTTGATCTCCGCAATCTTTTTCGCCACAAAGGGCACATAAGACGGGTTGTTCGTCTTACCACGGTACGGCATGGGGGCCAAATACGGGCTGTCGGTTTCAATCAAAAGCCTGTCCATAGGCACAAAAGCCGCCACATCGCGCAGGTCTTGCGCGGATTTGAAGGTCAAAATACC
>JAYUCJ010000206.1:0-21989 GCA_043740415.1 Polaromonas sp. | reverse complement strand
CGATGTTGCCGATGTTCAGCTTGATGATCTTTTGCCCTTCTTCTTCCATCTGGCGCGCCTTCTCGAGCACCGGCCCACGGATGTCGTAAGCGACGTTGGCCAGCTTGTTCGACTTGACGATGGGTTTCAAACGGAATCTCCTCGAACGAGTGCATTTTGTGCACCGCAAAACTTACAATTTAACCACACGACAACCTGACAGCAACGACACACGACGGGGGCACATCTTGAAGTTGCAAGCAGAACGAATGGAAGGCAGTAACGCCATTTTTCGGCATGGGCCTGGCGGCGTGGCCGTCAATGGTGTCGAGCACACCCGCAGCGTGGTGGTGCCCTGGATCGGCTCGGTGTCGGCGTGGCCGGTGACAAGCTTCGAGTCTCTCGGCCCAGAGCACTTCGAGGCGTTGGCGGCGCTGAAGCCCGAGCTGGTGATTTTCGGCAGTGGGCCGAAGCTTCGGTTTGCACGCGCCGACCTGCTGCGTGCGCTGATCGACGCGCGCATCGGTGTCGAAACCATGGACACCGCTGCGGCCTGTCGAACCTACAACGTGCTGCTGGCCGAAGGCCGTGCGGTGGTGGCGGCGTTGATCTTCGAGTCGGCAGTCGACAGGCACGATTGAGAATCGGGAGGCCGTCTGGTGTGACGGAAGCCCTATAATCACGGGCTACGCCTGCGACGGCGCAACTTAGCAGAATACCTCATGACGCCAGCTCTCAACAAACCCCTCCCGGAATTTGAAGCGCTTGCAACCGGTGGCGTGAAATTCACCCCCGTGGCGTACGCCGGCAAGATCGTAGTTCTGTACTTCTACCCAAAAGACAACACCCCCGGCTGCACCACCGAGGCGATGCAGTTTCGCGACCACCACAAGGACTTCCTGAAAGCCGGCGCGGTGGTGTTCGGTGTTTCGCGCGACAACATGGCGTCGCACGACAAGTTCAAGCAAAACCTCGAGCTCCCTTTCGAGCTGATCGCCGACACGGAAGAAAAGCTTTGCCACATGTTCGGCGTGGTCAAGAACAAGATCATGTACGGCAAGAAGGTGAAGGGCATCGAGCGCAGCACCTTTCTGATCGACGGGACCGGCATGCTGATCGGTGAATGGCGCGGGCTGAAGGTCGCGGGCCATGTCGAAGAAGTGCTGAAGGCGGCGAAGGCCCTGAAGAAGGGTTGACGCGGCGGCGCCAGGGCCGGCGCGGCTGGGCGGCGGCAGGCTGGTTTAGCCGCTCATCGCAGCCGGGTCGCGGCCTAGCGCCAAGCCCTGCCAGCTGCGATTCGAACTTGTGCATAATCAATTTCATGCCTGCCCAGCATGACCTGCACACCCCCACCAAGCCGCACTGCCGACCGTGCGGCTTTTTGCTTTCTCGAGCCTGCTGACGACCCCATGCCCCTGCCAAAACCGCCTGCCAAACGCGCTGCCCTGCTCGGCGCCGCCGATTTCGAATCGCAAGCTACGCCGCGGCCGGGCTCGCGCCCGCCGAAGTCGCGCACTGCCGCCGAGCCCGTGGCGCCTGCGGTGCTTGATCTGTTCGATGGCACGGCCGACGCCGCCGCTCCTACCCTGGCGCCAACCGCAGCGCCCGCCAAGACCGGCGCCGTTGCGAAGCTCGCCGCGCCGGTCGCGCGCCGCGCGCTCGTGCCCGAGACCCGCGCCCGCAAGCCGCGCGGTACCGGCCCGGCCACCTTGTTCGTGCTCGATACGAATGTGCTGATGCACGACCCGAGCTCGCTGTTCCGCTTTGAGGAACACGACATCTACCTGCCGATGATCACGCTCGAAGAGCTCGACGGCCACAAGCGCGGCATGACCGAGGTGGCACGCAACGCCCGCCAGGTGAGCCGCGAACTCGACGCGCTGGCGGCCAGCATGCCGAGCCGCGGCGCCTCCGGCATGTCGGAGGGCCTGTCGCTGGCCCACACCGGGCACCGCGAAGCGGGTGGCAAGCTGTTCTTCCAGACCAACCTGATCAACGTCAGCCTGCCGGCCGGGTTGCCGCAGGGCAAGGCCGACAACCAGATCCTCGGTGTCGTGCAAGCCTTGCGCGAGCAGCAGCCCGGGCGCGACGTGGTGCTGGTGTCCAAGGACATCAACATGCGCGTCAAGGCACGCGCGCTGGGCCTGCCGGCCGAGGATTACTTCAACGACCGGACGCTTGAAGATGGTGACCTGCTGTACACCGGCGTGCTGCCGCTGCCGGCCGATTTCTGGGAGCGGCACGGCAAGACGATGGAGAGCTGGCAGCAGGCCGGCCAGACTTTTTATCGCATCAGCGGGCCGCTGGTGCCGGCGCTGCTAATCAACCAGTTTGTCTACATTGAGGGGCCCGGCGCCACGCCGCTGTACGCCCGCGTCACCGAGATCACCGGCAAGACGGCGGTGCTGAAGACGCTGCGCGACTACACGCACGGCAAGAACGCCGTCTGGGGCGTGACGGCGCGCAACCGCGAGCAGAACTTCGCGCTCAATCTGCTGATGGACGCCGACTGCGATTTCATTACCCTCACCGGCACGGCGGGCACCGGCAAAACACTGATGACGCTGGCCGCCGCGCTGAGCCAGGTGCTGGATGATCGCCGCTACACCGAGATCATCGTTACCCGCGTCACGGTGCCGGTGGGTGACGACATCGGTTTTCTGCCCGGCAACGAAGAAGAGAAAATGGGCCCCTGGATGGGTGCCTTGGACGACAACCTGGAAGTGCTGGGCAAAACCGACACCAACGCGGGTGAATGGGGCCGCGCCGCCACCAGCGAGTTGATTCGAAGCCGCATCAAAATCAAGAGCATGAACTTCATGCGGGGCCGCACGTTTTTGACCAAGTACGTCATCATCGACGAAGCGCAAAACTTGACCCCTAAGCAGATGAAAACCCTCATCACCCGCGCCGGCCCGGGTACAAAAATCGTCTGCATGGGTAATTTGGCGCAAATCGACACCCCGTATTTGACCGAAGGCTCCTCTGGCATGACCTACGCCGTAGACAAGTTCAAAGGCTGGCCGCACGGTGGACACATCACCTTGGCACGTGGTGAGCGGTCACGGTTGGCGGATTTTGCGAGTGAAGTGCTTTAATTCATTATCAATTTGATAGCTGCTTAGGCAATAAATACGCCGGCTAGAGGCGTATTTATTGCATATTTTTACATTTAGAGCTTAATAATCTGCACTACCATTAGCCAAACTCTCAAAGCGAGTTTGCGCTTTTTGGAAAAATAATTTTATCATCCCAGTAGGTCCATTACGCTGCTTAGCGATTAGGATTTCAGCAACGCCAGGCTCTTTGCTAGGGGTTGGACCATCCATCTTGTTGTAATAATCGTCTCGGTAAATAAACATGATGATGTCGGCGTCTTGCTCAATCGCGCCGGATTCGCGCAAATCACTCATCATGGGGCGTTTGTCGGTGCGGGTTTCTACGCTTCGGTTCAGCTGCGAGAGCGCAATCACGGGGCATTGCAGCTCTTTGGCAAGCATTTTCAAGCCTCGGGAGATTTCGCCCAGCTCTGTGGCGCGGTTTTCGCCATTACCGCCACCACCTGAACCGCTCATAAGTTGCAAGTAATCGACCACGATCAAACCCAATTTGCCGCATTTTCGAGATAAGCGACGGGCATTGGCACGCAGTTCACTGGAGTTCAGACCGGCGCTCTCGTCGATGTGCAGAGATACGTTTCGTAGTTTTTCAATCGCTTCGGTCAAACGCGGCCATTCTTCGTCGGACAATTTGCCGGTACGCAGGTGTGTTTGGTCAATTCGCCCAATCGAACCTACTATTCGAACTGCCAATTGTGCAGCGCCCATCTCCATGGAGAAAACGGCCACAGGCAGGCCTTCATTTAAAGCTACATGTTCTGCAATATTGATAACTAATGCAGTTTTTCCCATTGATGGACGGGCCGCCAACACAATCAAATCCCCAGCCTGAAAACCCGAGGTCATACGGTCTAGATCGTAAAAACCTGTGGGCACGCCAGTCACATCGTTAGGATTTGCCGACATCTCTTGTACACGGTCTAACAAAGCGACCACCAAGGTGTCCATACTTTGGAAGCCCTGCTTCATGCGCGAGCCTTCTTCACCGATGTTGAAGATTTTTTGCTCAGCTTCATCCACAATGGTCGCCACCGGGCGGCCTTGGGTGTTGAAGGCGTTGGTGGCTATTTCGTCACTGACACTGACCAGTTTGCGCAAAATGGCGCGCTCACGCACGATTTCGGCGTAGCGGCGGATGTTGCTGGCGCTGGGCACGTATTGCGCTAGGGAATTGAGGTAACTCAAGCCGCCAACTTCTTCGGATTTGCCCAAGTTTTGCAGTTGCTCGTAAACGGTGATGACGTCTGCGGGTTTGGAGGCGTTGATGAGCGTGGTCATCGCGCTATAAATCAAGCGGTGCTCGTAACGATAAAAGTCGCTGTCGTTGAGCAAGTCTCCTACCCTGTCCCATGCGGCGTTGTCGAGCAGCAGGCCGCCTAAAACGCTGGATTCGGCTTCAATGGAATGCGGCGGAATGCGCAGCTGGGCGATTTGCCGGTCTGGGATGAAGTCTTGGCTAACTCTGCCACCGAAATCGCCACCCACTACCGCACTGTGAATGTCATCGTGTGCATCGGTTTGAGCGGCGCTTTGCATCGCATGGTTGATATCGGCGAGCGATGCGTCTGTAGGTATAACGGCTGACATGAATTTCCTTGAATCTATCCCTAAATACTAATACGAACAACCGTAAAAGTCACATGAAAAGCTGTGTATAACTTCTGTATAAGCAATTAAATACTGTGTAAAAGTTAAAGCCAAAAAACAAAGGGCTACCAAGTTTGCACTTGGTAGCCCTTTAGGGATTTACTTAACTAATTAAGCAGATTCGCCGTACACAGTCACGGTGATTTCAGCCACCACGTCTGTGTGCAAAGACACAGTCACGCTGGTGTCGCCAACAACTTTGATCTGGCCGTTTGGCATGCGAACTTGTGACTTCAAGACTTTGTAGCCTTGTTTGCCCAATTCTTCAGCAATGTCTGCATTGGTCACAGAGCCGAACAAACGACCGTCAACACCGGCTTTTTGCGTCAATTTAATGATGGTGCCACCGAGTTTTGTGCCTTGTTCTTGTGCTTCTGCCAACTTTACAGCGGCTTGTTTTTCCAATTCAGCGCGTTTGATTTCAAACTCTTTTTTCGCTGATTCAGTAGCACGACGAGCGCGTCCTGATGGGATCAAAAAGTTACGTGCATAGCCGTCTTTTACTTTGACGATATCGCCCAAATTGCCGACGTTAACAACTTTGTCTAATAGAATAATTTGCATGGTGACTACTCCTTAGATGCGGTGCTGGTCGCTGTACGGGACCAAAGCCAAGAAACGCGCACGTTTGATAGCGGTATTGAGTTGACGCTGGTAAATGGCACGTGTGCCAGTCAAGCGAGCTGGAATGATTTTACCGTTTTCACCGATGAAATCACGCAATGTGTCAACGTCTTTGTAGTCAATCTCGACAACGTCAGCCACCGTAAAACGGCAGTAGCGCTTGCGCTTGAACAACAAATTTTGTGCTGGGCGCTTTGGGCGCTTGTCTTTGTTAAAACGTTTTGGTCCGGGCATGATGGACTCCTAAAAAAAGTTATTTAATAAATTCTTGAATATGAAACACAACATTTTTACCTTGGCGGGCGGCTCCTAAAAAGCCGGTGAACTTCCAAACACTGCCTAAAGTCTGTTTGCCGATGGACTCGGCAAGATGGCCAATAGCGAGTGCATTGAGACTTACTTTAACTTGCCTTTTGGCTCCCATTTCCTGAACTTCGGTATCACTTTCAAGTGAAAAATTTAAGGCTGGTAATCCGGCTGGTGTGTATCGCAAAGGTGAAACCTCTACAAGACACGCGGTTAAAACAAGTTGGTTCACACCAAAGGTGTTAAAAATTATTGTGCTGCGTACTCTGATTGTTGGGTTTTACGAGTTTCTTCGCGTTCAACAGTTTTCATCATTGCTGATGGTGTTGTGTCGGCGGCTTTGCGCAAAACGGTGAGGTGACGCAAAACTGCATCGTTGAACTTGAACGCATGCTCAAGTTCAGCCATCACGGCTTGGTCAGCTTCGATGTTCACGCACAGGTAGTGTGCTTTTGACAGCTTGTTGATTTGGTAAACCATCTGACGACGGCCCCAATCTTCAACACGGTGCACCTTGCCGCCGCCAGCGGTAATCATGCCCTTGTAACGCTCCAGCATAGCTGGAACTTGTTCACTTTGATCCGGGTGGATCAATAAAACGATCTCATAATGACGCATAGACACTCCTTTAGGGATAAAGCCACCCGCTGCGTCTACATGACAGATAAGTTCAGAATTGAACCTAGCGCCCTGTAGCGGTGTGGCAAGGGAAAGCCTTAGATTATATGCTGTTTTAAGCGGCTGATGCCGTTTTGGTCATTGCGGCGCGTTTAGACAGTGGTTCAGGCATCAGCAAACTGACGACGACCACGGTCAAAATCCCCATAGGAACGCCAAAAACGCCCGCAGAAATGGGCGCAATGTCAAACCAAAGCGCAGGTGCATGCTCACCCAACATAGCGCGAACGGTTGCTGAATGGATGATCATGTAATACAACGTCATGCACAACCCACTCAACATGCCGCAAACCGCAGCGGCACCCGTGGTTCGTTTCCAGAAAATACCCAAAACCATGGCCGGCACAAAAGCTGCGCCAGCTAATGAGAAAGATGCTGCGACCAAGGACAAAATCGCCGCAGGCCGTTGCGAAGCCACATACGCCGCTGCAAGCGCAACCAGCATCAAGGTGAATTTAGACAACATCACGCGATGCAAGGCACTGTTCAAGCCGATGCGCTTGGGTTTGTAAATGTCATGCGCTAGCGCGTTGCCAATGGTTAAAAGCAAACCATCAGCCGTAGATAAAGCCGCAGCCAAACCACCCGCCGCCACCAAGCCAGACACCACATACGGCAAACCACCAATTTCAGGCGTGGCCAACATCACAATGTCTGCTCCCAAACGCAGCTCAGCAAACTGCAAAATGCCATCACCATTGACATCGCTCACTGAGATCAAGGTTGGATCCACTTTTGACCACTGCGCAATCCACGTTGGCAAATTATCAAAATTGAGTCCAACCAAATGACTCATGATTTCGTACTTCACCAGCACCGCCAATGCGGGCACGGACAAATACAGCAAGGCGATAAAGAACAAGGACCAAGCCACAGAGCTACGTGTTTCAGCCACACTTGGCGTTGTGTAATACCGCGTCAGCACATGCGGCAAGCCAGCGGTGCCAATCATCAAGCAAAACATCAACGCTAAGAAATTAAGCCTGGACGATTTGAAAGCTTGTTGCTCGTCTTTTGTACCTTCAGGATTGCCGGCAAAAGGCTGCGCGTGGCGCGGCATGCCCGCTAAAGGCTTGGCGCGCTCCGCATAATCTTGCATGGATGCCGTCCACACTTCACGGGCGGAAACAACGTCTTTGGGCAGGGCTGCCAATTCGCGCGAGGCCGCAAAAATCACCGAGGCATCCGCACGCTGAACGTTGAGCAAACGCAATTTGGCCTGGGCATCTTTGTGGTCTTGCGCCAAAGAAGCCTCAATATTCAGCAGCTTATATTCGTACGCGTTGGCCCGGCGTAGGTATTCTTGCAAAACTGACAACTCCGCTTTTGAAGACATCAAACCGTCTTCCAAAGCGCTGATTTTTGCGATCTGTTGACCGTAAGAGAAAGCGGCAACTGGGTTACCCAACTGCTTGTAAGCCAGCCATGAAACGGGTATCAAAAATGCAAAAATGATGATTATGTATTGCGCCACCTGCGTCCATGTCACCGCGCGCATGCCGCCTAGAAACGAGCAAACAAGAACACCGCCCAAGCCCAGCAAAATACCGATTTCAAACTGCACACCGGTTAACCGCGAGGTGATCAGCCCTACCCCATAAATTTGCGCCACCACATAGGTGAAAGAACACAAAACTGCCGCCAAAGCAGCGATGAGTCGTGGCCATTTACCACCAAACCTAAGCTGAAAATAATCGGGAACAGTATCGACTTCGACCCGCCTTAAATGCGGCGCAACCAGCAAGCCAATCAAACAAAAACCACCTGTCCAACCCAGCAAATAAGCCAAGCCGCCAGGCTGCGTGGAGGTACCCGAGAAGCCCTGCAGATACAAACCACCCGCCAAACTGATAAAAGACGCCGCACTCATCCAATCAGCAGCAGTTGCCATGCCGTTGTACATGGCTGGTATGCGCCTGCCAGCCACGTAATACTCGCTCGGCTCTGCAGTTCGGCTATAAATACCGATACAAGCATACAAACCAATGGTTGCCGCTAAAAAAATCCCACCTAACCAATAGCGTGGTAAACCTGCGCGCTCTGCAGCGAACATGATCCCTAAAAACGAGAGCACACCAACGATATAAATCGCCATGATGCGATGCAAACGCAGCTTGTACGCTGAATAAGCGACGGCTTCCCACGTGTGCGCAGACACCTCATGACTTGTTTTGTTGCGCCACCAAGCATACAAGGCAACGATGCCAATAAAAAGAAGCACCGCACCTTGCGAGGCGTACCAAAAGTTGAACGGCCAACCTGCAATGCCCCAAGACATACTGCGGGCAAAGTACACGCCGCCGAACGCAACCAGCAGCCAAAAAATCAACAAGCCAACACGTAATCGCGATGGTTCGGGTGCGGATTGTTGATTCTTGGTGAGTTGAGCAGCTGTAGTCATGGTGTCTTAAAAGTTTAATCCACCATGACGCTGGTGCTACTAAAGGTTACTACCTAGAAGTTGCTGCGCCAGAGCACTTCTATGGCAATTAGGCACTATTTACTTCGCCAGTGCCTGCCAAGTGGCTACCACGCTGTCGGGGTTGAGGGAAATAGACTCAATCCCTTGGTCCACCAGCCACTGCGCAAAGTCTGGGTGGTCGCTTGGTCCTTGGCCGCAAATGCCCACGTACTTGTTTTGACGTTTGCAGGCGCTGATGGCTAAGGACAACATCGCTTTGACGGCGGGGTCGCGTTCGTCAAAGTCAGCCGCCAGCAATTCCAAACCTGAATCACGGTCCAAGCCCAAGGTCAACTGCGTCAAATCGTTCGAACCAATCGAGAAGCCGTCAAAGTATTCCAAGAATGCATCCGCCAAGATGGCGTTGCTTGGCACTTCGCACATCATCATGACTTTCAAACCGTTGTCACCACGCTTCAAACCGTTTTTAGCCAATAAGTCCATGACTTTAGCGGCTTGTCCCAATGTGCGAACAAACGGCACCATCACAGCCACATTGGTCAAACCCATCTCATTGCGCACGCGCTTGAGTGCTTGGCATTCCATGGCAAACGCTTCACCAAACTCTTCGCTGGTGTAGCGCACAGCACCGCGGAAACCCAGCATTGGGTTTTCTTCCTCAGGCTCATAGCGCGAACCACCAATCAGCTTGCGGTATTCGTTGGATTTGAAATCGCTGAAACGCACAATCACCTGCTTGGGCCAAAATGCGGCGCCGATGGTGGCAACGCCCTCTGCCACTTTGTCCACATAAAAAGCCCGTGGTGATGCATGGCCGCGCGCCACGGATTCCACCGCTTTCTTCAAATCTGCATCAATGCTTGGGTAATCCAAAATCGCTTTGGGGTGCACACCAATGTTGTTGTTGATGATAAATTCCAAGCGCGCCAATCCCACACCCGCGTTCGGCAATTGGCAGAAGTCAAAGGCCAACTGCGGGTTGCCAATGTTCATGGTGATTTTGGTTTTGATCTCCGGCATCACGCCGCGCTGCACTTCGGTCACCTCGGTTTCCAGCAAGCCGTCGTAGATGAAGCCGGTGTCCCCTTCTGCGCAGCTCACCGTCACCAGCGTGCCGTCTTTCAGCATCTCGGTCGCGTCGCCACAACCCACCACAGCGGCAATACCCAATTCACGCGCAATGATGGCGGCGTGGCAGGTGCGGCCACCGCGGTTGGTGACGATGGCACTGGCGCGTTTCATCACCGGTTCCCAGTTCGGGTCGGTCATGTCTGTGACCAAAATATCGCCCAACTGCACTTGGTCCATCTCGTCGATGCTGTGCACCAAACGCACACGGCCTGTGCCGATTTTTTGACCGATGGCGCGGCCTTGCGCCAAAATGGCACTCGTGCCTTTTAACTTGTAACGCAACTCCGCCTTACCTGCGCTTTGGCTTTTCACCGTTTCAGGGCGCGCTTGCAAGATGTAGATATGACCGTCCAAGCCGTCTTTGCCCCACTCAATGTCCATCGCACGGCCGTAATGCGCTTCGATGATCATGGCGTACTTGGCCAATTGCTCGACTTCTGCGTCGGTCAGCGAATATCGATTCCGCAAATCAATCGGCACGTCCGTCGTTTTGACCAATTTGCCCGATGCTGCTTTTTCAGCCGCGCTGGCAAATTCCATCTGGATCTGCTTGGAACCCAAATTGCGGCGAATCACCGCACGGTTACCCGTCGCCAGCATCGGTTTGTGCACATAAAACTCGTCCGGATTCACCGAGCCCTGCACCACGGTTTCACCCAAACCGTAGCTGGAGGTGATGAAAACGACCTGGTCAAAGCCAGATTCGGTATCCATCGTGAACATCACACCCGCCGCGCCTTTGTCTGAGCGCACCATACGCTGGATGCCCGCGCTCAAAGCGACATCAGCATGGGCAAAACCTTTGTGGACGCGGTAAGAAATCGCGCGGTCGTTGTACAGCGATGCAAACACTTCTTTGATTTTGTGCAGCACGGTGTCTATACCGACCACATTCAAAAAGCTTTCTTGTTGACCGGCAAATGAGGCATCGGGCAAATCTTCCGCTGTGGCGGATGAACGCACAGCAAAGGAGGCCTCTGCATTGCCTGCAGACAAGGTTGCAAATGCACCACGAATCGAAGTGTCCAATTCTGCTGAAAATGGCTGCGCCTCAACCATGGCACGAATCTGCGCCCCCACTTTGGCCAAATCGCGCACATCTTCGGTATTGAGCGCATCCAGCAAAGCGTTGATTTTGTCGTCCAAACCGCCGAGTTTCAAAAACTCGCGGAAAGCAAGTGCAGTCGTCGCAAACCCCGTCGGGACGCGCACGCCTGTGGGGAGTTGCGAAATCATCTCGCCCAAGCTGGCGTTTTTACCGCCAACCGACTCGACGTCAGCGTTTCTCAGGTTCTCAAACGGAACGACCAGTGCGGTCGGGCTAAAGAGTGTTGACATGGGGAAGCTCCAGAGTTTAAAAACTTGTTACTCTTCATGATGCTTTTCGCGCTCATCATGTGAGTGAATATTTGTTGACGACGTGATGCTTAAAATCGTCCGTACACACAGACCAATCGATCACGTCAACCCGCATGGGCAAATCTGACTCTTCAAACGCTTCCCGCACATCAGCCAGCACACGCCAGCTCAATGGATGCGCGGGTTCTAGCGCAATATCAACATCAGAATGTTTCTTTGCTTTGCCTACCGTGTTCGTCTCATGAACGCGCGATCCAAACGCAAAAGCATGAATGCTAGGCACTGTCGTTTGCAATATCGCACGGACAGTCGCCAAATGTTGTGGTGCTAAGTCTATGATTTGATTTGATTTAATCATTTTTAGCCTTCAACGCAGCCATAAAAGCATTGCACTCAATCAAAAACGGCTCGACCATTTCAAGCACAGCTCGCGCTTTTTCGATGTCGTAGGTATGAGAGGTTTCGTTTCTGGCTTTGTGAAACAGCATCCACAAGTCAACGTCAGCAATCAAACCCGCCTCCGAAGCCAACCGAAACAGCTGCCTGCGGCTCACGCCGTCTACGTCTAGCGGGCTAGAGTTAGCCTCCAGCCACCGCTTCATCATCTTCCAGCTTTGTTCATAAGCCACTTCAAAGCTTTGAATCACCCCCGCTTGCACAGCTTCCTGAACGGGCGCAGCCAAGGTTATCCACAGCGCAGCATCTTGCGTCACCCGCACGGCACGACTAAGCGCAAGCGCTGAGCTTTCTAATTGGGTGGTGCTGAGTGGCATAGAGGCTGTATTTTAAACGGAATCAGTTTTAGCGTAAGGGGAAACGCACTAAACAATGCAAAAATCATTTACTATACTTTTAATAGCAGCTAAGAAAATAAATACGCCGGCTATATCCATAAAATACTCCCTAATCAACCGTTACGATGAAATCCATCTCCACCGTCGCATTTTTAGACAATTGAAAAACACCAACGGATGTGCGGGAATGCGCACCAGCGTTGCCTAAAACCCTGAAAAGCACCTCAGAAGCGCCGTCTGACACCTCGCTTTGCTGGGTAAACGTTACGGTAGACTGCACAAAAACTGAAATTCGCGGTACGGATTTAATGTGGTCTAGCGAGCCTAAATGCCGCTGCAATAGCGCCAAAGCCCGCATCACGCAAACTTTGGCAGCTGTTTGAGCTTGGGCAAGTGAAACCTCAGCGCTCGCTGCGCCAGTGAAAACCACAATATCTCCAACGCGTGGAATTTGACCACTGATGTAAATGTGATTGCCGTCTTGCAGCAAAGGCACCTAATTCCCGCCAATTTTTATCTCGCCATCGAAGCTGTAACCCAAAGCGGCTGCTTCATTTGCGAATAGTTCGTCGCGCGTCATAAAATACTCCAACATACTTAGCTAAATAGCACAATTACAAATATACAACCATGTCCGACCGCACCGTTTTTTTTATCTCCGATGGCACTGGCATCACCGCTGAGACTTTTGGCAACGCTATTTTGGCGCAGTTTGAGATGCAGCCTCGGCATGTGCGGCTGCCGTTTGTGGATTCGGTGGACAAAGCGCATCAGGTGGTGCGGCAGATCAACCATACGGCTGAGGTGGAGGGGAAGAAGCCGATTGTGTTTTCTACGCTGGTTAACATGGAGGTGCTGCGGGTGATTCAAGCGGGTTGCCACGGCATGCTGTTGGACATGTTTGCGACGTTTGTGAACCCGCTGGAGGCGGAGCTGGGCATCAAATCTAACCACCGGATTGGCCGCTTCAGCGACGCCAGCAAGAGCAAGGCTTACCACGACCGGATTGAGGCGATCAATTTCAGCCTGGCGCATGACGATGGGCAGATGAACCGCGATTTGGAGCTATCAGACGTGATTTTGGTGGGCGTGAGCCGCAGCGGCAAAACGCCGACTTCGCTGTATTTGGCCATGCAATATGGGCTGAAAGCGTCAAATTACCCGCTGATTCCCGAAGATTTTGACCGCCACCAGCTGCCGCCCGCTTTGGTGCCCCATAAAAAGAAAATTTTCGGGCTGACGATTCAGGCTGAGCGGCTGAGTGAAATCCGCAACGAACGCCGCCCTCATTCAAAATACGCCAGCCTAGAAAACTGCCGTCATGAGGTGCATGAAGCTGAAAGCATGATGCGCCGTAGCGGCATCCGCTGGCTGAGCACGACGACCAAATCCATCGAAGAGATTGCAACAACTATTTTGCAGGAAATTCGGCCAGAACGGCTGGTTTATTGAATACAGGAAAAATACAACAAAAAAAGGGCACTACGATGCCCTTTTTTATTTTGGATTGCCTTTACTCGCCCATACCAATTTCAGCAGATTGAGTCGCACGCATCCATTCAAGGGTTTCAGCATACACGTCTTGGCGCTGTACATTAGAAGAGCCAGCTTTAGCTAAAACTGGTGAGTCAGCATCAACTTCTGAATCGGTTGCTTTGGCTAAACTGCCCTCTTTCATCGCTTGAAAGTATTCATCTTGCACTTGCGCACTGCTCTTAGTGCTCTCAAAGTTTGCTGCGCCGCCAATTGTCAAATCTTTTGGACTATCAGCATATACAGGCAGTACCGACAAGCCAGCCAGTGCCACAAGACTAGAAGCTGCTACCAATGTTTTAAAAGTAAGTGTTTTCATTGCAAATTCTCCTTAGTAATCGAAAGAACGGTTAGTATTAATTTAGGCTTGATGGTTGGATAACATCTTGGCCTAGCGGCATCGTTGGAAAAAAACTTTATTGGTTTGATTTCATCGACATGCTTAGTATTGCGTATGTGTATAAATCGGCAAGCATTGGATGCGAAAAATGGTATTGCAATATTTGATGTTTGTACTGGATATTTATTCAAAATTGAAAAAATATTCTTATAAATTTAACCAATTAATACAATTTGCATTAATAAATTTAAATTGATGACAATTTTTTTTCACACGAAAAAAAGAGCACCGCAGTGCTCTTTTTAAACATCAGCTTGCGCTCAATCGCCCATGCCAATATCGCCAGAGTTAATCTTCATCCACTCAATAGTTTCAGCATACACGTCCTGTCGCTGAAGGTTAGAAGGCGCGGCTTTAGCTAAAGCTGGTGAGTCAGCATCCACTTCAGAGTCTCCTGGTTTAGGCAAACCGTCACCTTTCATAGCTTGCAAGAACTCTTCACGCACTTGATCGCGGGTTTTCGTGCTTGCAATATTGGCGATGCCTGGTGCGTCAGCATCGACAGCGATACCCAAGCGCATATTTTTCATTGCCAAACTGCCATCTTTCATGGCTTTGAAGTATTCTTCACGCACTTCATCGCGGCTTTTTGAGCTTTCGAAGTTTGGAAAAAATGAGTTGTACTTGGTAGTAGTACTAGTATCAGCAGCGGCTGCTGGAATAGCAGTCAAGCCGGCCAATGCCAGAACGCTTGATACTGCCAATATTTTTGATGTGAATATTACCATAATATATTCTCCTAAGTAAGTTTAAAGAAATAATCTGATCACTTGAATTTAGGATAGATGTTTGAATCGCATCACACCTAGCTTGCCAATGAAAAAGAGCTCTTTTGGTTAGATTCCATCGGCAACTGAAGTATGCAGGATGCGTTTAAATCTACAAGTACACAATACGAAAAACGGTATTGCTTTTTTTGCAATATCTGATGTAATAACGCTATAATTTTTCTTTAATTTTAATTCTTTAATTTTAATTCTTTAATTTAAATTAATATTATTACATTTACTTAATGTATTTAGTTAATTAATACAAATTTTGCGTTAAAAACAGTAATATTTGGATATTATGGATCGTCTTTTATCCATGAAAGTATTTGAAAAAGTTGCGACTGAAAGCGGCTTTGCTGCTGCTGCGCGCGTGTTAGACATGTCGCCGGCCACTGTGACACGCTTGGTCAATGATTTGGAAGAGCATTTGGGTACGCGGCTGATTCAGCGCACGACCCACAAGTTAGTGCTGACAGAATCTGGCCAGTTGTACCTGCAAAAACTTAAGCATATTTTGCAAGAAATCACTGATGCAGAAGTTATGACACAAAACTCATCAGGAGAATTGATAGGCACATTAAACATTTTAACGACGCCACTACTGGCAACAAAAATATTAGCGCCTTTGACGGGCATCTGGCGCACAGAGCATCCTCAGGTAACACTTGATATTAATATTGACCCTTTTTCTTATATGCGTGTCGAGGAGTTTGATTTAACTTTGATGTCGGTAGAGGATAATTTTGATGCCAATATTGTTGCCCGTACTATTGGCAAAACTGAGAGACTCTTGTGCGCATCGCCCGAGTATTTGCGCCGCGCGGGTACACCCCTTGAACCCAGCGAACTTCAAGGCCACGATTACTTGAGTTTTGCATGGCACAAAGCTGCTGGGCACAACGGCGATCACATCCTTCGATTAAGTCATGGGTCTGGGCTTGTAGAAGCCGTCAATATCCCTATGACGGTGACTCTCCAGGCGCTCAGTTTTGACGTGCTTCGTATTGCCATGCGATCAGGTGCGGGTCTGTGTTTGATGCCGAAACGGCTGGTTCAACGCGCTATTCAAGAAGGTACGGTGGTTCATGTTTTACCGGAATGGCACGCTGGCAGTTTGATTTTTTACGCCGCATTACCCTCGCGAAAATATATTCCAGCGCGTACCCTGGCGATGCTTGAAGCATTGGCCGTTCAGGCTCAGTTGATATTCCCATTAAACTCAAATTTATCAGCAACTAAGACTTAATCATCATAATCGACATAAAATAAATTGAAATTCAATATTACAACTTAATTGTAATATTACAGACATGAATTCATAGGCGCGAGATAATGTTGCATTACTCGAGACACATCAAAGGGGATGTCAATGCCAAAAACCACGCAAGACACATTGCGCCACACAATTCGAAGTCGATTGAATGCTATGCGACAGTTGGTTCGCGGCACTGCTTTAGGTTCAAAACCGCTAACTGATAATTCATCCGTTGTAAAAAACGATGCGAACCTAAAACGTACGTTGCGCAGACTCATCAAGACCAGCCATGCAGCCGTATTGCTGGTGGGCTGTTTGCACGCAAAAGCCATGGTGAATGGGGAGTTCAATACCAAAAAAAACCATTGGCAAAACAACCGCGGCCTCAGCATTGCCAACCCAAAATCTAAAGCGGTTATTCTGTACTTGCATGGCTCTGTCGTGGAGAAAATGGACGACCGTTGCGATCCAAATAGTCTGGTTCTTGGAGACACCGTACCAGAAGTCGTTCAGCAATTGAACGGTACACAACTACTCGGCTTAGAAGTAATGGTTTTTGCACCTTGCCATGGTCGTGCTACCAGGCTGGGTGAGCCCTTGAAGATTGACCAACGCGTCCAAGCTATTGACGAAACTTTGAAAGAATTAAAACGAGCGGGGGTTGATTCTTCTCAAATATTCTTGGTCGGACAATCTGCTGGGGGCTGGGCAGCACTTCTGCACCAAAAACGACACCCAAATAGTGTCAATGCGGTGGTCGCTTTTGCACCCGCGTTTGCCGGAAAAAAACAGTGGCGACCTGAGGTTTGGCAGCAGCGCCACGAATCACAAGCCGCAGAAATTCTGTCGGCAAATCTTATATCGTCACTTGTTTTTGCATTTAAAAACGACGATTACAACTCACAGGATGACTTGAACTTCCTGTCCCAAGTAAAGGGCACAACCTTGCTCAAATTGCCTGGTGATGCCATTGCAGGCGTGGATTGCGATATCCCGATGTTCGGCTCAAGTCATAGAAATGTATTCCGGAAATGTTTTGACCAGACACAATCAAGTGTTCTGAAAAACTTTCTTCAAGAAAGGTTGTTGGTCGAGATGCGGGAGCAACAAGCATCTCTCCCCTCAAAATAATGTGCTAAATATGTCTATAGCTGGCGTATTTATTGCCTAAATTGCTATATTAATTATAGCAAATCGTGATTACAAACCAATCGCAGCAATCCCTGCTTTGGCGATTTGCGCATCTTCTGTGGACTTCACGCCGCTCACGCCAACGGCGCCCAGGCATTGGCCCTCTTTCATGATCGGTACGCCGCCTTCTAGCATGCCTTTGATCGTTGGCGCGCTCAAAAACGACATGCGACCGCCGTTGATGGTGTCTTCGTAGACTTTGCTTTCGCGGCGACCCAGCGCAGCGGTATTGGCTTTGGCGGGTGCGATGTGGGAAGAAATGGCTGGCGCGCCGTCCAAGCGGTTGAAATGCAGCAAATGGCCGCCGTCGTCGACGATGGCGATGCTGACTGCCCAGTTGTTTTTAAGTGCTTCCGCTTCGGCGGCTGCTGCGATGAGTTTGAGGTCTGAGCTCTCGAGGGTGTGTTTGGTTTTCATGCGCATATTCTAAGGACATAAATTCGAGCCACTCTAGGATTTGTTGACATATACCAAGATTGATCAAAAATTTCTCAAAATTCTCCAATAATTTGTAGGATATTCGACCAAACACTTGATTTTCAGAAAAAACCCCTAAAATTCTAGCCATCTGCATCTTTGCAGCCTTTATAGGAGAACGTGAATGTCTGAACAAATTCTCAACAACACCGGCTTCGGCACGGGTGTGAACCTGCAAGAACGCAACCGCGTGCTGCGCAACACGTATTGGTTGTTGGCTTTGAGCTTGATTCCTACGGTGCTTGGCGCTTGGGTCGGTGTGAGCACTGGCATCACCAAAGCTGTCATGGGCGGCTGGATGGGCATCATCGTCTTCTTGGGCGGTGCGTTTGCCTTTATGTACGCCATCCAAAAGACCAAAAAATCAGCTGCTGGCGTGCCCATTTTGCTGGGATTCACCTTCTTCATGGGTTTGATGCTTGCTGGGCTGATTGAACGCACGCTGGGCTTTAAAAACGGCCCGTCCCTCATCATGACGGCATTTGGCGGCACAGCTGGCGTGTTTTTTGTCATGGCATCTCTGGCCAGTGTGATCAAGCGTGACTTGAGCGGCATGGGCAAATGGCTGTTTGTTGGCGCGATTGTGCTGATGATAGGCTCTATCATCGGTATTTTGGTAGGCTCATCAGCCGCCATGATTGCCGTTTCAGTCGCTGCGATCGGTATTTTCAGCGCTTATATGTTGTATGACTTGAAGCAGATCATCGACGGTGGCGAGACCAACTACATCAGCGCGACGCTGTCTTTGTACTTGGACATTTTCAATGTGTTCCAAAGCTTGCTGGCACTCTTGGGTATTTTTGGTGGAGAGAAGGATTGATTCTGCCCTTCGCTAGATAAAAAGGAGTCTTCGGACTCCTTTTTTTCATTTTTCAGGAGATCAATATGTGGAAATTAGGCGCGCTGTGGTGGAAATTCAAAAAAGAAATCTTGATGGTCTGGGCGATGCTGCGCAACCCGGCTGCGCCTGGCATTTCCAAAATTGTTGCATTGCTTGCAGTGGTTTACATCATCAGCCCCATAGACCTCGTGCCAGATGTGATTCCGATTCTGGGTTGGATTGACGACGGTGTGGTGTCGATTTTGCTGTTCAAACTGGCGTTCAAGCTCCTGCCTAAAGAAATGTATGGAAGCCTGAAAGCGCAGTTTGAGAAAAAAGGCGGCAAAGTGGACGATGCGGCCTTTACAAAGTCACAGCGATCTACCGACGCCAAAGTTGACGAGGTGGTGGATGTAAAGGCAAAAAACTAACTCAAAACAAACACAGAATTCAACGCTACGAGCAAATTTTCACTGCACCTAAGTTATATTGTGGATAGTGAATCCTCTCCCTTACTTGATGCAATAGGCGGACAGATTGCAATACAGTTTTAAAGGGTTTTGGCAGAATTCGAATGCGGCAAATAAAAGCCGGAGATCAGACACATCTATTTCCCTTCATTCAAGCATCCGTGTTACAGGACACAAAGATAAGAACGGGAGGCTCCCCAGCGTACAGGAATCTTAAGGCGTCGGGTTATGAGCATCAACAAACGGTGCATCCTGGTGCAAAAACACCTGCACATGAATCTATGCCAGGCGTGCACGGCATAGCTGCGCTACTTCAGCGCTGAATGATGGGGACACATCACCGCGCGGCAGCTGGCTGCGGATATTGACGTTCCGCCTAGCCGCATCTAGCGACATTGTGAACGGCAACCGCCCCATCACGGCAGATACGGCCCTTCGGCTGGGTTTGTTTTTCAAAATGGAAGAGCGGTTTTGGGTGAATTTGCAGGCTGAATATGACATTCACGTCGCGCGACGCACCTTGTTTGCCAAAATTGCGCCCAGAATTCGCGTTTTTGATGACTCTGCTTAAAACGCATCATTTTAGGCTATAGCCGGCGTATTTATTGCCTAAAGTGCTATTGAATTAGTAGTGTTTGACAATCCAACCCTACCCCCAAAGCTTTCTTATAATAGAAGCATCTGCAACCCAAATAATCCCTGAATATGACCATCCTGAACCCACGCTCTAAAAACATCACCGAAGGCAAGTCTCGTGCGCCTAACCGCTCTATGTATTACGCCATGGGCTACGAAGAAGCGGATTTTAAGAAGCCGATGGTTGGCGTGGCGAATGGGCACAGCACGATCACGCCTTGCAACTCCGGGCTGCAAAAGCTGACGGATGCGGCGATTGCGGCGATTGAAGCGGCTGGTGGTAACGCGCAGGTGTTTGGCACCCCGACGATTTCTGACGGTATGGCGATGGGCACCGAGGGTATGAAGTACTCGTTGATCTCCCGCGAAGTGATTTCTGATTGCATTGAAACCTGCGTGCAAGGCCAGTGGATGGACGGCGTGCTGGTGGTGGGCGGCTGCGACAAAAACATGCCAGGCGGGTTGATGGGTATGCTGCGCGCCAATGTACCGGCGATTTACGTCTACGGCGGCACGATTTTGCCGGGCAGATACCAAGGTAAAGACCTGAACATCGTCAGCGTTTTTGAAGCCGTGGGCGAAAACGCTGCTGGCCGTTTGAGTGATGAAGATTTGCTGCAAATCGAGCGCCGCGCCATTCCGGGCCCAGGCTCTTGCGGCGGCATGTACACAGCCAACACCATGAGCTCATCGTTTGAGGCACTGGGCATCTCCCTGCCCTACTCGTCCACCATGGCGAACCCGCATGATGAAAAGCTCAACTCGGCCGCTGAATCTGCCCGTGTGTTGATCGAAGCGATCAAAAAAGACATCAAACCGCGCGATATCGTGACCAAAAAGTCGATCGAAAACGCCGTGGCGGTCATCATGGCAACTGGAGGCTCGACAAACGCGGTGCTGCATTTCTTGGCCATCGCCCATGCTGCAGGGGTGGAATGGTCGATTGACGACTTTGAGCGCATGCGCAAAAAAATCCCTGTTTTATGCGATTTGAAGCCTTCTGGCAAATACCTCGCGGTCGATTTGCACCTTGCAGGCGGTATTCCGCAGGTCATGAAGACCTTGATGGCAGCGGGTTTGTTGAACACAGATTGCATCACCATCACCGGTCAAACCATCGGCGAGATGCTGAATTCACTGAATTTGCCGGACGCGCCACGCGCAGACCAAGACGTGATTCGCCCTATTGACAAGCCGATGTATGCGCAAGGCCATTTGGCGATTCTGAAGGGCAATTTGTCCCCCGAAGGCGCAGTGGCCAAGATCACCGGCTTGAAAAACCCCGTCATTACCGGCCCAGCCCGCGTGTTTGACGACGAGCAATCTGCTTTAGCCGCTATTTTGGCCAACAAAATTGTGCCAGGCGATGTGATGGTGCTGCGCTATTTAGGCCCCAAAGGCGGTCCAGGCATGCCTGAAATGTTGGCACCAACGGGTGCGTTGATTGGCCAAGGTCTGGGCGAATCGGTCGGTTTGATCACCGATGGCCGCTTCTCAGGCGGTACCTGGGGCATGGTGGTTGGCCACGTGGCACCTGAGGCGGCAGCGGGCGGTACGATTGCGTTCATCCATGAAGGCGACTCTGTCACCATTGATGCCAAGCAGTTGTTGTTGCAACTCAACGTTAGCGACGAAGAAATCGCCAAACGCCGCGCCGCATGGACAGCGCCTAAGCCGCGCTACCTGCGTGGTGTGCAGGCCAAGTTTGCGTTTAACGCCTCCAGCGCCAGCAAAGGTGCGGTGCTGGATAACTACTAAACTGAAGCTTTAACACAAGCGCTAATGACCATCATCGCTTGTGTTTAATGGTTTTGGTTTATGTTTAACGCTTGCTGGTCTTTTTGCTGCTGTTACGGCTGCTGATAGGGATACCAAGCGCTTCTTTGTTTTTGTTGATACGCTCCTGCTTGCGGATTTCGCTCTTTTTATCCTGCACATTGCTGGTGTAACCCGACCAATCCGCCCACCACCACCACAGCACAGCAGCGCCAAAGGGCGACAGCACCCACAACCAAGACCAGTTGACCACTGGGCTGATTTCAAAATATTTACCGGCTAAAAGCAACAAACCAAGGCCTAAAAAGTACATATTATTCCCTTACCGTCAACCAAAACACTAGAATGACGTTAGATTATCACTGACTGGCGCAATGTAAAAGCTAAAAAATGCGCTGTTATCTTTCACACACAAACAAAATTATCAGGATTTAGATGAAAAAACTGCTCGTTGCCACATTGACCGCTGTCGCCGCTTTTGCTGCTTCCACACCTGCCATGGCTGATTTGAAATTAGCCACGGACAAAAACTGCATGGCTTGTCATTCTGTTGAAAAGAAAGTCGTCGGCCCAGGCTACAAAGACATTGCAGCCAAATACGC
>JAYUCJ010000205.1:0-1154 GCA_043740415.1 Polaromonas sp. | reverse complement strand
GTGGGCATGGTGGATGGCCTTTAGGGAAGAGACTGAAATGGCTGGGCGAATTGCATGGTGATGCTGCTGGTATGAGTATCGTACCGGTCTGACTGTCAGGGCGCGGTGTTTGCTTACAGGTGTGTGCCCAATTCCGGATCTAAATTTGGTCACTGATAATCTGGTGACCAGCAAGAACAGGAAGAACAAATGCTTTTAGCCTATGCAGAAGAAACACGGCTAGCCGTCTCGCCCAAGCTGAACGTGAAACGCAAATCGGCGCTTGGGCAGTTCATGACGCCTGCCAGCGTGGCGCGATTTATGGCAGCCATGTTTCCATCCAGCACGCTCAAGACATGCAAGCTGTTGGACGCGGGCGCCGGGCTTGGCGCATTGACCAGCGCGTTTCTCGATCATTGGAAAAGTGGCGGCTTTGCGTTTTCCAAGGTTGAGGCAACGGCGCACGAACTGGACGACGAGCTGCGCAAGCATCTGGAGTCCGCGCTGTCACAGTACGCCAAAACACATCCGCTCGTGCCATACGTTGTACCCGGCGATTTCATCGTCCAAACCGCCCTTGCAATGCTCGATGGCACCGCCAAGCGCGACTACACACATGCAATTCTCAATCCGCCATACAAAAAAATCTCCAATGACTCCGAACACCGTAGAGCCTTGAGTCAAGTCGGGATTGAGACGGTCAATTTGTACTCGGGGTTCGTGGCGCTTGCCATCGGGCAAATGGCGCCTGGCGGCATCATTGTTGCCATCATCCCAAGAAGCTTCTGCAACGGCTCGTACTATCGCCAGTTCCGGGAGCTCGTGCTCGCTAAAACTTCCATCCTGGCGATGCATCTTTTCGATTCAAGATCTAAAGCTTTTTCTGACGATGACGTTCTGCAAGAGAACATCATCATCATGTTGGAGCGCGGCGGCAGGCAGGGTGAAGTCGCGGTCACGACATCCACTGACGACAATTTTTCCGACCTTGTTCACAACCAGCATCGTTTTGACCGCATCGTGTTCCCGGACGACAAGGAGCGCTTCATCCACGTTCCAACCACCGCGAACGAGACTGAGCTTGAGCTTGCTGGCAGCGTCCGGTTCTCCATTGATGAGATTGGCGTTCGGGTGTCAACCGGCCCTGTGGTCGACTTCCGGCTCAAGGATCACCT
>JAYUCJ010000204.1:0-1161 GCA_043740415.1 Polaromonas sp. | reverse complement strand
CATAGAAAACAGCGTTGCTGCATCGGCTAACTCGTTGATTTATATAGAGTCTATTTTGAACCACTATCTAACGTTGACATAGCCTAAATAAAATAGCAACTTAGGCAATAAATACGCCAGCTATAGTCATATTTCAGGGCGGATTCAAGTACGAAGTGCGACATCAGGAAGTTTAATCGGTTTTAGAGGTAGACCATAGAACACCTCATGAGGCGTTTTATAACCTAGACATTTGCGCGGCCTGTGGTTAAGTGCATACACAGCATCATCCACCTCAGACTGCGTTACGTTGCGTAAATTCATACCTTTAGGGAAGTACTGACGCAACAAGCCATTGGTATTTTCATTAAGCCCTCTCTCCCAAGAGCAATACGGATGAGCAAAGTACACACTGGTATCCAAACATTTGGCGATGTATTGGTGCTGCGCAAACTCTTTGCCGTTATCAAACGTGATGGTGTGACACACCTGTTTGTGTGGGCGCAGCATCACAATAATGGCCTCTCCTACGGGCACAGCCTCTTTGGTGTCTGCTTGACATGCCAAGGTGTAACGCGACTTGCGCTCAACCAATGTCACCAGAAAGCCTTGGTGGTCTTTGCCCACGACCGTGTCGCCCTCCCAATCACCGATGCGGCTTTTTCTGTCAACAATGCTGGCTCGTTGCTCGATACATACCCTGTTAGCGATCCGTCCTCGGCGCTCACGACCACTGCCATAACGCTTACGGCGCGTCTTTTGGCAGCGCAAAAGGCGATGCAAGTCACCGCCGGTGCCTTGGTCTTTGAGGATATATTGGTAAATACTCTCTACGCTAGGCGCTTTGAGACCCTCAGCATGCAATCTACCGGCGACTTGCTGGGGCGATAGTGCCAGGCGCAAGTAGCACTCAACATGGCTCAATACGCTTGCACAGATGGTTTTAGCGTTTCTGCCTTCTTGTTGGTGTTGCATCGCCTGCTCTTGGGCTGCTTGAGGGCTGTAGCTTGGCAAAGCTTTGCAGCGTGAAATCTCTCGATCAATGGTGCTACGGTGGCGTCCAAGTTGATGAGAAATGGCTTTTTTAGTCGCCCCTGCAAAATTCAAATACACGACCAATCAACCATAAGAAGGCAAACGCTGTGCGCCATTAGACGCACAAACACTCATCCAACGACGCAC
>JAYUCJ010000203.1:0-1162 GCA_043740415.1 Polaromonas sp. | reverse complement strand
TTTTCAAATCCCTTGATAATCCGGCTGACCGTGGAACTGGAAACGTCAAACGCCAGCGCTATCGCTGTTTGCGTATGACCGCCTTGGTAAAAAGCATTGGCCATGTTTTGGTTTCGCTTTGTTTTGCTTTCGTGTTTTATGTTTGCGTAGCGCTTGATATCACTGTCCAGCGCTGGCGCGCTCGACTGGATTTTGCTGACGTTGGCTTTGCGTCGCACCCCAAGTCTATTCGCGGCCGATGAGGTCTTGCACTCATACTTTTGTCCTTTTTTTTTAGAAAGCGGAACCCATTTTTTTTCACTTTGTGCAATGGTCGGATTGCGTAACAGCATCACCACAAACTGGAACAGCGGTGGCGCACAGTCGCTGGGTTTCAGGCGCGGTATTCCCGCATTGACTAAAAGCTCTGAGGTTTTTTTTCACCTAAAAGGTCAGCCAACTCGGCCTCATCCAAATTCAGCTCGCCAGGTAGTTGCCCCTGCGCGCTGAACAAATTAATGACAGAGCAGATTTGATCAAAGAAGCGGCAACGGCGACCTGCGGGTTATTTCCAAACTGCCCCCGCAGCCACTGGAAGTAGAACCAGGACGGCGGTGTAACGCGTCCAAGGGATTGCTGTGCGCTACGCCGCGCCAAAATTCGCTGGGGTCATGGAGTCTGCTTTGGAGGTGTTTGAGAGGATTTATTTATAAAAAACGGGAGGCAGTGCTCCCGTCGTCAGTCGCTGGAAAACTTAACCCATCTTGCAGCCGGCACCCGAATCGGCCAAGGCCTTGGCCGCCACACCCAACACCTTGTTTTCCTTGTTCTCCACCACGCGCAGATAGATGTCCTGCACCGGGTTGTGTGACTTGCTCATGGTCCATTTGCCGCGCGGGCTGTCAATGGTGGCGCCTTCCATGGCTTTGTACAGTGCGGGTTTGCTGTTCAGGTCGCCCTTCACGGCGTTGGCGCCGTGGATCAGTAGCAGGCCGGTGTCGTAGCCCTGCACCGCATACACGTCAGGCTGCGCCTTGTAGGCCTTGGCGTAGTCGAGGCGGAATTTTTTGTTGCGCGGTGTGTTGAGCGAGTCGCTGTAGTGCATGGTGGTGATGATGCCGTCGGCGGCCGGGCCTGCGGCTTCAAGTACACCTTCGGTGAGAAAGCCCGAGCCGTACAGCGG
>JAYUCJ010000202.1:0-3006 GCA_043740415.1 Polaromonas sp. | reverse complement strand
GCGGTGGCCGTGGTCACTGATGCCACCAAAGCGCAAGTCGTTTTAGACGTGCTCAGCGAGCAGCGCGAAAAAGTCGTGGTCGGTTCTACCGCAGCGGGTCAGGTGCGCGAGTTTCAATTGCGACTTCGCCTGAAGTTCAAACTGCGCACGCCTAGCGGCAAAGACCTTATCCCGGAAACCGAGCTGTTGGTGCAGCGCGACATCAGTTTCAATGAAACGGCTGTGCTGGCGAAAGAAAACGAAGAAGCCGTGCTCTACCGCGACATGCAATCCGACATGGTGCAGCAGCTGTTGCGCCGTTTGTCGGCAATTAAAGAGCTTTAAATTTAGCGTGTGCACATTATCCGTTCGCCCTGAGCTTGTCGAAGGGTTTATGAAGGCTTCGACAAGCTCAGCCCGAACGGATTTGGTTTTTGCAATGTCAATACAACATCCATGCAACTAGCCGCTGCCCAACTCAGCAACCACTTCGCCAAAGGCCTGCGCTCGCTCTATACCCTGCATGGCGATGAAACGCTGCTGGTGCAAGAGGCGTCCGACGCGATTCGTGCCCAGGCGCGCAAGGAGGGGTTCACCGAGCGCAGCTCGTTCACCGTTGCCGGCGCGCATTTTGACTGGGGTGAGGTGCTGGCCGCAGCGGGCAGCATGAGCTTGTTTGCCGACAAGCAAATCATCGAAATCCGCATTCCCTCCGGCAAACCGGGCAAAGACGGCAGCGTGCAGCTACAACAACTGGCAGCACAAGCCGCTGAAAACGCAGATACTTTAACGCTGGTCATGTTGCCCAAGCTAGACAAAATGAGCAAGCAAGGCGCGTGGTTCACCGCCTTGGAAGCCAACGGCGTCAACATAGAAATTCAACCGGTTGAACGTGCCGCCCTGCCGCAGTGGATCGCCCAACGCTTGCAAGCACAAGGTCAACAGGTCGCCGCTGGCATAGAAGGACAGCAAACCCTGCAATTCTTTACCGACCGGGTGGAGGGCAACTTGCTGGCCGCTTTTCAAGAAATCCAAAAACTCGCGCTCTTGCACCCCAAGGGCGAGTTGTCGCTGGCCCAGGTCGAAAGCGCGGTGTTGAATGTGGCGCGGTATGACGTGTTCAAACTGTCCGAATCCGTGTTGGCGGGCCACCCCGCCCGTGTGCAGCGCATGCTGGACGGCTTACAGGCTGAAGGCGTGGCTGAGGTGCTGGTGCACTGGGCAATTTCTGAGGATATTCGCGCTCTCAAACGGGTGAAAGATGCCATGTCAAACGGTAAGCCGCTGCCCATGGCGCTGCGCGAACAGCGTGTTTGGGGCGTGAAAGAGCGTTTGTTTGAGCGCGTTTTGCCGCAGCTCAGCAGCGTCGCTTTGGTTGACTTATTGGACGCCGCGCACAAGGTAGACGGCATCGTCAAAGGCTTGAAACAGTGCGATTGGCCCCAAGATAGTTGGCAAGCGCTGCACCGGCTGGCGATGCAGCTGTGCCAGGCGTGTATGACGATAGGTTCTAAAAATAAAAGCTAAGTGTGTGATCTGTTTTCGCCATGTTTTAAATAGCCCACGGATTTAGTCAAAACCTGATGTCATTGGTTCATTTCACACCACATGCAACTCCGCGACAGATCAGATAAACAACATCTTTTCCACTAACTCTCAATTCCGTTAGCAACGTACCTTGAAGATCATTAGGGGTGTTGGCAATAACAATGCCCTCCTCGAAGTTGCTAGGTGGAAGCGTTATAGCTTGCTGACCTACTCGCATGCTGTTAATGCTGGCCGCAACAGAGAGCCCGACAGAAGAGGTGTCCACAACATACAGGGGGTGTTGCCCGTACCGCACAAGTATTTCTGAAGCCATTAGATTATAGTTTTCACCTCTCCAAACTTTCTGATAGTACGGAAACGCCAGTACTTATAAAATCGTACCAATCAGCAGCATGCTAATAAGCCAGTTTTTAATTTTAAATGGACTTGAATTTTGGGCAACAAGATATGCAGCAGCTAGAACAACAAAAGAATAGACCGGTATCACATAACGAATGCCTCCTTCAGGCATAACTAAATACGGCAAGTAATTTAGAAGTGCAATCATTAAAGAAGTACGTACCGCTGCATCGCGAAAAACTACCACACGTTGACGAAGCAGAAAATAAGCGACAAAGAAGCTAGCTGGGAACAAGCGTGCAAATGCTTCTGCGGGATGACTCACTAACCTGAGCAAATAGGCTCCTATCTCAGGGGCTGCTAATTTATTCAATATGTCGTGTGACATACGCGATCCTTGGCTTAAATCTGTTGTCCCAAACTTCAACCAGAGCAGGGGCAATAGTAATCCAACAATATAGGTCAGCAAAGCACGAGGACTTAGTAGGAAGCGTCGGTAATAAGCATCACTGGATAAAACCAATATGCTCACACCTAGAAATAAATAAACAGTAAATGCTTTTGTTAGAAATGCTGCAAATGCTGCAAAAAATGCTGCCACTAGCATTTTGCGATTATTCTTAAGGCAGGCAACCCATGTTAGTGCAATGGAAAGCACAATAAACATGGTGTATAGCGTGTCAGCATAAGATAGCCAGCCCACATAGAGCATGACATCTACGGTGGCAAGATATAAAACTGCGGCTATCCAACAAATAAACTTGTCGCGCCAAAGTTGCATCGCCAGCCAAGCAACAGTGAAGCTAGTACCTATAGTCGCCATAACCGTCACAATGCGCGCAGCGACCAGTACATTCTCCCAACCAAGAAGTAATGCGACAGGAATCATGACCCAGCTGAACAGCGGCGGGCGACCGCTAACACTCTTACTGCCGTACATTACGACATTCTTAAATTCTTGATGCTGCCACATCTCCAACGAATTCAGAGTGAAAACGGCTTCTTCACCCACGTAGAAATAAAAAAATGTCGGTATAAAGCTTAGGGTCTTAGGAAGCAAACTAAATTAAAGAGGATTTTCTCTTAGTAACTTTAGCATAGCCAAATAGAGATTCTGATGCCGATGATTAAACCTAAACT
>JAYUCJ010000201.1:0-7755 GCA_043740415.1 Polaromonas sp. | reverse complement strand
CCTTGGTCGGGAAAAACAGCAGCATCGCCAAACCCAGCGGGATGAAATACAGCTGGTAGGGCAAGCGCCAGCTGGTGCTGAACTGGTGCAGGCCGATGATGATGGCGGGGGTGATGACGGTGCCGGCGCTGAAGGCGACGTCGATCAAGCTGATGACGCGGGCGCGGGCGGTGGGCTCGGTGTAGACCTCGGCCAAGATGCCGTGCGCGAGGGTGAGCGTGGCTGATACGACGACGGCCATGCAGAAAAACCCGATCAGCATCAGGCTGAAATGGGGCGACCAGACGATCAAGAGCAACGCCAGCAGTGCAAAGCTGAAATAACCCAAAAACAAAGGCCGTGGGCGGTACATGTGCGCCAAGCGGCCGCCCTGAAAAGCGCCGACCACGCCGCCGGAGGCCCACGCCATCATCAGCACACCCATGCGCTGGTAGCTGCCCAGCTCGTCGCGCAGCTCAGGCGTGACCGCGCCCAAAATCGCCGCAAAGAGGCCGAAACACAGGGCGGCGAAGGTGACAGCCCAGCCCACAAAGGGGATGCCCCCCATAAATTGCTTGAATTGCATGAAAAATTAGAGTTTAGGTGTGGCTTTTGCGTAGGGTTTTGCTTTGAGTGAAGCAATTTCCGTGCGCAAATCTGCCGCCCAAGTGCGGCGGTCTCTGCCATGGGCCAATTGTGGCACGCCATAGGTGGCAACCGCAGCTAAGTTACAAGATTTCAAGGTGCTCCACAGCGAGCCGACCAAGGTTTCATCGCCCACAAAGCTGGCGGCTTGGCTGGTTTTGCCGGTGGCCAAATCGATGAACGACAGCGCAATGGGTTGTACCGGTGCATCGATGGCGATGGCGGCTTGCAGCAAATTGGCGTGAAAAGGCAGCAAAGCTATGCCGTTGCCGGTTGTCCCCTCGGGGAACACAGCCACGATATCGCCAGCGGTCAAAGCCTCGCACATATGGTGGACGACGCGCATGGCGTCGCGTCTGGACTCGCGCTCTATGTATAGCGTGCCGGCGGAGGTGGTGAGCGTGCCCAGTACCGGCCAGTGCTTGATGTCTGCCTTGCTGACAAAACGGCAGTGCCCCGCGGCGTGGATCACCAAAATGTCCAGCCACGAAATGTGGTTCGACACCAAAAGCACCGGGCCAGCTTTGGGCGGCCTGCCATTTACTATTAATTTGATAGCAAACTTGGCAAGTGATACGCCGGCCCATGCCTCAATTCGTTTGTTTTTTTGAGCTTGCGTGAGCTTGGGAAAAATAACGTAAACGACCAGCAAACCATGCAAAAGGTGAGCGACGACCTTTACCAGTTTGATGATGGCTACCACGTTTCGCATGAAACCTTTACCTAAGCTACGCATTACCTTTCAAAAGCCACATGCCCAGCCACCAGCGTGGCGACCACTTGACCCCGCAGCTCGTAGCCTGAAAACGGGGTGTGCTTGCCTTGGCTGCGCAGGGCATCGTCTGCCACGACCCACATGGCTGCGGGATCAAAAATGCAAATATCGGCTGTGCCGCCTTCGACCAATTTGCCCAGGCTGGCATTGGTCAGGGGCAAATTAGCAACCAGGACGTTAGCCGGTTGGCTGGTTAAGGTGGCTAACGCTTTGCCCAACGACAGTGATTTGTCTGACGTCTCTGACTGCCATTTCAAAGCCAAGCTCAACAGCAGCTCCAAACCGGTCGCGCCCGCTTCGGCTTCGGCGAAAGGCAGGGTTTTGGCGTCGTCGCTGACGGGCGTGTGGTCAGACACCAGGGCGTCAATCGTGCCGTCAGCCAAAGCGGCGCGCAGGGCATCGCGGTCGCGTTGTTGGCGCAGGGGCGGGTTCAAGCGGGCACGGCTGTCGTAGTAGCCTAAATCGGTATCCGTCAGGTGCAGGGAATTGATGCTCACATCGCAACTGACCTGCAAGCCGTCAGCCTTGGCTTGTCGCACCAAAGCCACACCCGCCGCACTGCTGATGCGGCAAATATGGACGCGCGAACCGGTGGTCGCCTTCATCAACTCAAAAATGGTGTGCAAAGCAATCGTTTCCGCCGCCACGGGAATGCCCGACAAGCCCATGCGCGTCGCCAACGCGCCACTGGCCGCCACGCCTTTGCCCAAATGCATGTCCTGAGGACGCAGCCACACGGTGTAGCCAAAGGTGCTGGCGTATTGCAGGGCGCGCTGCAGCACTTGGGTGTTGGCCAAGGGCACTTCAGCTTGGCTGAAGCCAACACAGCCCGCTTCGGCCAGCCCGACCATCTCGGTCAACACCTCGCCTTGGAGGTTGACCGTCAACGCACCGAGCGGGAACACATGCGATTGGTGCAGCTTTTCAGCGCGGAATTTGAGCATTTCAACCAAACCCGGCTCGTCCAGCACGGGGTCGGTGTCGGGCATGCAGACTAGGCTGGTCACGCCGCCGGCGACCGCAGCGGCCAGCTCGCTTTGCAGCATGCCGGCGTGCTCGTAGCCGGGCTCGCGCAGGCGGACGGCCAGATCGACCAGACCGGGGGCGACGATGCAGCCTGTGGCATCAATCGTTTTATTCGGCACAAAGTCAGGTGCTATATTTTTAATAGCTACTACTTTAGAAGCTGCCACGGCTAGGTCGCATATTTCATCGAAACCTGTGGCTGGGTTGATGACGCGGCCGTTTTTAATGAGGGTTTTCATAGTCGCTTTAATTTTTCTGTTTTAGGCTTCTTTTAGACGTCATTCATGCGTCTTTTATGCGTCATTTAAGCATCATTCCCGGCGACGATGCTCATCACCGCCATGCGGACGGCGATACCGAAAGTCACCTGCGGCAAGATCACACTTTGCCGGCCGTCCACCACGGCGGATGCTATCTCCACGCCCCGGTTGATCGGGCCGGGGTGCATGACGATGGCGTCGGGCTTGGCCAATTGCAGTTTTTCGGGCGTGAGGCCGTAGCTTTTGAAGAATTCTTGGCTGCTGGGCAGCAGCGCGCCCGCCATGCGCTCATTTTGCAGGCGCAGGGTGATGACGACGTCACAGTCTTTGATGCCCTCTTCCAGCGTGTGGCAAACCCGCACACCCATTTGCGCCATGTCGCTGGGCACCAGGGTTTTGGGGCCGACGACGCGGACTTCGGCGCAGCCCAAGGTGGTCAAGGCATGGATATCCGACCGCGCCACGCGGGAGTGCAGCACATCACCGACGATGGCGACGGTGAGGTTGGAAAAGTCTTTTTTGTAGTGCCGAATGGTGAACATGTCCAGCAAGCCCTGCGTCGGGTGCGAATGCCTGCCATCACCCGCATTGACCACATGCACATGCGGCGCGACGTGCTGGGCAATCAAATACGGCGCGCCGGATTCCCCGTGCCGCACCACGAAAATATCAGCGGCCATAGCGCTGAGGTTGGCGATGGTGTCCAGCAGGGACTCGCCTTTGGAGGCGGAGGAGCGGGCGATGTCGAGGTTGATGACGTCGGCGCTGAGGCGCTTGGCGGCAATCTCAAACGTGGTGCGGGTGCGGGTGGAGTTTTCAAAAAACAGGTTGAAAACGCTTTTGCCGCGCAAGAGCGGGACTTTTTTGACCTCGCGGTCGTTGACGGAGACGAAGTTGGCTGCCGTGTCCAAAATATGCGTCAAGGTCGCTTTGGGCAGACCTTCAATCGACAGCAGGTGGATCAACTCGCCGTGTTTGTTGAGCTGGGGGTTTCTTTTGTAGAGCATGTCTATTCTATTTTGAAGGTTTATGCTGTTTTAGGCGGCTTTGCTATGCCGTTTTGGTTTGGACTTCAAAGCTAAAGCTGCCCGCGTCGCTGCGCGCCAAGGCCAACGACTGGTTGGCAGGCAAAACGAGTCTGGCGGCGGCAAACTCAGCATGAATCGGCAGTTCGCGCCCGCCCCTGTCCACCAACACCGCGAGCTGCACGCGCTGTGGGCGGCCGTAGTCAAACAGCTCGTTGACTACGGCGCGTATGGTGCGGCCGGTGTAGAGCACGTCGTCAAACAGCAAAATATCAGCACCGGTCACGTCAAAGGGCAAGACGGTTTGACCGCCTGAACTCATGCCGCGCTTAGAGAAGTCGTCGCGGTGCATGCTGGAGGAAATGGTGCCAGCCGGCAAGGTGCGCTTTAAATCTTGTTGCAAACGCTCGACCAGCCAGGCACCGCCGGAGGTGACGCCGACCAGTTGCGTTGCCGATGTGATGGTTTGCTGGACGTAGCGCAGCAGTTCTTTGTACAGCGCTTCGGCGTCTAGCATCAAGGTTCCCGTGGTCGGGCTATGGGGGGATGTCATGGCAAACTCCTTAAAAACTGCTCTAGGATGATACAGGCTGCGCCAGCATCTGGGTCTTTGGCGCCCATTTCTATGGCCGCAGTGGTGCTGTAGCGTTCATCCACCTCAAACACGGGCAAGGCAAAACGGGCATGTAATTGTCGACCAAATTTTTGCGCTCTGCGGGTATTGTCGTGCGAGGCACCGTCTTGGTAGTAGGGAACGCCAATGACAATAGCGTCGGGCTGCCATTCTTTGATGCGGGCTGCTATCTGCGGCCAGCGGGCATCGCCTTCCGCCTTGATGGTGGCTAAACCTTGTGCCGTTCGCATCAAACGGTTACCCACAGCAACGCCGGTGCGTTTGAGGCCGAAATCGAAGGCTAAAAATGATTGAAATTGCGTAGGGACTTGAAGTTGTGTGGTTTGAGCTGGCATAGCACTCATGCACGACCTGCCACGGGAGACAGCATCCACGCTTCAACGCCGAGTAATTTCAGCGCGTGGTCGTAGCGTTTTTCAATGGGGCTGTCGAAAATCACGGCAGTGTCGGCAGCGACCGTCAGCCAGCTGTTGTCGGCCAATTCAGCCTCGAGCTGCCCTTCACTCCAGGAAGAATAACCCAAGGAAACCAACACGCGGCTGGGGCCTGCGCCTGATGAAATGGCTTCGAGCACATCGCGTGAGGTGGTCATTTCCAAACCACCAGGAATCGTCATGGTGGAGGCGTAAACGGATTCTTTAGAAGGCTTGTCGCCTGCGGAGGGTATGCCATGCATGGTTTCATGCAGCACAAAGCCGCGCTCTGTGTGCAGCGGACCGCCTTGGAAAACAGGGGTGTTGGTCAGGTCTTGGCGCTGCATCGGCAGATCGACCTTGTCGAACAAATGCTGTAGATTCAGCTCGCTGGGTTTGTTGATAATCAATCCCAAAGCGCCGCGCTCGCTGTGTTCACACAAATAAACGACAGATTTGGTAAAGCCAGAGTCTGCAAGACCGGGCATGGCGATCAAGAAATGATGCGTTAGGTTAATTGGTGCAAAATCAGCTGACATGACTCCATTTTAACGGGAACATGAACGGCCGGCATGGACAAAGAATTTGACACTGGACTCATATGGTTTAGGCGAGATTTGCGCACCGACGACAACGCGGCGCTCTACCACGCTCTGAAACGCTGCAAAACGGTGCATTGTGTTTTCATCTTCGACAAAGAAATTTTAGATTCGCTGCCTCGATCTGATCGCAGAGTTGAGTTTATTCGTGCGTCTTTGGTCGAGCTGGATGGATCTATTCGTCTACTTGCGAAGAAAGAACAGGCTGGCTTGATCGTTCGGCATGCTTGGGCGTGTGATGAAATCCCTAAACTGGCACAAGACTTGGCGGTGCAAGCCGTTTTCACCAACCACGACTACGAGCCACTGGCGGTTCAGCGCGATGCTGTTGTGCTCGGACGACTAGCCAATGTAGGTATTGCGTTTCACACCTTCAAAGACCATGTCATTTTTGAGCGCACCGAGGTTCTTACACAAATGGGGAAACCCTATGGTGTGTTCACGCCGTATAAAAACGCGTGCCTTAAAAAACTCAATGAGTTTTACCTCAAATCTTATCCCGTAGAGAAGTATGCGAATGCGCTGGCCAATAGACCTGTAGATTACCAACAGACAGTGCCTACATTGGCAGATATTGGATTTGAGAAGACCAATCTTGCAACCCTAAAAATCCCGACAGGTGCCAGCGGTGGATGGCAATTGTTTGAGGATTTCTTTGGCCGCATGGACGACTACCATGCTACGCGAGACTTCCCTGCGGTGAAAGGACCCAGCTATTTAGGCGTACATCTGCGTTTCGGCACAGTGTCCATCCGAAAATTAGCGGCCACAGCGCATCAGCGCACATTGGTAGGCAGCCATGGCGCAGCCATTTGGTTGAATGAGTTGATCTGGCGTGATTTTTATTTTCAAATTCTCAGCAATTTTCCACATGCGGCTACCGGCGCTTTTAAGCCTGAATACAACGCCATCCAATGGGAACATGGTTCACAAGCAGAGAAACTATTTGCAGCTTGGTGCGAGGGGCGAACTGGCTACCCCTTGGTAGATGCCGCGATGGCACAAATTAACCAAACAGGCTATATGCACAATCGTTTGCGCATGGTGGTTGCCAGCTTTTTAGTCAAAGATTTAGGCATTGACTGGCGCTGGGGTGAGCGTTATTTTGCTGAAAAACTGAACGATTTTGATCAATCAGCCAACAATGGTGGCTGGCAGTGGGCAAGCTCCAGTGGATGTGATGCGCAACCCTACTTCAGAATTTTTAACCCGACGAGTCAAAGTGAGAAATTTGACTCAGAGGGAAAATTCATTCGCAGGTATTTGCCGCAATTAAGCAAATTACCGAACAGTGCATTGCATGAACCTTGGAATGCCAAGCCCATAGATTTGCAAGCTGCTAATGTCATCCTTGGCGACAACTATCCGCATCCCATTGCGAACCACGCGCAAGCTAGAGAAAAGACATTGCTTCGATATGCAGTTGTTAAAAAGTCATTAAAAACCAGTTGAAGCTATTCAATGACCTTTTCTAAATTTTAAATTTTAAATTTTAAATTTTAAATTTATACTTCTTCAGATTCACTTAGCTTTTTAGCTGTGTGTCGACGCAACACCGTGAGCAAGCCTTCTTCGGAATATGGTTTGCCCAAATAAGCATTGACGCCCAGCTCCATAGCTAGATCACGGTGCTTTTCTGCGATTCGTGACGTAATCATCACGACAGGCAAATGCTTAAACTTTGAATCGGCTCGAATTATTCTGACCAAATCAAAGCCATCCATACGCGGCATTTCAATGTCGGACAATACAACGGCTGGGATTTCTTGATTTAATTTTTCAATGGCTTGCAAGCCATCTACAGCCAAGACAACGCGGAAACCTTCCCGTTGCAGCATACGCTGCGTTACACGACGCACCGTGATGGAGTCATCAACAACCAAGATCAACGGCGTTTGCTGCTCCGGCGCAACCGGAGTTGGCACAGCGTCTCCGTGAGCGGCTTGCGTCGCTGATTGCGCATTGATAGGGCTATATTGTTGAACCGTGGCGCCGTAGACAGCGGCAAGCGCAACTGGGTTATAGATAAGCGCCACAGCACCGGAAACCAAAATAGCCATGCCCGCCAAACCAGGCAGTCTCGCTAGCTGTGGCCCTAAATTTTTAATGACAACCTCTTTGTTGCCAAAAATTTCATCAACGTGCATCGCAATTCGTTGGCCAGCACTTCTAAAAATAACGACGGGGTTGGTTTTTGCAAGCGGTACGCTACTGCGCTGCGAGGCCTGTAGCAAGGCACCAGACCAATAGAATGGAATACTGTTTTCAGCTTGGCCCCAATAACCATTTGCATAAGCTTGCTCAACTTCTTTCAATGGAGATCTTTGAACAACCTCAACCAAATGCGAAGGTACGCCAAAAGAAAGAGTACCAGCTCGCATCATCACAACCTGCGTTAC
>JAYUCJ010000200.1:0-1170 GCA_043740415.1 Polaromonas sp. | reverse complement strand
AAAACGACCTTGGGGTCGTCACCGCCGCCGCAGCCCGCCACCAGGGCGGCAATAGCGACGCCGGTCAGCACAAATTTGAAGTTTTTCATGAAGGTCTCCCAAAAGAATGAGTGTTCAAAATGGATGTTGAAGATGAATTTTTGTCCGACATTTTTTGCCGGAGCCCGCATGTTAAATCCAAGCCCTGCCGGCGGACGCGCGGGTTAACACTGACAAGGCGCGCACAGGACGAATCCCAGTGTCTGATTCCAAACCCTAAAAAACCGAATAACGACTAAAATCAGTCTGCAAGTACGTCCTGATTTTGGAGCCAAGCATGCAACTCTCAACCCACATCAAACCCATCACGTACCTGAAGAGCCACACGGCCCAAATCGTCAAAGACTTGTCGATGAGCCGTGAGCCGCTCCTGATCACCCAAAACGGCGAGGCCAAGCTGGTGGTGATTGACATCCACAGCTACGAGGAGCGGGAGAACACGCTGGCGATGCTAAAAATCCTGGCGCTGGGAACACGGGAGATCGCGCAAGGCAAATTCAAGGACGCAGAAAAAGTTTTTGCCGCATTGGATGCTTCGGACAAAGTGGACAACTCGGGTGCAAAACGCAAAATCGCCAAACCATGAAGGTCGTCATCCTGGATTCGGCAGAGCAAGACTTGAAAGAGCTTCGCGGCTACATCATCAAGGAGTTTTCACGCGACACCTGGCTGAAAACGTTTGACAAAATCAAGGCAAGCATTCGCAACTTGGCAAAGTTCCCCCTGTTGGGTGCCATCCCGCCTGAACTGGAAGCGCTGCACCTCACGCAATACCGCCAAATCGTCTCTGGCAAAAACCGGATCATTTACGAGCCCAGGCCGGATGCGGTTTACATCCACATGGTTGTTGACGCCCGCCGCGACATGAAATCGCTGCTGTTGCAAAGGCTCATGCGGTAGCGGCGATCACTGCCCGGCGGCCACTTCGCGAATTTTTGCCAGCGGCATTGCACTCCCGGCAGGCACCGCACTGTCATAGGCGGAGACACAACTCAGCCAACCCGGGTTTCTGGACCTTGCCAAGCGCGGTCGTGGGCAGCGAGTCCATGAACAGCACGCGCCGGGGGTGCTTGAAGCGGGCCAATTTTCCGTCAAACAGTCTCATGACTTCAGCGACCTCCAGCACAGCAT
>JAYUCJ010000199.1:0-22473 GCA_043740415.1 Polaromonas sp. | reverse complement strand
TCTACCGACGGGGGCAGCAGGTAGTCGGTCTTGCGGTCGGTGGGAATGAAGTTGGACATGGTCAAAATTGCCTGGCGGGACAGGTGCGATTTTAACATGACCGCTATGCTCTTTGTAGCTAATGGGAAAAGAAATTCAGGGGCTTTGAGCCCGACAGGCTGCTAGATGGGATGGGTTGGCCGAATGTTTACGTTTATGCGATACCGTCGTATCAATGCGACTGGCAGCATTTGCTGTTTCACCCGGGCTCATTTCCCCAACCCCATCGCCCGCGTAATCACTTCTTTCATGATCTCATTCGTGCCGCCATAGATGCGCTGCACGCGGGCATCGGCGTAGGCGCGGGTGATGGGGTATTCCCACATGTAGCCGTAGCCGCCGAAGAGCTGCACGCATTCGTCCATCACCTTGCATTGCAGGTCGGAGCACCAGTATTTCGCCATGCTGGCGGTGGCGGTGTCTAGTTTGTCGGTCAAAACCAACTCGGTGCATTTGTCGACGAAAACTTGCGCGATTTGCACCTCGGTTTGCATCTCGGCCAGCTTAAAGCGGGTGTTTTGGAAGCTGGACACGGCTTGGCCGAAGACTTTGCGTTCTTTCACATAGGCCACCGTCCAGTCGATCGCTGCCTGCGCTGCCGCCACGGCGGTGATGGCGATTTGCAGGCGCTCCCAGGGCAGCTGCTCCATCAGGCAGATGAAGCCTTTGTTCTCCATCGTCACGCCGCCCAGCAGGTTCTCCGCCGGTACGCGCACGTTGTCGAAAAACAGCTCGGACGTGTCCTGCGCTTTCAGCCCCAGCTTTTTCAGCCGCTTGCCGACCGAAAACCCCGCCATGCCGCGCTCGACCAGCAGCAAACTGGTGCCCTTGCCGCCCCGTTGCTCGCCTGCGGCCGGGTTCGTCTTCGCCACCACGATGACCAAATCGGCATGCCAGCCGTTGGTGATAAAGGTTTTGCTGCCGTTCAGCAGGTAAGAACCATCCGCTTGCTTGATGGCCGTGGCCTTGATGCCCTGCAAATCCGACCCCGCCGCCGGCTCGCTCATGGCAATCGCACCTATCATCTCGCCGCTCGCCATTTTGGGCAGGTAGTGGCTTTTTTGCGCCTCGGTGCCGTAGTGCAGGATGTAGGGCGCGACGATTTCACTGTGCAAGCTGTAGCCAATGCCCGATGTGCCCGCCCGCGCCAGCTCTTCCATCTGGATCACCGAATACAGCTTGTCCGCATCTGCGCCGCCGTAGGCTTCGGGCATCGACGTGCACAAAAACCCGTTCTCGCCCGCTTTGTTCCACACGGCTCGTTCCACATAGCCCTGCTCTTCCCAGGCATCATGAAAAGGGCTGACCTCATTGGCGATGAAGCGACGGAAGCTGTCGCGGAAGGCTTCGTGGTCGGGGGTGAAGAGAGTTCTTGCTATCATGATCGTCTTCCTTTGTTTATCGTCGCAAAACTTTTTATTGACTTCTGTCGTACCTTGATTGTGCAACAACTACCCGCTCCCTCATGCGCTATTGCTGCGGTCATTCTGGCTGCGGGTGCGGGTTCGCGCATGGGTCATAGACCCAAATGCTTGTTGCAATTAGACGGTGTGCCGTTGATCCAGCGGCAGATCAATGCGTTAACGGCGGCAGGCATCCCTGCATTGGTGGTCGTCGTAGGACATTACCGTGACACCATCACTTTGGCGCTTCAGTCGCTTCCTGTGACAGTCGTACACCATCCCAACCCCGATGACGGCCAAACCTCATCACTCAAGCTCGGGCTGCAGGCGCTGCCGCCCGACATTGACACGGTGCTGGTTGCTCTGGCAGACCAGCCACTCATCAATTCGCAAGACATTCGTGACTTGATCGCTGCGTACCACGTGCGGCCTGCGTTTGTGCAAGTCGTTCAACCCGAAGTGAATGGCCAACCCGGCAATCCTGTCATGTTCACGGCGCAGGTGCGTGAAGCGATTTTGGCAGGCAACGCCAACTTTGGCTGCAAACAATGGCAGGCCGCCCACCCGCAAGCGGTGCTGCGCTGGACAACGCCCAACCCGCACTACCGCACGGATATTGACTCCGAGCAAGACATCCAAGCCTTAGCCGAAAGCACCGGACAGCGCCTGCTTTGGCCTGCAACCGCTTGACGAACTGACGCTGCTTGAATCCCAGCTAATTTAACCACTGACAGGAGAACCACCATGACCACCGAAGCCTTCGTATTTGACGCCATCCGCACGCCGCGCGGCAAAGGCAAGCAGGACGGCAGTTTGCATGGCGTCAAGCCGGTCAATTTATTGGCTTGGCTGCTCATTAATTTGCAGCAACGCAATGGTTTTGACACCGCCGCTGTGGATGATGTGGTGATGGGCATTGTCTCGCCCATTGGCGAGCAAGGCGGCGTGTTGCCCAAGCTGGCGGCTTTGAAAGCGGGTTGGGATTTTCAGGCTTCGGGCGTGCAAGTGAACCGCTTTTGTGCTTCGGGCTTGGAGGCGGTCAACCTGGCGGCGCAAAAAGTACGCTCGGGCTGGGAAGATCTGGTCGTGGCCGGCGGTGTGGAAAGCATGAGCCGCGTGGCGATTGGCTCGGACGGTGGCGCGTGGATGGATGCACCCGATGTGCCGCCCAGCCCCTACACCGTCGCTTTTGTGCCGCAAGGCATAGGCGCAGATTTGATCGCCACCCTCGAAGGCTTCAGCCGCGCTGAGGTGGACGCGTTTGCCGTGACATCCCAGCAACGCGCGGCGTTTGCCCAAAAAGCAGGGTATTTTGACAAGTCTGTCATACCTGTCACCGACTTTGGCGGGCAAGTCATCCTCGCGCAAGACGAATTCATCAAACCGCACACCACGCTGGAAGGGCTGGCGGGGTTGAAACCGGCGTTTGAGCAGATGGGCATCGCTGGTTTTGACCAAATCGCCCTGGTCCGCTACCCGCAGGTCGCGCGTATCAACCACGTGCACCATGCCGGCAATTCATCCGGCATTGTCGATGGCGCGGCGGCGATGCTGATTGGCTCCGAGCAAGCCGGCAAAACCCACAGGCTGACACCGCGCGCGCGGATTGTCTCGGTCGCCCTCAGCGGAGCCGAGCCCACCATCATGCTGACCGGCCCCATGCCCGCCGCCCGCAAAGCGCTGGCCAAGGCGGGGCTGACGATGGACCAGATCGACCTGGTGGAGATCAACGAAGCCTTTGCCGCCGTGGCCATGCGCTTCATGAAAGAGATGAAGGTGCCGCACGAGAAGGTCAACGTCAACGGCGGCGCCATTGCCCTGGGCCACCCGCTGGGCGCGACGGGTGCGATGATTTTGGGGACGTTGATTGATGAACTGCACCGCAGAAAGCTGCGCTACGGCATGGCGACGCTGTGCGTGGGTGGCGGGATGGGGATTGCGACGATTGTGGAGCGGATTTAGACCCAAAAATGCGCCACTAGCCAGCGTATTTATTGCCTAAGCAGCTATTGAATTTATAGCAAAATAGTCTCGCGAGTGCTGATTTTTGAGAGCACATTCCCCATCGCCGCACGTGCCACGGCCATGTCGTGGTCGGTTTGCAGACCCAGCCAAAACTCTGGGCTGGTACCCAAGTATTTAGCCAGACGCAGAGCCGTATCCACCGACACCGCGCGGCGCTCACGGACAATGTCGTGGATGCGCGGGGCGGGCACTTGCAGCGCCATCGCCAAAGCATGCGCCGTGATGCCCATAGGCTCTAAAAACTCTTCACGCAAGATTTCACCGGAGTGGACGGGGCGCATGCCATTGCTGACTACACGCCGCCTCTCGACATTTTCAAAGGATCGGATCATGGAAGATTGCATAACGCGTTGCGTTATATGTCAAACGACATGCTTCTTTTCTACACAGCCCAACTTTGTAAGCAATTACTCAATTACTTTGAATATATGCACTAATTTCATTTTCAGTTAGCTCCTCATCATCCAACTGTTTTTGCATTCCTTGAACAGGCGAGTCTGGTCTCAATCCAGCAATCATCAATGTGCCTCCTTCTAAATACCTCAATACACTCGTTGACAGATCAAGCACATTTGACCATCTGTCAAGCAGATGAAGTAAGCCGGCAAGCTCCACAGTTTTAATCTGAATCCAACCGGTCTGTCTTCCTCTATATTTCGGGGAATGATTAACAATAATTGATAGGTTTTCAGAAGTATTGGCGAAATTAAATCTCCGTATTTCATCTTGAAGATACAAAAGAGCTTCATAAACAGGCGTTTCTTTGAATGAGTTAGATGCTAAATCAAACTCTAAAAATGTCGCCTGTGAAAGCACTTGAGGGAGAATCACAGGATGTAACTGTCGTGCCAGAAGGTGAAATGCGAATATTGATATCGAATCCCATTGTGCCGTAGCAACATCCGTGTAATCGTTGAGCTTTCCCTCTAATGTGATTGGATTTTTTTCATGAAATTGATCAATGCTAAAGCGAGGGGAATAAACCTCACCTTTTATTTTTACAAGACATTGTCCAACGAAATCACGAAGCTCTCGTCTAAGTAATCTTCTAGCGGATATCTCTTCCACAGGAATCGAAGAAAACATTTGACCATGAAGAACATCGATGACATCCCTAAAACCAGTTAAAGCGTGAATCCAATTCCCGGTTGGCTGTGCAGCCTTCCCTTGCACCGCAAGTTTAGTTTCACGGTTTCTTCCCACTTCATCAATAAACTTTGCAATGAAGTCTGCATCTGAAGCAAATTTGCCAGGGTGATTCGTAATTGCGGTACGCTCTTGCTCATTTAAAGTTGTTGTCCTCAAAAACTTTTCAAGTTCACCTCTGTCTTGCTTAATCTGCCAAACGTCCGAGCGAACAAAACTTAAAAGCTTCAATTTTCCTGCAATGTGCAACTGATACGCCTCACGATACTCTCGCTGGGTAATCGAAATTCGATTTGTCTCGTCATACCATCCACCAACTCTAGTACCAATTAGGAGTACAAAGTAATCTGCTGAGTGAATTGCCTGCAAGCAGGCATCGTAAGAATGCTTATCTAGTGGCTTTTCAAAATCATTGAACTCAGAAGCTAGTACCTTGCAGCCTTGCTCTTCTAAATAGAACTTGATCGCAGACCGCAGATCATGAAAATCGTAAATTGTTGACGATATAAAGAAGGTGGGTCGATTCATGAGTTTAGAAAAGTTGAGGTGTGTAGCTTTATCAGTTTAACCACATCTAATACATTGCAGCTAAAGCAGTCACGCGTCTTTCTAGCCACCATTGCGCGCATTTCCTCTCAATCCCGCCCAAAAATACGGCACAATTGAGTCTCTGGTCGGATTGAGTTACCAAGTGGTTACCAAAAGCCTCCCCTTAGAGCTTTTACACTTCAATGTTGACCAATTTTGCAAGTATTTAAGCTTTTAAAACACCATGTCTACAATGCCGCCAGCCCTCTCCGTCATCCGCCTCTCTGACCTCATCGCCAAGGGGCAGCTCAAGGGCAAACGCGTCTTCATCCGCGCTGACCTGAATGTGCCGCAGGACGACAATGGCAACATCACCGAAGACACGCGCATTCGCGCCTCGATTCCCTGCATCCAGATGGCTTTGGACGCTGGCGCGGCGGTGATGGTGACCTCGCATTTGGGGCGCCCCAAGGAAGGCGACTTCCAACCGGCGGATTCTTTGGACCCGGTGGCCGCACGCATGGGCGAGCTGATGGGGATGGATATTCCTGTGGTTTCCGATTGGATCGACGGTGTGGAGGTCGCTGCTGGGCACCTCGTCATGCTTGAAAACTGCCGCTTGAACGTCGGTGAAAAGAAAAACGATAGCGCACTTGCCAAGAAAATGGCCGGCTTGTGCGATATTTTTGTGCACGACGCGTTTGGTACTGCACACAGAGCCGAAGCCTCGACCTACGGTATTGCCCAGTTTGCACCGATTGCCTGCGCGGGCCCGCTCTTGGCAGCGGAAATGGATGCGATTTCTAAGGCGCTGACCGACCCGAAACGCCCCTTGGTGGCGATTGTGGCGGGGTCAAAAGTGTCAACCAAGCTGACGATTTTGGAGAGTTTGGCGAACAACGTCGATCAACTGATCGTCGGTGGCGGTATTGCCAACACCTTCATGCTGGCTGCGGGGCTCAAAATTGGCAAAAGCTTGGCTGAGCCGGATTTGCTGGAGCAAGCCAGATCCGTCATCGCCGCCATGAAGGCGCGTGGGGCTGAGGTGCCGATTCCTACCGATGTGGTGACCGCCAAAACCTTCTCCGCCGATGCGGTGGCGACCGTGAAAGCAGCGACAGATGTGGAAGATGACGACCTGATTTTGGACATTGGCCCTGTAACCGCCAAGAAACTTGCCGACCAACTGCTCAAAGCCGGCACGATTGTGTGGAACGGACCGGTAGGCGTGTTTGAGTTTGCCAAATTTGAGAACGGTACCAAAGTCATCGCCCAAGCGATTGCGGACAGCAAAGCCTTCTCTATCGCGGGTGGTGGCGACACGCTGGCTGCGATTGCCAAGTACGGGATTGAGGACAAAGTGGGCTACATTTCGACGGGCGGCGGTGCTTTCCTCGAAGTGCTTGAAGGAAAAACCTTGCCTGCGTTTGAGATATTGACGAAACGGGCTTTGGGTTAAAAAACAATATTTGCTATATATTTAATAGCTGTATAGGCAATAAATACGCCGGCTATAGCCACATTTAACCGATTTTAGAGCATATTTGACTACTTATTAACGAATTTTCACCATTTTTTATCATTTAGGAGTATTTCATGGCCTTGATCACTTTGCGACAACTGCTGGACCACGCAGCGGAGAACAGCTACGGCCTGCCGGCCTTCAACGTCAACAACATGGAGCAGGTGCAGGCCATCATGCAGGCGGCGGATGCGACCAATTCGCCGGTGATTTTGCAAGGCTCCGCCGGTGCGCGCCAGTACGCGGGCGAGCCGTTTTTGCGCCATTTGATCTTGGCCGCGCTGGAAGCCTACCCGCACATCCCTGTGTGTATGCACCAAGACCACGGCGCGTCGCCCGGCATCTGCTTTCGCTCGATTCAGTCCGGATTTAGTTCGGTGATGATGGACGGCTCACTCAAAGAAGACGGCAAAACGCCCGCCAGCTACGACTACAACGTCAGCACCACCGCCAGCGTGGTGGCGATGGCGCATGCCACGGGCGTGTCGGTCGAAGGTGAACTGGGCTGCCTAGGCTCGCTCGAATCTGGCATGGCTGGTGAAGAAGACGGCCACGGCGCGGAAGGCAAGTTGACGCATGACATGATGCTGACCGACCCGGATGAAGCAGCAGACTTTGTGGCTAAAACCAAGGTAGACGCACTGGCTATCGCCATCGGCACCAGCCACGGTGCGTATAAATTCAGCAAAAAGCCCACCGGCGCGGTGCTGCGCATCGACCGCATCCGCGAGATCCACGCCCGCATTCCGAACGTGCACTTGGTCATGCACGGCTCCAGCAGCGTGCCGGAAGATTGGTTGGCCATCATCAACGAGTTTGGCGGCGACATGGGCCAGACCTACGGCGTGCCAGTCTCTGAAATCGTCGAAGGCATCAAAAACGGCGTCCGCAAAATCAACATCGACACCGATTTGCGCATGGCCTCCACCGGCTCCATCCGCCGCCACCTGGCGCAAAACCGCGCCAACTTTGACCCACGCAAGTACCTAAAAGTAGCGACCGAGAGCATGGCCGGCATCTGCCGCGACCGCTACGAAGCCTTCGGCGCTGCCGGCATGGCCAGCAAGATCAGCAAAATCCACAGCCTAGAAGACATGCAAAAGCGCTATGCGACGGGGAGCTTGGATCCGCAGGTCAAGTAAATACCCGTAAAAACCCACTAAAAAGCCAGCTTGAAGCTGGCTTTTTGACGTTTAGAGCATGCAAATCACCACTGCACCATCACCCGCCCGCCCTCCACTTTGGCAGGCAGTTGCTGCAACGGTGCGCCACCGGCTTTGAGGCAGGCGCCGGTTTTGACGTCGAAGGCCCATTGGTGTTTGGGACAAGTGAGGGTGCAATCATCTAGTGCGCTTAGCGGAATATCGGTGCGCTGGTGGCTGCAATGGCTGTCGAACACGGCGAAGGTGTCGCCTTCGCGGGAGATGAACAGGCCACGGCCGTGGCTGTCGATGCGGGTGGTTTGGCCGTCGGCCAGGGCGGCGGTGGTCATGACGTCGTGCCATGCGCCGCCTTCTGACGCGTCGGATGCAGCTGGCTCAGGCTCTGCGGCGAGTTGTGCGCGCATGGCTTCTGGCTCAAAACCGGGCAGGTTCATGCTCAAAATGATGTTGGTGGCCCAGATGATTTTGGTGAGTCCCAGTGTGGGAAAGGCCATCAACAGCGCGTCAATCACCTCGACCGGGCGGCAGCCATCGCGCAGGGCGCGCTTCAAGTACTGCTTGAATCCGGGCTCGGTTTGGGCGTCGACCTTGGTGATGACGGAAATCAGGTTGCGGGTTTTGGGGTCCAGGTGTTTGCCGGCGTCTTTGAGGAAGGCGAAGTAGTGTGTCATCGCCTCGGGGCGGGCGGCTAGGAGGTAGTTGAGGGCGTCGCTCATTGGTTTATCGAGTTATTCACAGGTCAGTTGAGTTGATTGGAGTTTATTTATAATTTGCTATATATTTAATAGTGCTTTAGGCAATAAATACGCCGGCTAAAGTCATTTTTTCACCCCTGCAAGCGCTTTTAGCGGGCGTTCAAGCCTTCAAAGCAGGTTTTGAGCACCAAATCGATGATGTCATCGTCTTTCAGCTGGTCGTTGAGCTTCAAGAACTCCAAAACGGGGTCGCAAGCGCGGGCGTAGAGGGTGTAGAGCACGGCGATGGCGGGCAAGGTGGTGTTGAGGCTGCCGTTTTTCTGCGCCGCTTCGATCCAGCCGCCCAAGCAATCGCTGGTGTCCATCAAGCCGTCCATGTAGGCCTTGTTGCCCATCAAGGTGGCACGCAAGCTGGAATTTTGGCTGGGCAGTGAGGGCATTTCGCCGGCGAGTTTGAGCGCCATCATCCAGCGGGCGGCCGCGCGCAGGTTGCTGATGGGTGCCTCGCTGCTGGGCAGGCTGTTTAAAAACACCTGCGCCCGCTGCATGACGTGCACCATGGCGGCGGCGGCCAGCTCTTCTTTGCTGGAGAAATGCTTGTACAGGCTGGCTTTGGCGATGCCGACATTGGCGGCGACCTCGTCCACCGTCATGGCGTCGAAGCCTTTTTCGGCCAAGAGGCGGTTGACGGCTTGCACGATGGCGTCTTCCCGTGCCAGCAACATTTGCGCTTTGAACGAGATTTTGGGAGAGGGGACGATTTTGAGGGCAGCAGCAGACTTCATGCCTAAATTGTAGCCACTCTGGTCACAAAATGGGAGTTAAGTCCACGTTATGACGCCGGTGCATACCAGGCCAGCTCGCGGTGTAAATTGACCACTTCACCCACGATGATGAGGCACGGCGAGGTGAAGCCGCTGGTTTTGACGCGTTCGGGCAAGTCGGTCAGCGTGCCGACCAGCACTTTTTGGGTCGGCGTGGTGCCGTCTTGCACGATGGCAATCGGAAAATCTGGCTGGGCACCGTGGGCGATGAGCTGGCGGCAAATGTCGCGCAAACCGGACAAGCCCATGTAAATCACCACGGTTTGGCGCGGCCGCGTGAGGGCGGTCCAGTCTAAATCGGCGCTGACAAAGTCCTTGGTTTCTTTGAGGTGGCCGGTCACAAACAGGCAGGTTTGGGCGTAGTCGCGGTGCGTCAGCGGAATGCCGGCGTAGTTGGACACACCGCTGGCTGCGGTGATGCCGGGCACCACTTCAAACGCCACGCCAGCTTTGGCCAGTTCTTGCAATTCCTCGCCACCGCGCCCGAAAATAAACGGGTCGCCCCCTTTGAGACGCACGACTTGCTTGCCTTCTTGCGCGAGTTTCACCAGCAGCGCGTTGATCTGCTCTTGGCGCAAGGTGTGCTCGTTGCGGCGCTTGCCCGCATAGATGCGCTCGGCCTTCGGCGGTAAAAAATCTAGCACGCCATCGGAGACCAAGTGGTCATACACCACGACATCGGCCTTCGCCATGATGCGCACGGCACGCAGGGTGAGCAGTTCTGGGTCGCCCGGGCCTGCGCCCACGAGATAGACGCGGCCTGGGCCTGTAAAAATAGAGGTATGGACGGGGGAAGGAATAGTCATATTGTCAAAATTAGGTACACAATAGCTTACCTGAACTACAAACAGAGCACACCATGTTGTACAAATTCAAATCCAAAATCGACGGCGACTTGATCATGCTTGAGCTGCATGCGCGCCATGTGCTGCAGATCATCGGCAAAGAAGCGGGGCCGCAAGGCATCATTTTGCCGGCTGACATGCCAGCGGCCATGGCGGCACTGGAACAAGCCATTGTCCGCGATGAAGCCGCGAAATTGGCGTCCGCACAAGCCATCAAAGAAACAGTGGGCGAGCCGGATACCAGCCCTGTTACCGCCGACGTGGTGTCGCTGCGCCAGCGCTCGCTGCCTTTCATCAATCTACTCAGAAGCTGCCACAGCGCGAATGCCTCGATTGTCTGGGGCGTTTAAGCCACACTCAGTCGACCTTCGCGCCGGACACTTTGACCACTTGCGCCCATTTTTTAATCTCTGACGCGATCATTTTGCTGAAGTCTTGTGGGCTGTTGCCGCCTGGAATCGCACCTTGCGACAAGAGTTTGTCTTTCACAGCCGCAGTACCTAGCGCTTTGGCAGATTCTTGCTGAAGCCGGTTGACCACGTCCGCGGGGGTGCCTGCTGGCGCGAGCAAACCAAACCAGCTGCTGGCGTCAAAACCTTTCAAGTTGCCGGCTTCTTCAACAGTGGGCACGTCGGGCAACACGGCAGAGCGCTGTGAACTGGTGACCGCCAGCGCCTTGAGTTTGCCGGACTTGATGTGTGGCAAAGCGCTGGGCAGGTTGTCAAACATCACATCCATGGTGCCACCCACCATGTCGAGCAAGGCCGGGCCTGAGCCACGGTAGGGAAAATGCACCAAATAGGTGCCGCTCATGCTTTTGAACAGCTCCCCCGCCAGATGGATGGACGTGCCATTGCCGCTGGAAGCCATGTTGAGCTTGCCGGGGTTGGCTTTGGCGACTTTGATGAAATCGGCCACGCTGTTGATGTTCAGGGCCTTGGCTTTGTCGGCATTCATCACCATGACATTGGGCACACCGGCGACCAGGGTGATGGGGGCGAAGTCTTTGACCGGGTCAAACGGCATTTTGTCGTACAGCGCAACGTTGATGCCATGCGTGCCCACCGTGCCCATGAGCAGGGTGTAGCCATCGGCAGGTGCTTTGGCGACAGCATCGGCGCCCACATTGCCGCCAGCGCCGGCTTTGTTTTCAACGATGAAGGTTTGCCCAAATGCTTTGGATAGCTCAGGCGCCATGGCACGCGCCAGCAAATCCGTCGTGCCACCCGGTGCAAACGGAACGATAATTTTGACGGGTTTTACGGGCCAAGCCGTCTGACTGCACGCCTGTGTTGCTATAAAATTAGCAGCAAACAAGCAGCTTGTCGCGATCAATTTCAAGGCACTGCGTTTGTAGATAATTGGTTTCAAAACCATTGGTTTGTCTCCCCGTCAAGTTGGATGTATGGGTTAAGTATGGGTTTCAGATATCAAAAGCATCTTGCCATAAAAAAAGCCGCAAACTTGCGGCTTTTTTAGATTGTCAGCTTACCTGCTTAGTCAGCGTACACGCCAGCAGCTTTGATGATCGGTGTCCACTTGGCGATTTCAGCAGCCACAAACTTCTTGTGCTCTGCTGGTTCCACACGCTTGTCAGTCACCACCACAGCGCCCAAACCTTCTTGTTTCTTGATGAACTCAGGGTCTTTCAAGGCAACTTTCAACGCAGCATTGATTTTGGCGAGCACATCAGCAGGCGTACCTTTGGGTGCGTACAAACCGTGCCAAATCGTCACTTCAAAGCCTTTGAGGCCAGACTCTTGCATGGTGGGCAAATCTTTCAAAGCGGGTGTCGTCAACCGTTTGCCAGTCGTAACGGCAAAAGCTTTGACTTTTTTAGCTTCAATCTGTGTGGTCGTGTTGGTGGTTTGGTCACACATCAAATCGATCTGACCGCCGATCAAATCCGTCATGGCGGGTGCCGTACCTTTGTACGGCACAGTGGTCATGTCAATTTGCACAGCATTTTGAAACAGCAATCCGCAAAGATGCGAGGCTGAGCCTACGCCTGCGTTGCCGAGGTTGATTTTGCCTTTGTTAGCCGTTAACCAAGCTGAAAGCTCTTTGAAGTTGGCGGCTGGGATCATAGGCTTGGCAATCAAGGTCATCGGGACGTCGTTGATCATGCCCAAGTATTCAAAATCGCTTTCCACTTTGAAAGGAATGTTGCGCACCAAACCTGGCATGGTGGACATACCGATGTGGTGCACCAAGAGGGTGTAACCGTCTGGCGCAGCCTTGGCCACTTTGTTGGCACCGATAGAGCCGCCAGCGCCCGCTGCGCTGTCGATGATGATGCTGTTGCCACCCAGAGGCTTGCGCATCGCTTCGGCCAAATCGCGCGCGACACGGTCAGTCGGGCCACCGGCTGCAAACGGCACCACGATGGTGATGACCTTGTCTTTCAAAGGGTAGTCAGCTGCTTGAGCGCTCAGGCTAGCGCCCAATAGAGTTGCGCAGGCAAGGCTAATAGCAAGTAATTTTTTCATAGGGTTTGAATTCAAAAGTTATCAAGGATAAGGTTAGAACAGTCCGACATGATAACTGGTTGACACAGCTTCAGAAATAGGGGTTCTACGTATCTAAATAGTTGAAAACCGCACATGTTGCTGCCAAACACCGCTCCAAATGTCAATCCGAACCCTACTTGTAACTGCGTGCGTCCTCAATCACGCGACCGTCATTTGGCAAGGTACCAGGCGCAAAAAGCGCTACCGTGCCACGCAATTTAGTCACATCACGGATCGCTTCGCTGATTTTCTCAAGCAAATCTTCAGCTTCAGCGTGTTTGTTGGTTTCAACTTGCAGTGTCATCCGGTCATCCGCCATCTCGCCGCTGACCACCAAACGGGCTTTCACAACCTCTGGAAAGCGCTTGGCAATGGTTGCCACTTGGCTAGGGTGCACAAACATACCGCGAATTTTGGTGGTTTGGTCGGCACGACCCATCCAGCCTTTGATGCGGGTATTGGTACGTCCGGTTGGGCAGTTACCTGCTAAAACAGCGGACAAATCGCCGGTGCCAAAGCGAATCAGGGGGTAATCGGTATTGAAGGTCGTGACCACCAACTCGCCTACTTCGCCTTCAGCCACAGGGTCGCCCGTGCCAGGTGTGACGATTTCAACGATCACGCCTTCATCAATCACCAAGCCTTCGCGGGCGCTGGTTTCATACGCGATCAAACCTAGGTCTGCGGTTGCATAGCACTGGTACGCGGTGACGCCGCGCACGGCAAACCAATCACGCAAACTCGGCGGGCAAGCTTCGCCAGAAACCAAGGCTTTGGTAACGCTAGGCAAAGCAACGCCCATCTCTGCTGCTTTTTCTAAAATAATTTTGAGAAAGCTCGGCGTGCCGACGTAACCCGCCGGCTTAAGCTCGGCCATGGCTTGCACTTGTTGCTCGGTTTGCCCAGTTCCCGCAGGAAACACGGTACAGCCCAAGGCATGTGCGCCGGATTCCATCATCGCGCCAGCAGGCGTGAAGTGGTAACTATAGCAATTGTGTATCAAATCACCCGCTTTAAATCCAGCAGCAGCCAAGGCTCTTGCCGAACGCCAGTAATCCAGCTGTTTACCTTCAGGTTCATAAATCGTGCCTGGACTGGCAAAAACACGGGGCATGTGTGCGCCAAATCCAATGCTGCTAAAACCACCAAAAACATGGGTGTTTTGCGAATCTTCAGAGGCAGCGCGCGCTGCTTTTTGACGCTCTAACAGCTCGGTTTTCCGCGTCACTGGCAAACGCGCCAACGCAGAGCGGCTCGTAACTGCACTTGCATCTAACCCAGCCAAGATCTCGGTAAACGCAGCACTGGTTTGTTGCGCATGTTTAACTTGCTGTGGCAAGGCTTGGAGTTGGGCACGCTCACGCTCGACGTGCGGTCGCTTTTCTGCAGCGACAAGCATGTTGTAAAAATCGCTCATGCCAACCACCGCTTTCTACGCTTGTAGCTTTTGCCATCTTTAAACGACTTGCGTTCACCGCCGCCCACCCCCAAATAAAACTCTTTCACGTCTTCGTTGTTCGCAAGGTCGCTGGCTTTGCCATCCATCACGACGCGGCCGCTTTCCATGATGTAGCCGTAATCGGAATATTTCAAGGCCATGTTGGTGTTTTGCTCGGCCAATAAGAAAGTGACTTTTTCGCGTTGGTTTAAGTCTTTCACAATCTCAAAAACTTCTTCCACAATTTGTGGTGCCAAGCCCATAGATGGCTCGTCCAGCAATACCATATTTGGGCTAGCCATGAGGGCGCGACCAATGGCGCACATTTGCTGTTCGCCTCCTGACGTGTAAGCGGCTTGACTGGTGCGGCGTGTTTTGAGACGCGGAAAGTAGTTGTAAACTTTTTCTAAGTTGGCAGCGACTTCGCCTTTGTCTTTGCGTGTGTATCCACCGGTTAACAAGTTCTCTTCGATCGTTAAATGCGCAAAGCAATGGCGGCCTTCCATGACCTGCACGACGCCGCGTTGCACCAAGTCCGCCGGACTCAAGTTTTCGATACGTTCGCCGCGAAGTTCAATCGTGCCTTTGGTAACGGCACCGCGCTCACCTTGGAGCAAATTTGAAACTGCACGTAAAGTCGTTGTTTTGCCAGCGCCATTGCCGCCCAAAATAGCGACGATTTTGCCCTCTGGCACGTTCAGGGAGACGCCTTTTAGCACCAAGATAACGTGGTTGTAAATGACCTCAATGCCATTCACGTTCAAAACGATGTTGGGCTCAGGGGCTAAGGAAGTTTGGGGTGTAGTCATAGTGTCATGCGTGGAGATATTTCAAACCAAACGTCAGCGCTCTAATTAATTTAAAAATAATGAATCAAAGCACTGGCATTTGCTGGCTGGCAAACCGCCAAGTTCGCCAGCCAAACAAAATTCAATTAATCTGATTAAGATTGGCAGTCAGCCGGTGTGCGTGGCGTCAATTTCTTGTCTGCCGCGTACTTGGCTGCCGTGGCTTTCACCAATGGCTTCAAGATTTGCTCATCGGCTTGCAGCCAGTCGGACGTGAATTGCCAGCCTTTACCGTCCCATGTGTGGATACGTGCCCACGATGCGCCCATGTGGTCCGCGCACGAGGTGCTGATGGGACGCATCACGCCGGCAAAACCCAAACCGTCGAGCTTGGCCTGCGTCAAGTTGAGGTTCTCCAAACCCCAGCGCACCTGCTCGCCACTCATGACCTTGCCTTTGCCAAAGCGCTCTTGCGCTGCACGGACGCCTTCCACACCCAGCATCGCACTCATGGCACCGCGAAGGTACAGCACCTGTCCGACTTCCTCTTTTGGACCCGTGCCTTGACCTTTGCCATGCACCATGCTCAACGTATCGGTGACCACTTTAGCTTTGAAATCAGCGCCATGCTGCAAGGTCACCGCATTGTAGCCCTTGGCACCATCGGCCACGTCTTTGACGTCAGGCTCAGCACCGGCCCACCACACACCATACATTTTTTCGCGTGGATAGCCCGTGGCCTGTGCTTCCTTGATGGCGGTGCTGTTCATGATGCCCCAGCCCCACAACATGACATAGTCAGGTTTGGCTTGGCGCACCTGCAACCAGGTCGCTTTTTGCTCAACCCCAGGTGCTGTCACCGGCAACAATTGCAAGTCAAAACCGAGTTGGCGGGCGCGCTCTTGCAACAAGGCAATCGGCTCTTTGCCAAATGGGCTGTCGTGGTAGACCAGTGCGATTTTCTTACCTTTGAGTTTATCCAGGCCCCCCTCTTTTTTGCCGATGGCCTGCAAAATGGAGTCAGCGGCCACCCAGTAGGTGCCCGCCAATGGGAAGTTCCATTTGAATACCGTGCCATCGGCACTTTCACTGCGGCCATAGCCCACCGTCACCACCGAAATCTTGTCGGTCGCGGCTTTTTCTGTGATGGCGAAAGTCGCACCCGTGGACAAAGGCTGCACCAGCGAAGCGCCGCCGTTCTTGCCTTTGAGGCGCTCATAGCATTCAACACTGCGTGCGGTGTCGTAGCCGGTTTCACATTCTTCAAACGTGATCTTCACGCCGTTGATGCCGCCGCGCGCGTTGACTAATTTAAGGTAATCCACATAGCCATTGGCCCATGGCACACCATTCGGCGCGTAGGCACCAGTGCGGTAAGAAAGAACCGGGAAAAACTGCTCTTTGGCCTGAGCGAAGGCGGTGGCACCTACGGCTGCCAAGGTGGCGGCAAGTGCAAGATGACGAAGTTTCATTTTAAAAATCTCCAAATGTAATAGCACAACCGTGCTTGTGGTTAACGAACGAAAAACAAGAAACGAAATCAGTACATACCCGATATCTCATGACTAGGATTCAATACGATCAATGGGGGAAAGGCCATAAGCGCAATTTTTGTTTGCCAACTGACCACAGCTTGGCCAAGCCATGCGGCTCAACAATCAAAAACCAAACAATCATCGCACCAAAAATCATCAGCTCGGCATGTGAAGCCGCGGCTGTTGATACATCCAAACCAAATAAACCGCCTAAAAATGGCAGGAACTGACTGAGAAAAATGGGCAGCAGCACGATAAACGCAGCACCAAAAAAGCTACCCATGATGGAACCCATGCCACCAATGATGACCATGAACAGCAGCTTGAACGACAGATCCACCGAGAAAGCCGCTGGCTCCCACGCACCTAAATAAACAAAGCCCCACAAAGCACCTGCGATGCCGATAATGAAGGAACTGACCGCAAACGCACTGAGTTTGGCATACATAGGGCGGATGCCGATCACAGCAGCGGCCACGTCCATATCCCGAATCGCCATCCACTCGCGGCCAATCGCGCTACGCACCAAGTTTTTAGCCATCAAGCCCAAAACAGCCAAAATAGTTAAACAAAACAAATACTTGGAAATAGGGCTTTCGATTTGGAAACCAAACACTTGCAAGCCTGATACAGAAACCGAGCCGGAAGGCGAGTCGTTGGTAAACCATTTGATGCGCAAAAACATCCAATCGCTGAAAAACTGTGCGGCCAAGGTCGCCACCGCCAAATACAAACCTTTGACACGCAAACTGGGAAGGCCAAACAAAATGCCGAACGCTGTGGAACACAAGCCGCCCAAAATCAAAGCGGGAACCAGCGGCATGTTCGGAATACGCACAAAGAAGTTGAACGCAGCATAGGCACCCACCGCCATGAACGCACCCGAACCCAAAGAGATTTGACCGCAATAACCCACCAAAATATTCACCCCAAGCGCCGCCAAAGCCATGATCAAGAAGGGAATAAAAATCGCCCGAAACATGTAGTCGCTACCCAGCAAAGGCACGGCTATAAAAGCAAACGCCATGAGTGCGATAACCGCCCATCGGTCTTGTGCAATCGGGAAGATTTGCTGGTCGGTGCGGTAATTGGTCTTGAATTGACCGTTTTCTCTGTAAAACATGTTTTAACTGCTTTTAGTAGGAGTGAGTAGGGGTGGCTTTGCGGTGAATAAGTTCAATCACTTACACGCGGTCGATGATTTTTTCGCCAAACAAACCTTGTGGACGGAACAGCAAGAAGACAAGGGCGAGCACATAGGCAAACCAGATTTCAATACCGCCACCGACATACGGCCCTAGGAAAACTTCAGACAGTTTTTCGCCCACGCCGATGATCAAACCACCAATGATCGCGCCGGGTACAGACGTCAAACCACCCAAAATCACCACCGGTAAAGCGCGCAGGGCAACCGTCGTCAATGAAAATTGCACACCCAGTTTAGAGCCCCAAATCATGCCCGCCACCAAAGCGACGATGCCTGCAACAGTCCAAACAATCACCCAAATACGGTTGAGTGGAATACCAATACTTTGCGCCGCTTGATGGTCGTCCGCCACAGCACGCAAAGCGCGACCGGTTGACGTTTTTTGGAAAAACAAACTGAGTGCTGCAACCATCACGGCAGCAATCAAAGCCGCATACATATCTTCTTTGTTGATCAAAATGCCGCCCTGAAACACGCTTTCAAACGCCATGATGGGCTCTTTAGGCATGCCGATGTCGATTTTGTAAATATCGCTGCCAAAAATGGTTTGCCCCAAACCATCTAAAAAGTAACTGATACCCAAGGTTGCCATCAACAACGTGGTGCCTTCTTGGTTCACCAAATGGCGCAATACAAACCTCTCAATCACCCAAGCCACCACAAACATGATGACACTTGCGATGATGAAGGCGGCCACATTCGCCACAATCGGGTTATCAATCCCTGTCCATGCGGGAATCCACACCGCAAAGCGTGCCATGGCCAACGCTGCGAACAGCACCATCGCACCTTGCGCAAAGTTAAACACGCCTGAGGCTTTGAAAATCAGCACAAAGCCGAGTGCAACCAAGGAGTACAACATGCCGGCCATCAAGCCGCCGAGTAATGTTTCTAAGAAGAACGCCATTTTATTTTTATCCTATTCAGTTGACGCCGGGCCGCCCCAAGGCAACTGCGGCCCCCTCGGGGGGCAGCGCAGTACACGGAGTGACAAGCGTGGGGGTCATATTTATTAGTGTGACGTGCCGAGGTAGGCGCTGATCACCTCGGGGTTGTTGCGCACCTCATCGGGCGTGCCGTCACCAATTTTTTTACCATAATCGAGCACCACCACGCGGTCGGAAATGTCCATCACCACGCCCATGTCGTGCTCGATCAGCACCACGGTTGTGCCGTACTCGTCGTTGATGTCCAGCACAAAGCGGCACATGTCTTGTTTTTCTTCCAAGTTCATACCGGCCATGGGTTCATCGAGCAGCAACACTTGCGGCTCCATCGCCAAGGCGCGGCCCAAATCGACGCGTTTTTGCAGGCCGTAAGGCAACTGGCCAACCGGCGTTTTGCGGTAGGCTTGGATTTCCAAAAAGTCGATGATATGTTCGACAAACTCGCGGTGACGAACTTCTTCACGTTCCGCAGGCCCAATGCGCAGTGCTTGCATCAAAATATTGCTCTTGATGCGCAGGTTACGGCCAGACATGATGTTGTCAATCACACTCATGCCCTTGAACAAGGCCAAGTTTTGAAACGTGCGCGCGATGCCCATGGTCGCCACCTGGTGGCTGTCCATATCGCTGAAGGTTTGCCCTTTGAAAGTGATGCTGCCCTGCTGCGGCGTGTAAACGCCATTGATGCAGTTCAGCATCGAGCTTTTCCCTGCACCGTTGGGGCCAATGATGGCACGGACCTCATGCTCACGCACATCGAACGATATATCGCTCAACGCTTTGACACCGCCAAACGCAAGGCTGATATTTTTAACTTCGAGGATCACGTCCCCAATTTTTTTAGTTGCCATGTTCTTGTCTAAGTTTTATGCTGCGGCCTTGACAGGCGCGTAAATCGTGGCGTCTGAGAGCTTCAAAGTCGCGCTGACGCTGCCCGAGCGGCCATCTTCAAACTTCACGACGGTTGCGATGAATTGTTCGGTTTTACCGGCATACAAACCATCCACCAATGCTGAATATTTGTCAGCGATGAAACCGCGCCGTACTTTGTTGGTACGTGTCAACTCGCCATCATCGGCGTCCAACTCTTTGTGCAAGATCAAGAAACGGCTGACTTGACTACCCGCCAACATCGTGTCTGCGCTCAAATCGGCATTGACTTTTTCAACGCATTCTTTGATGAGCTGGTACACCTCAGGCTTTTGCGCCAAATCGGTGTAACCGGCGTAGGATAAATTACGACGCTCGGCCCAGTTACCCACGGCGTCAAAATCAATGTTGATCATGACACAGACTTTTTCGCGGCCATCGCCATAAGCGACAACTTCTTTGATGTGTTGGAAAAACTTCAGCTTGTTTTCCACATACTTGGGCGCAAACATCGCCCCATCAAACGCGCCGCCTTGGATGCGACCCACGTCTTTCACACGGTCGATGATTTTCAAATGGCCATGCGCGTCCAAAAAGCCGGCATCGCTGGTGTGGTACCAACCGCCTTCGGTCAAGACCTCGTCGGTTGCCGCTTTGTTTTTGTAATACTCTTTGAACAAACCGGGTGACTTGACCAAAATTTCGCCGTTATCCGCCACCTTGATTTCAACACCGTTGCACGGTACCCCAACTGTGTCAGCACGGGCTTGGTTGTCCGGTTGTTGGCACACAAATACTGCCGTTTCAGTCGAACCGTACAACTGCTTCAAGTTGATGCCGATGGAGCGGTAGAACGTGAACAAATCCGGGCCGATCGCCTCGCCGGCGGTGTAGGCAACGCGCACACGGCTCATGCCCAGGTTGTTGCGCAGCGGACCGTAAACCATCCAGTTGCCCAACGCGTATTTCAAGCTATCGACCAAACCAACAGATGCGCCATCCGTCTTCGCCGGGCCCACTTTTTTCGCGACCGTCATAAAGTAGCTGAACATCTTGCGTTTGAAAGCACCCGCATCTTCCATGCGAATCATCACACTGGTGAGCAAGCCTTCAAACACGCGCGGCGGTGCGAAATAGTAGGTGGGACCCACTTCTTTCAAATCAATCGTCGTGGTCGCGGCGGATTCTGGGCAGTTCACCACATAGCCACAAGCCAGCCACTGCGAGTAGCTGAAAATATTTTGCCCAATCCAGGCCGGCGGCAAATAGGCCAATACCTCTTCTGCGCTGGTCAATTTATCAAAACTAGCGCCAGATTCTGCCGCATTCAGCAAGCTGTTGTGCGTATGCACCACGCCTTTGGGGTTGCCCGTGGTACCAGACGTGAAAAACATGGCGGCCACATCAGCCGGCCGCGCTTTGTCAACTTCTGCTTTGAAAAATCCGCTGTGTTTTGCTGCAAACGCTTTGCCACTATCCAACAAAGTTTCCAAACTGGCCAAACCCGGCTCAGCGTACTTACGCAAACCACGCGGGTCGTCAAAGTAGATATTTGTCAACTGTGGGCATTGCGGGCGAATCTCTAGCAACTTATCGACTTGCTCTTGGTCTTCGGCAAAAGCAAATTTGACATCTGCGTTGTTGATGGGAAACACACATTCCAGCGCGGCCGCATCTTGGTACAAAGGAATCGGCACCGCACCCAGCGCCTGCACGGCCAACATCGTGGCATACAAACGCGGGCGGTTCGCACCAACGACGACCATGTGGTCACCCCGCTTCAGCCCCGCCTCAAACAAGCCGCAAGCCAAGTGCTCGACCATCTTGGCCAAGTCTGCCCACGTCAGCGCCTGCCAAATGCCATATTCTTTTTCACGCATGGCTGCGTCTTGCGGTCGCTCTGTGGCATGCTTTAACAGTAATCTGGCAAAAGTGGTCTGCATCGCTAATATGTCCAATGGCTTCTAATGGATCGAATAGTAGGCTTATATTTGACGTTATGTTGTCGTTTGGACGACAATTGAGCCCTACATTGCCTAGGACTTTCCCTATATGTCTCGCACCTATAACCCTGAATCAACGCTACACCAGCGCCGCCGCAACCCCACGGAGTTCGAGCTGGCCGGCATTCCGTGGCTGGCATTTTTAGATGACAAACAGCGTGAACGCGTTATCAACGACATCGACGTGACCGATGCAGAACCGGGCGATTACGTCTGCCGCACGGGCAGGCCAGTGACCTACTGGTTTGGCTTGGTGCAAGGTTTGCTCAAAATGAGCAGCGACAACGCCCAAGGCCAAACCATCACCTTCACCGGCGTGCCACCAGGCGGCTGGTTTGGCGAAGGCACGGTGATGAAGCGCGAGCCTTATCGCTACAACATTCAGGCGCTGCGTAAAAGCATTGTCGCCGGCCTGCCCGTCGCCACCTTTGACTGGCTGTTGGACAACTCCATCGGCTTCAACCGTTTCGTGATGGGACAGCTCAACGAACGCCTGGGCCAATTCATCGCCGCCCGCGAGATCGACCGCATGACCAACCCCGACATCCGCGTCGCCCGCAGCCTAGCCGCCCTCTTCAACCCCGTGCTCTACCCCGGTGTGGGCGAAGTGCTGCGCATCACGCAGCAGGAACTCGCCTACTTGGTCGGTTTATCGCGGCAACGGGTGAATGAGGCGCTGACCAATCTGTCGGACCAAGGCACGATCAAGGTGGAATACGGCGGTTTGCGGGTTTTGGACATCCATGCTCTGAGAACGCGGAATTTTTAGGCTTTTTACCCTTAAAATAGACATCTAGCCGGCGTATTTATTGCCTAAGAAGCTATAAATAATATAGCAAAAATAGTTGCTTTTCGCTCTATTCAGACCACCACCTCGGCGTCCAAATCCCCTGCAATCAACCGGAATTGCTCCAGCGCAGCTTCTACTGCGGCTGGCTACGGTCGTCGGTCAGCACGTTGCAGTAGTTCCAGAGTTTCTGGACGA